>JBDTNG010000077.1:0-6913 GCA_039933895.1 Flavobacterium sp. | reverse complement strand
AAAAATGAATTGAGCAATTTTATCAAAACCAAAAGTATGTATAGTAAAGAAGAAAGTATAAAAATTAAGAAAGAATTCTGGACCAATTTTGCCGAAGCCTATCCTCGCAAATGGATTCTTTATGATACAAAAATTAAAGATTTCTCTTTTAAATTCTTTGTGGATAACAAGAAAGCTCAAGTACTGATTGACATTGAACCGAAAGACGAAGAGAAAAGAAAGATTTATTTTGAAAAAATTGAATCTTTGAAAGCCATTCTAATTGAAGATTATATTCCAGAAGTAATCCTAGAAAGAAATTACCATTTGGAAACCGGAAAAATAATCAGTCGTATTTGGGTTGAAAAAGAAAGAATTAGCTTAAATAATAAAAGTACATGGCCTGATATATTCGATTTCTTCCATGAAAACATGGATGCCTTCGAACGTTTTTTCTACGAAAACCAAGACTATATCAAGGATTTAGAAATAAATACTTAAAAAAATACTTTTTTTTGTAACAATTGATTTCGGTTTGTATCAAAAGAGAAAATAAATAAACAAACTAAAATTAATAAACATGAAAAAAGTAATCATCTTAGTATTAGCAATTCTTGCATTTGTAAACGTATTTGCTCAAAACCAACCATCCTTTGAAGTAAAAGTCATTGGAAAAGGCCAACCTATTATTTTAATTCCGGGCTATTCTTGCAGCGGTGACGTTTGGAATGAAACCGTGGATCATTTAAAAAACAACTACGAATTACACGTTTTAACTTTAGCTGGATTCGCAGGTGTGAAACCAATTAACGATGAAGAAATTCTTAAAACCGTTAGAAATCAAATTATCCAATACGTAAAAGATAAAAAACTAAAAAAACCAATCTTAATGGGTCATAGTTTAGGCGCTTTTATGACACTTTGGTTGCAAAGTACCGAACCAGATTTGTTTGGAAAAGGAATTTGCGTTGATGGTCTTCCTTTTATATCAGCCATAGGAAATCCAGCTACCACTGCAGAATCTTTGAAAGCCAATCCGCAATTTAATAAAGAAGGGGTAATTGCTTACTTTAAATCCTTGCCAAACGAAGGATACATCAAAAACACAACGAAAGCCATGATGAATCAGGTGAGCGATTCTATTCACGCTAAAAAGATTGCAGAATGGAGTTTCAATAGCGACAGAAGAACTTTAGGAAGCACTTATATTGAAATGGCAACAACCGATTTAAGAAAAGACATTGCTAACATCAAATCACCAATATTAGTAATGGCTAGCGTTTTTCAAACCAAAGAAAACAGCGAAAAAGTATACGGAGAACAATATTTATTATTGAAAAACAAAACCATTAAAGTAGCCGATAGTAAACATTTTATCATGTACGATCAACCACAGTGGTTCCTTGCTGAAATTGATGCTTTCTTAAAATCTTAAAATCATAACTGTGACAGTCAACCAAAAACAAGAAGCCTTTTTTAAGGAAATCTATCAAACATACTCATCAAAAGTACATCGTTTGTGTCTGGGTTATACCGGAAATGCTATGGAAGCCGATGATTTATTACAGGAAGTTTTTATAAAAGCTTGGCAAAATCTTGATAAGTTTCGTGGAGATTCACAAGTTAGCACCTGGATTTACCGAATTGCCGTTAACACTTGTCTGTATCATTTGAGAAGTCAGAAAAATAAAAAAAGTGTCGATATTGATGTTTCAATCATCAAGAGAGAAGACGAAACGGAAGACAAAGAACAGCAAGTTCAGCTTTTATACAAATGTATCAGCGAGCTTTCGGAAGCCGACAGGTTAATTATCACGCTATTACTGGAAGAAGTTCCTTATCATGAAATTGCAGCCATTACTGAAATTTCAGAAGGTAATTTGAGAGTAAAAATTCACAGAATAAAACAACAATTAAGCACTATTTATACAAAATATGAAAGAATTTGATAACCTAAAAGAAATATGGAACCAGCAAAAAGAAACTGCTGTTCCTGATGTGTCCCAAATCATTTCGAAAGCCAAAAAAGAAAAGCGATCAATGGGAAATAAAATTATACTTCAAGTAGCTATATTATTTTTAACAATGATATTTATAACCTGGATTGTTTCATTAATTGATTTTAAAATGACAACCACTTATGTTGGAGTTGGATTAATGTTGGTCACTATTTTTGGTTTCTCAGCCATCCGAATCTATCAAGCTTACAAATTGCGCCAAATTGATTTGACTACAGCTCCTAAAAAAGTATTGCTTGAATTGGAACAGTATTATGCTTTTCAACAATTTGTAAGTACAAAATGCGCTCTCGCCTATTTCATTCTGTTAAATCTGGCATTTGTATTTTATTTTATTGAAGTAATGAAACCAATGCCAATAGGAATGAAAATTATTACATTGACCGTTTTTATTGGATGGATGTTGTATGCTTATTTTATTTTAGGTAAAAAAGCAAAACAAAAGGAATACAATAAAATACAAAGTATGATTGATAGCATCAAGCATATTGAAACCGAATATGAAAAGTAGAACCTATTCGTAATAAAAAAGCACTTCGTTTGAAGTGCTTTTTTTGTTGACAATACGTAACTACTTCCCAATTCTTCTTTTCTCTTCTTCATTTCCGAAATCGTGTTGTTTCATGTTTATTTTAGTATTTCCGAAATTGTAAATTACAGAAAGTCTAAAAAATCTACTGCTTTCGTTTTGACTGTAAACTTGTTTTATGCCATTCACATTTGAATTAAAATCTTTCAAATAAGCCGTATTAAAAATATCGTTAGCCAGAAATGCAATCTGCAGACTTTTCTTGAATACGTTTTGCTTTAATGCAATATTTAAACCCGAAGTATAGCCAATCGTATACAAACCACTTTTAACCGTAGAACTATAAGTATACTCTACTTGTAATTTTGTTGCCTTACTTAACGAAAAAGTATTGCTTGTCGAAAAATCTAACTGAAGACCATTTGTTGGCGTTGCATTAATTCCTGATGTAAATTTGGTTTTCGAACCTAAAAGATACAATGTGTTTTCCGTTGACCACCAATTTGTAATATCTGCCGAATAGCTTTCTCCAATGCCGTATGTAATCCCTTTGTAATAGTTTTCTCTAGTGACAACTTGTGTGTTTGTTGTTGGATTTGAAGTAAATATCACGCCATAACCATCAGTAATGAAATTTAGAAAAACACTGGTTCTCAATATTTCCTTATACGAATGAGACAACTCAAAATTATTACTAAAAGACGGTTTTAAAAATGGATTTCCTTCGGAATAACTGTTACTATTGATGTAAGTTCGGAACGGATTTAATAAATCAAAACGCGGTCTATTGATTCTTTTTCCATAATTTAAATTAAAACTGTTGTTCTCGCTCTTTTTGTAAGACAAATAAAACGTTGGAAATAATTTGAAATACTTGTTTTTGATTTGCTGATTTAAGTTGGCAGAAAAACCATCAGTCTGCGTATTTTCAGCTCTTAAACCTAATTGAATAGTAAACTGATCATTGATTTTTTTATTTCCATTGATATAAACGGCTTGATTGTTCTCCCCATATTCAAATTCATTAGATTGGTTAAGGTCTAATTCTGGAGTTCCGGTAATAGTATTGTAATAACGCAAACCACTTTTACTTTTTGTAAAGCTTACTTTGGCCCCATAAGATAAATTTACAAATTCAAGAGGATGTTCCATATCAGCTTTGAAACTTCTGTTGTCAATGTTCTGATGAGAGATGTTTCTTCCGGACTGATCTAAACTTAGGAAAGTCATGTCTGAAGAATATTTTTTGGTTGTAAAATCACGATCAAATTTTGAATCATAATTGAAATAATCAACATCAACCGAAAGTTTTCTGTTTAAAGTATCCAATTTTGTTAGTAAATGGGCATTATACGTTTGATTGCCTGAATATTTATTATTGAAACCATTATTCAAAACGATGTTGTCAATATTATTTTCGGTATTGTAATTTTTAATGATAATATCAGATTTAAAATTAGGATTATTACTGTCATTCAAATACTGAAATCCAATAGTGGTAGATTTAGAAATATCATAATCTAGGGCTATTTTTCCTGAAACATTTCCTTCGTTGATTTTTGACTGACTATCCATATTTTGCAATCCATCGGGAAAAGATAATGCTAAATTTTCTGTAGCATTTCGGTATCCAGATTTTGCATTCGCACTTATATTAAAACGGAATTTATTTTTGTTGTAAAAAAAGTTATTTCTTAAAGTATAGATATCATACTTATTTTGATCATAAGATAGTATTGATGTGTTTTTCCAAGAATCACGTGTTCCTTTTTTTAAATTAATATTGATGAGACCTCCAGTACCATTTGCGTCATATTTTGCTGGTGGATTGGTAATAACTTCGATATTTTTTATGTCATTTGCAGCAATTGATTTTAGAAAACCATTCAATTCCTCTCCTGACAATTCAATGATACGACCATCAATCATAACACGAGAAGAACCTTTTCCTAATATATTTATTGTATTACTTTGCACAACAACTCCAGGCGCAGTATTGATAGCACTAAGCGCGTCTCCTCCTGCTGTTGCAATGTTATTTTCGACATTATAAATCAGTAGGTCTATTTTTTGTTCAATGGTTCTTTTTTTACTTTTAATGACCACTTCTTCTAGATTGTTCGTTTTTTTAGTCAAAAGAATCAAACCTAAATTCATGTCTTTTTCAATTAAAATATCTTTTTCCCAACCTATCAAACCTAATGGGCTAATCTTTATTTTGTATAAACCTTTATTGATGTTTATTTCAAACGTGCCATCTTCTTTACTGGTGGTTCCATCAACAATTTTTCCTTCAGGAGTTGAGATGATAATATTTTCCCAAGCTAATGGAGTTGTTTCGTCGGAGATTTTCCCTTTTAGTTTTAATGTCGATTGTGCTAAACAAAATAAAGGCAGCAGTAAAAAAATAAAGAGGTTTGCTTTTTTCATGATTTCTAATTTTAAACTTGTTATTAATTTGAGACAAATTTGCTTTAGAAATTTTCGATAGGCGACCGACAAAAAAAAGTCGAACCAATTTCTAAAGGTGAAATTGGTTCGACTTTTAAACTAAGAAGTACGACTTTTTACAAACAACTTATAATGAGCTGTTTCTATAGGCTGTTGGCGTGAGTTCTGTATATTTTTTGAATGAAGTATTAAACGACGATTTTGAATTAAAACCAACTTCATACAAGATTTCCAAAACCGTTAAATCCTTTTTAGACTGATTTTTTAAAATTCCCATCGCTTTTTGAATACGATATTCATTTACAAAATCAAAAAAATGCTGATTCATATGATGGTTAATCAAAACGGATAAATCACGAACAGGAATATTAATCTGATTGGAAAGCTGTTGAATGGTAAGCGAAGGATCAAGATAAGGTTCTTGATCTGTCATATATTTTTTTAATGTTTCGATTTGAGAAGTAATGGCTGGATCCTTACTGTTTTTTGATTCCGCTAAATTTGGAAGAATATCTTTTGCTAGTTCTAGTTTAGAATTAATTCCTCTAAAAAGTTCTGGATAATTCAACGCTTTCAGAACAAACCAACACGTTATGCATAAAGCAAGAACTCCAACGAGAACATTTGCCCGAAGAAATATATCCTTGAAACCTGTAAATCTCAATAAATTTTTGCTGGCTACAAAAGTATGTGCAACTAAAAAAGCAATTGTCATTTGCATCAACCATTTATAGGTTGATGTACTAGCATTGGCATAATTTTCAAGATATAGTTCTTTATATTTTTTCAAAATAAGAAGTACACTTATGATGTAAAACAGATATTGAACTTCAACTAAAATCTGAAAAAAAAATATTTCAGGCATTTTATCATGGAAATTAAAAATGCGCTCTTTTGCTATTCCTTCGGTCAGATAGAATCGAGGAGTTAAGACTATATTTATCAGTATGAAAGGAATTGTATGAAGTAGATGTTTTGCCTTTAATTGAAAATCTGTAAAACAAACAGATAAAACGTAGAGATAAAATAAAGGCATGATTAACAAACAGGAAGTCCACCTAAAAATCTCTAAGTTTTGGCGATTGCTTATAAAATCATAAATAAAAAAACCGCTAAGATCAATTGCTGATAAAATTAAAAAAGCTGCAAATAGCCTATTTGCCTGTTTATTATTTGTTTTTACAGTTAATAAGAAAAAAGCCAATAGCAGTGAAACAGAAACACCAATTGCAGCTATAATGCTTAAAAATATCATTTTATCCATTTCTGTTTTTTTACCAAAAATAATGTTTAATTGATGAAAAAGCACTACTCGAGAATGAATTGTCTTTCTATTATTCCTTATGAGAAAATAAGGCGTTTTGTACTGGCCTTCTTTTGTCTTAAATTTGCGCAATTGCAATAGAGAAATCAAGATTAAGTGAAAAGTGAAAAAGTGGAAAATGTAGAGGGAAGCTGGACTATTTGTTTAGAATGTCAGGGACGTGGTAAAAAAAGTCGAGGACTCAGTAAGAAAGCACGCCTCCGCTACCAGACTGCATTTTATCAATTTGAAAAAACAAAAGATGAAGGTACAGCTCCAGTACTTCCTAAAGGTCACTTATACTCTTGCTTAAAATGCTCTGGATCTGGCTTGATTCATTCTGCAAACCATCCTATAGCTGATAAAGAGAACTACCCACATGTTGCTATTATTGGCGGTGGCATTGGCGGCGTAGCGCTTGCTGTTGCTTGTTTGCACCGAAGAATTCCTTTCACTCTTTTTGAGCGCGATAACAACTTCGATGCTCGCTCTCAGGGCTACGGACTTACTTTGCAACAAGCTAGTAAAGCGATTGAGGAATTCGGCATTTTCTCGTTAGAAGAAGGAGTTATTTCAACAAGACATTTAGTTCATACTACAGAAGGAAAAGTAATTGGGGAATGGGGAATCAGA
>JBDTNG010000076.1:0-2640 GCA_039933895.1 Flavobacterium sp. | reverse complement strand
ATTGAAGTTCCTATGGAAAAATGGTTTATGAACCTTAAAAGTGTAGGTAATGTGGGTTCAGCATCGATTTATTTGATGTTGGAAGAACTAATGAATTCTGGAAAATTAAAGAAAGGCGATAAAGTATTACTGTCTGTTCCGGAAAGCGGAAGATTTTCTTATGCTTATGCTTATTTAACGGTTTGCTAGATGGAAAATATAACATTACCTATACTAGATAAAGCTTTTGTGGAAAATTTAATTCCACAGAAATTTCCATTTGTAATGGTGGACAAGTTGTTGTTTTTTGCTGAAAATGAAATTACTGCCGGTTTAACAGTTCCTGAAGCCAATATTTTTGTAAAAGAAGGTGTTTTTCAGGAATCTGGATTAATCGAACATATGGCACAATCAGTTGCATTATATACGGGATACCAGTTTTTTCTAAAACAAGAACCTGCACCAACTGGATATATTGGTTCAATCAAAACAATTGAAATTCTTCAGTTACCAAAATTAGGAGAACAAATTGAAACCACTGTAAATGTACTTCATGAATTCATGGGGGTAACTTTGGTTGATATTTCTTCAAAAATTAATAACGTTGAAATTGCACACGGTCAGATGAAAACCGTTTTGGCATCTTAAAATATGGAGCAGTACGAAAATACAATCGATATAAAACATTATTTGCCACATCGTAAGCCGATGCTTATGGTCGATTGGATATTAGCATTGAGTAATCAAGAAGTAAAAACTGTTTTTGAAATTAAATCAGAAAATATTTTTGTCGAAAACGGAGTTTTTGCAGAAGTAGGTTTAATCGAAAATGCTGCACAAACGTGTTCTGCCATCGTTGGGCAATCTTTTTTTTTAGATGAAAATCAAGAGGTAAAGGAAAATGTTGAAGTTATTGGCTTTATCAGCGGAATAAAAAAGGTTAAAGTAATTGGCTTGCCTCAGGTTGGTAGCACCATCAATACAGATGCTATTTTACACTCTCGTTTTGATACAGACGATTACAGTATTTGTACCATGATATGTACTACGTTTTGTAATGATGAATTGCTTTTTGAAGCTGAAATAAACTTATTCATCCAAGAGAAACCCCCGATGAATTGAAAACTTTCTTCCAATGGAATGAAAATAGAGGTTCTTGACGACCATGAAAAAACAAATAAAAAATTTTCGGAAAAAAGATAAATGAAGAAAGAAGAAGTACCACAGGATAAAGGCAATCTTTCCAATAATAATATGAAAGAATTGTGTTATGCCACCGACGAAAATGGGAATTATACTACCGCTTTGAGTACGGGTTGGGAACCTAAAAGTATAGCCTTAGAAAATTCTATTCAAGATATTAATGAAAGAGTTGAACAGGCGAAAACTGCTATAAGATTAGGACTTTCTAGTCCTATCGTTTATTTTATGGAATTGCATAAAATGGATTGGAGTATTTTGGCAAGTTATGTTGAGATGTGGTCATGGAGAGTTAAAAGACACGGAAAACCTTCTGTTTTTAAAAATTTAAATGACAAAATTTTGACAAAATATGCTGAAGCTTTTGAAATATCGGTAGATGAATTAAAAAACTTTAAAGGAGAATAATGGAAACTAATTTTATTCATCATCAATCAGCCCATTGTGAAAATGGAGTTGCTTCTAATCTTTTGAAGCATCAAGGAATAAATATTAGTGAACCTATGGTTTTTGGTATTGGTTCAGGACTTTTCTTTTTTTACTTACCAATTCTTAAAGTGAATCATGCACCTGCAATTAGTTATCGTCCAATGCCTGGTTTTATTTTTAACAAAGCGGCCAAAAGATTAGGGATTAAAGTCAAACGTGTTAAGTTTTCCAACAATCAAAAGGCTCAAAAAGCTTTAGAAGACAATTTAAAAAATAATATTCCAACAGGTTTACAAGTTGGTGTTTATAATCTTACTTATTTCCCAGACGAATATCGTTTTCATTTCAATGCTCACAATTTGGTGGTCTATGGAAAAACTGATGATACTTTTTTAATCAGTGACCCGGTAATGGAAACTGTAACTACTTTAACAGAAAAAGAACTTGAAAGAGTACGTTTTGCTAAAGGTGCATTGGCTCCTAAAGGACAAATGTATTATCCTGTTGAAATTCCAGCTGTTATCAATTGGGAAAATGCGATAAAAAAAGGAATTAAAAATACGTGCAACGACATGTTGGCTCCTGTGCCTATTATAGGTGTATGTGCTATGCGTTTTTTAGCCAGAAGTATTAGAAAATGGCCTCTTAAAAAAGGGGTTAAAGTAGCCAATCACTATTTGGCTCAATTGGTTCGTATGCAGGAAGAAATTGGAACTGGTGGTGGTGGATTCCGATTCATATATGCTGCTTTCCTTCAAGAAGCATCTGTTATTTTAAAGAATGAAGAACTGATAGTGCTTTCTAAGGAGTTGACTTCAATTGGTGATTTATGGCGTGATTTTGCTGTAAATGCTGCTCGTGTTTATAAAAACAGAAGCAACCAAACTGATGTTTATAATTCATTAGCTGACGAATTGCTCCGAATTGCCGATTTAGAAGAAGCATTTTTCAAAAAATTAAAAAAAGCAATCTAAGCTGAAATGAATACACCTATTATCCATATCAATCAGCTTTATAAAAAATATAAAGGCG
>JBDTNG010000075.1:0-4455 GCA_039933895.1 Flavobacterium sp. | reverse complement strand
CGGTACGATTCATATGATCTGTAAAGTGGCGTTCTAAAATTGACCCTCCCAAAGCTACAGCACCCAAGCAAGCATTATTATTTAAAGTATGATCACTCAATCCGAAAACTTTTTCAGGAAAAGCCTGATGCATTTCGACCATAGCGCCAAAACGTACTAAATGAACAGGAGTTGGATATAAATTGGTTGTGTGTAATAATGCAACTGGAACATTGTGTTTGTCAAAAATAGCCACAGCCTTTTGAATACTCTCGATGGTGTTCATTCCAGTACTCAAAATGATGGGTTTACCAAAAGAAGCGATGTGTTCTAACAATGGATAATTATTGCATTCACCAGACCCAATTTTATAAGCTGGAATATCAAATTTCTTTAATCTTTCAGCAGCGGCACGAGAAAAAGGTGTCGAAATGAAAATCATTCCTTTGCTTTCTACATAATTTTTTAATGCTAATTCATCTTCTTCGTTTAAAGCACAACGTTCCATAATTTCATAAATAGAAACATCGGCATTCCCCGGAATCACTTTTTTGGCTGCACCACTCATTTCGTCTGCCACAATATGAGTTTGGTGTTTTACCACTTCAACTCCAGCTCTAAAAGCAGCGTCAACCATTTCTTTGGCAACCTGTAATGATCCTTCGTGATTAATTCCTATTTCGGCGATCACTAATGGTGGAAAATCGGGACCTATTTTTCTTCCTGCTATTTCTATAAAAGGGTTCATTTTGTATTGTATTTTTTTAATAAATAATCGGCATAATCGAAATCTTCCTGAGTATCAATATCAACATTTGCAAAAGCGTGATCGATAATCATTGGAAAAGCCGAATCGCTAATTATTTCATTGGCTAAAATTAATTCTGATTTGCTAATATACAGTAAACCGTTTTCAAAATACAAAGGATCTAAATCCTGACTACGTTGTCCTATTTTGTAATTGAAAGGCTTAAATTGATTTTGTTCAATTTTACCCAATTTCTGATGGTTTCGAGTGACTGTAAATAAGCTGTCGTGATTTTCTTTGGTAAAGATTTCAAAAGCTTCTTTAAGAACATTTTCAGGACGTAATGGATTTGTAGGCTGCAATAAAACTACATTTTCAACACTATCGGTATTTTCCAAAACATGTTTTAATACTGAAACCGTAGGTTCAAAATCACCCGACAATTCACTTGGTCTGTCAATTACTTTAGCACCATATTCCAAAGCAATTTCTTTAATAGCATCATCATCAGTAGACACATATATTTCATCAATAATTACTGCATTGGCTTTCGCAAATAGTATACTATGTGCAATTAGCGGTAATCCATCAAGCAACAGAATGTTTTTTCCTGGCAGTCTTTTGGAACCACCTCTTGCTGGTATAATGACTATCGTTTTATTTTTCATCTTCAGGTTTCCAATACAACTTTGTATAGGGTAATTTATTGTATGAATTATACTCTTCAAAAGTTAACCGATTGCTGTTTTTGAATATTCTAGGAGAATTTAGGATTAAATCCATCAATGCTAAAACAATGGCTCTTAATGCTCTGAAGTCACCTTTAAAAACTTTTAATTTCAGTTGTATATAAAGTGAATATACCATTTTTCTTGGAATAGTGGACCATGGTAAAAATAAGAAAAATAAAAACCAACCGGCGCGTAGGGATCTACGAAGTCTTTCTACATAATCTTTGTCTTTTTTTCTTCCTTTAACATCAACACGATGGTGTGTTAGGACTTGGGGAATATAATGAATTTCAATGTTCTTTTTAAATAAATGGTAGGAGGCAAAATCTTCTTCACCATAAAAAACAAACCAAGAAGGATATCCTGGAATAGATTTCCAGGCCGACATGCGCCAAACATGAGCGCCACCAGCAAAACTCTGCACTCTAATTGTTTTTTGATTGGAATGTGTGGAAGAAGGTTCTTGTTTATTCCAAAATATTCTAAAGCTGATTAAACCGCATTTTGGGTTTTCATGAAAATAAGACTCAATAATTTCCAATGGATTTTCGGAAAGAAAATTCAAATCATCATCAAGAGAAATGGCAAATTCAGAATTCACTAGGTTCATCAATCTGTTTCTACTGAATATTAAACCTTTACTTTCAGCATTGTTAATTAATTGAATTTGAGGGTGATTATCTTTAAGAAATTGACTAGTACCATCTGAAGAACCATCATCACAAATAATACACTCAACATCATCCCGCTTTAACAAAAACATGATTTTGTTTAGGGTTACTTTGAGATCTTCGAGTCTGTTTTTTGTAGTTATTAGAATTGTAAATTTGCTTTTTTCCATTTTAACTTTAATAATTAGTTATCATTGATTTCGGCAACTTTTTATATTTATAGAAAACTCGTTTAAATTTTTTATTAGAAAAAACCTTTGAGAAAACTCTGTTTTTTAGAAAAAAACTCCATTTTGATTCGATGTAAATACTTTCAGAAGTAATTAATTTATTTTCGCTTTTTAAATTTTCATCCAACAATAAAATCTCATCATTCATCCATTTTTCCAACACATTGCCCATATGGTAAGCATAATTATGAGTCGTTGTTAATCTCCAAAATCCTTTTTTCAAAGGCGCTATATCTAAATACCCTTCAGAATTAGCCCCCATTTTATAACCAATATAAGTAACTATTTCATCAAAAAGTATTTTCCTGTAGGTGGCAACAAAATGTCCAGAGCCAACCAAAGCCAACTTATTATTATTTGAAATCGTTAAATTTTGTTTTAGATAATCTTGATTGTAATCATTGTTCCAACCTATACTTTCATAAAATCGAATTAAAGCATTGGGATCTTTTACTTCAGAAAAATGCATTTTTTCAGAAAATAAATGATCAAAAACAACATTGGCACAATTGCTTTCAAACATTTTAAACTGAGGAGCAATACCCACAACGCCAGCTTTTGGAAAGGCATTGAAAATAGCTATCGTTTCTGATTGCCAATGATTACAAAACAAAACATCTGAATCTGAAATGGTGACCAACGGAATATTGTTTCCAGAAAGTCCTTTCAAAATAGCGTTAAGTTTACCAATATTATTGGTATGAATAAGTTCGTGTATTTGTTTTTTTACAAATAAATCAGTTAAATAATCTGTTATTTTAAGGCAACTTCCATTATTTACAATCGTCACAAAAGTCTTATTGTGACTTGTTTTTAATAAGGAATTAATGCAGTTTTGAAGTATGACAAATGCATCTTTGTAATATCCTTCTTCATTAGGTATAAACACAGGAATTACTATTTGATGCAAATATTTTGTTTGCTCCTGTTCTTGGTCTTTATGTGGATTATAGCCTACCCGCATTTATAGTTTATTTAATAAAATTTTCAATCGCATGCTTTCCTTTAATAAAGATATAATCTGCGCTTCCTTCATAACCTATAACTGACGAACAGTCGTTGTTTGAATTTATCTTGTATATTTTTTCAAAACCATAATTCTTTAACGTTTCGATTATTTCTTTACAAGTTTCCAATTCATTTATTTCAGTAACCAGTTCTATGATTAAAACTAAATTTTCAGCATTGCTAAAAACTTGACTGGCTCCTTCGATAACTTCTTTTTCAAATCCTTCTACATCAATTTTAATAAGCAAAGATTCGAATTTCAGATTTTCTTTAAAATTATTTAATTGAATAACTGGAATCACTGCTTTTTTAGTACTCTCATTAAAACTAACTTTCAAAGAATGCTTTCCTTTATTCCAACCTTCATTAATATTTAAAATGGTATTTCCGTTAAAATTACCAACCCCCATTCTAAAGGGTCTGATATTTACAAAATCATTATGCCCAATGTTTCGTATGAAACTTAAATAATTATCTGGTTCTGGTTCAAAAGAAAATATTTCAATATTAGCGTTTGAGCTAGCGGCTGTTAATGAATGTAGTCCGATGTTAGCGCCAACATCAATAAAATGATATTGCTTACTGCAATAGTTTTTAATGATTTTTAAAACTGTAATTTCATTGTACTCATTAAAAATAATATTTGATTCTATTGCAGAATTTATACCCGCATCAATCTTAAAATCATTAAACTTAACTTGGATTTTTTTATTTCCAATCGTTTTTTTAATCAGTTTTCGTATACTATTACTTCTTTTAATATTATAAATGAATAGTAAAAATTTTGATATTATTTGAATCATACAAAAAGAATAAAATTAACTAAAAATCATATCAAAATCCATCAAGATTTTACTTTGTCTGTCTGGTACCATTTTTCCATTACTAAAAAAATCACCTGACTCTACTATAATCTGAAAAGCATTATCAATCCAATCTGACACCTCACCATCAACAGTCATGAAAATGGTAGCAAAATAAACACCGTTATTAAAATTATTGCGAGGATATCTTATCAAAATATTATTTGGGACAAGCGCATCGTTTATTTCTACTAAGCTAGAACTTACCCATGACAATCTCTGACC
>JBDTNG010000074.1:0-6810 GCA_039933895.1 Flavobacterium sp. | reverse complement strand
TTTCCCGTCAGCAATGGTTTTAGCTGCCGAAGTACCTATTCTTTTAACTCCAAGTCGGATCATGGCCAATGCTTCGTCTAAAGTTCTCACGCCACCGGCTGCTTTTACAGGAAGTGGATTTGAATTTTCAAGCATTAAAATTATAGTTGGAATGGTTGCGCCGTTAGGTATTCCATCTGCGGTTTTATAAAATCCTGTAGAAGATTTCACAAAAACCTGAGCATAGTGCTCTTCTTTAAAATTGGCAATGATTGTATTCTTAATAACAGCCGAAAGCTGTATGATTTGTTGGTTTGATAAAGCCGCAACTTCAATAATAAACTTAACTACTTTTTTATGAGATAAGCCTAGTTGTGAACAAGCGATGATTTCTTTCTTAACCAAATCGACCTCACCCCTTTTGAAAGCTTCATAGTTAATGACAAAATCAAGTTCATCGGCTTCGTCGTTGATGGCTTGTTTTGCTTCTTCTAGTTTTTGATTCACATCAGAAATACCTTCGGGAAAATCGATAACGGTACCAACTAAGACTTTCGATTCTGCTTTAACGATCATTTTTTTGGCCAATTTGACTTGATCAGGTCGAATCATGACCAGTTTAAACGCCTCATCGATTGCTTCCTGGACAAAATGCTGCACCACTTTCGTGTTTTCGGCTTCTGACAAGTTCGCTTGAGCGGCAGTTTTTAAATATGTAGAATCGAGATATTGCTTGATATTCATGCTTTGTAATTCTTATGTTCACTATTACGGCATAAAAGTAAAAAAATCCCTCCGAAGTGTGCGGTTTATTTTGAATATTTATTTGTGGGGTGCATTTATGATAGTTATGGTAATGCTTTTAGAATCTATTATTGAGGATTGTTTTTGTTTTGGAGGAAAATAAAAAGTTTCCGGTACGTGTTTGTAAATTTCCGGTGTCAATTTGTAAGTTGCAGGTTCGTTGTTGCATGTTGCAGGTGTCTGTTTGCATTTGACAGGTACGAGTTTGCTAATTACAGTTGATTTTTTGCAGGCACGAATTACAAATTTGTGTTATCGGGGTTCAAATCCGCGCTATTGGATTCATGCTTGAGCGTGGGGGAGCGGGAAGATCTTAATTGCAGCTTTTAAAATCAATACAATACCAATAATAATCAATGCAATACCGATCGTTTTTAACTTAGAAGAAAAACTGTGTCTCTTTTCTTTTTCAAGACTCTGATAATATATTTTATAAAAAAATAATGCCCAACATCCGAAGAAAAAACATAAAATGCCAATTATTATAATTATTAAATTCATCTTCTTATTAAGGTTTATTTTCGATTAGATGAAGTTGGGATGTTGTAGATTGATAGGACGGATTAAAACCAGCAAAGCAAGTTAATAAAAAGCTACAACATTTCTGTTGTAGCTTTTTATTTATCATAGAATGCGTAGTGGGGGAATATGAAATCCTTTATCATTCATATCTTCTATTAATGCCTACCAGTTAATGTTTAGAATTTCACTTTTTATCCTTTCCATTACTTAACATATGACAAACCACCATCAACTACAATTTCTGCACCATGTATATAAGAAGCGTCATCAGAGGCAAGAAAAAGAACAGTTTTAGCAATTTCAGCAGGTTCACCAAATCGTTTAAATGGAAGCGTTGGCAAGATGCTTTCAATAACACCATTTATCTGCTCCATTGATAGATCTGTATTATTGAAAATATTTGTTTTAATATGACCTGGGCTAATTCCATTTACACGAATGTTTTTTGTTATGCACTCAGCGGCGAATGTTTTTATAAAAGATTGTACCGCGGATTTAGCAGCAGAGTAAACTGAGAAATTTTCAATTCCAAATTCTGTTACAAAAGAAGTATTTAAAATTATTGTTCCGCCTTTATTTATCATTGGCAATAGTTGTTGAACTGTAAAAAAAGTTCCTTTAACCAACATGTTGAACAATTCATCAAAATGTGCCTCATCTGCTTGTTCAACGGATGCAAACTTTCCGTAACCCGCATTTACAAATACAATATCCAAGGCATCGGTGTGTTTTTTTACTTCCTCCCGAATTACTAAGACATCTGTCATTTTCCCTGCATTTGATACAACACCAAAAGCTTTAGAGCCAAGTTTGCTTACAGCATTATTTACTGATTCTTTGGTTCGCCCTGTAATTATTACAGTTGCTCCCTCATTAATAAATTCTTGTGCAGTGGCAAAGCCCATTCCATTTGTTCCGCCTGTAATTAAGGCTACTTTGTTTTTTAATTTTGTCATCATTTATGTTTTAAGATTTATGATGCAAAACTGCAACTGTTTCTTATTTTATAAAATCCGTTTCTTGCTCAATATTTATTTTTGCAGCTTCCCAGCCAATAATTGCAGATTTACGGGTTGTGCCCCACATATAACCACCCAATTTTCCTGTGGATTGAATTACACGATGGCAAGGGATAAGAAATGCAACAGGATTGTCGCCAATTGCTGTACCTACTGCTCTTGAAGCATTTAAATTGTCAATTTGCTTTGCAATACTTCCATAAGTAGAAAGTTGTCCTATTGGAATTTTAAGTAACGTTTCCCAAACTTTCAATTGAAAATCTGTTCCTTTTAAATGCAGTTTTATTTGATTGAGTTTCTGCCAGTCGTGGCTAAAAATAAATAAAGCATTTTGTTGGATAAGGTCTAAATGCTGTTTGAAATTTGCATTAGGAAAATGATTTTGTAATACTGAAAATGCTTGAATTCTGTCTTCTACAAAAGCGATATGGCAAATACCTTTTGTAGTAGAAGCAACCAAAATATTACCAAATGGACTATCTGCAAAACTATAATTTATAGAAAGATTTTTACCGCCATTTTTGTATTCCGCAGGTGTCATACCTTCAATATTTATAAACAAGTCGTGCAGTCTGCTTGTGCCAGAAAATCCTGTTTCGTGAGCTGTTTCAAATAAGGTAGCTTGGTTTTCTTTCAGAAGTTTTTTAGCATATTCAATACTGGTATATTGCAAAAATTTCTTTGGACTTGTTCCTGCCCAATCGGTAAATAGCCTTTGGAAATGAAAAGGGCTTAAATGCACTTTTTCTGCTACTTCGCCTAAATTAGGCTGCTCTTTAAAATTAATTTGTATATAATTGATTGCTTCTGCAATGCGATGATAATTGATATATTCTTGTTCGTTCATCTTGTCAAGTTTTATATTGCAAATGTCTAATTTATTTTGCTGTCATAAAATCCGATACTTGCTAATTTTATTTTCAGTTGCACAAACAAAAAAAGATGAGCCTCTAGAAGCTTCGGGAGCATAAACTGAATGTGTGCTGAAATAATCTATCATCAACACATTTGACAAACTATCGCTTTAAAGCAAAATGACCTTTTATAATTCTTCCATCTCCTAAGACAATCGAATACCAATAATCTGTTGCTGGTAAAGACTGACCGTTGAACTTCCCATCCCACACTTGCGTTGATGGACTAATCTGTCTAATCAATTTCCCGAAACGATCGAATATATGTATGGTTGTTGTAGCGCTTAATTTGCTATTGGTCCCTTGAATGTTCCAGTAGTCATTGTAACTATCACCATTTGGCGTAAAGAAACTTGGGATTCCTAAAACACTTACATCATAAGGCACGGTACCACAACCGTTCAAATCTTTAATATAAACCAACAGAATCTACTAAAATAGTGAAACAAAAAGAGCGACACAACTGTCGCTCTTTTTATATAATATAATATTTAAATCGCAATTTTCTTTAGTTTATAAATCTGATTCGAAACCAGAATTCCAACAAAAGCCCCCAAACTATTGGCAACTACATCCCAAACATCTGCTTGGCGTGTAGTGGTAAAATATTTTTGGGCCACTTCAACTAAAATCCCAAGCAAGACAGCAATAAATACTAATAATATCTTGTTTCCTTTTTGAAGTTTTTGAGCCAAAAACAAATACCGATACCACAATATCACAAACATAAAATAAAAAGTAAAATGTACTATTTTATCTGCATTTGCAAAAGAGAAACGTTGTTCCCCCGATGGGTTTTTTAAACTTAAATAAAGAATAAGTAAGGTCCATAAAAGGGCAAGCCCAATCGCCTTATTTTTAAGCACCAATAAGAGCTTTGTAATCATCGCTAGACAATAAACCGTCAATTTCAGATACATCTGAAATTTTCACTTTAATCATCCATGCTTTTCCGTAAGGATCTGCATTAACAACCTCAGGCGTTACTTCAAGTGAATCATTAAATTCAATGATCTCACCAGAAAGAGGCAAAAACAAATCAGAAACCGTTTTCACTGCTTCAACAGTTCCAAAAACCTCGTCTTGTTTTAACGTTTGATCTAGAGTTTCAACTTCTACATAAACGATATCACCCAATTCTTTTTGAGCGAAATCAGTAATTCCAATTGTTGCAATATCGCCATCAATGCTTACCCATTCATGGTCTTTTGTGTACTTTAAGTTAGCTGGTATGTTCATTTTATTTAGTTTGTTTCAATTTCAAGCAAAAGTAAAATTATTAAAACAATAATCTTATTTTTTTAATAATTAATTTCCAAAGTTATAGCGCAGTGTAAATCCGGCACGTATCGTTGTTAATGGGAATGCTGTTGAAATAACTGCTTTCGAAAACGAATAATCAAAATAGAACAGCGTGGTTAAACTTTTACTAAACGCATAATCCGCAGTAAGCTTAGCCGAAACAATATTCTGACCTCCCGCCAACTGATTATTATCGTAATCCAAATTCCTCACTATAGTTTTGTTATTTCTAAAAGAGACATCACTTCTTAAGTTAATATCACTCTTAATCATTCCGGTAGCATTATCTGCTAATTTCGAACGGATGGTTACATCTTTAATACGATATCCTAATCCTATAACATACTCCACTCCTTTTAATTCTGTCAACAAATTATTGTCAAAACTCAAAGCCAAAGTTCTGTCCTTTTTCATTTCTGCTAAAATTTTGATGGCATTTTTCATTTCAAAATCTATACGGACTAACGGACTAAACTGCTCAGTTAAATTGATGTTTGAAATAACAATTTGGTTATTAAAATTACCTCCAGCATCCAATCCTGAAGGATCTTCTCCATATTTAAAATTAGAACGGTAAGAGTTCATAGTATATGCCGCTTTATAACCGTGTTGCAATGAGAATCTTTTAAATTTGTCTTTAAAGAACTTATAACGCATCAAACCAGTATATTTTATGGTCCAGTTTGGAATAGGAATTTTTCTGAATGCATCTAATGAAACTCCTGAGGCATCTCCACCACTATAAGCCGCTAAGAAAGATGGTAATAGCACTGCTTGGTTGTTTCTACCATAACCTATTGGGTAACCGTAATTCTGACTTGCAATATTTGTTTCTACTGGAAAATTAGGTGTGCCATAATGTTCCGTTGCTAATCTATTAGCCACAATCAATCTATTGTCTCTAAATTCCTGGAAAGCAGGAGATGAAATTTCATCACTGGTAGAGAATGCTGTTTTAATTAAAACGGTAGAAACAGAAAAATTTCCATAATTATAGGATGAATGAGGATGATAAACATTATCAACTGCATCATATTGCTCCGAAAAATTATCAGCATACATTCTGTCTGCGATCAAATCAATTTTCAAGTCAGGGAACAATTCTACATTGGCAGTACCTGTAATTTGTCTGTTTTTCACTTGAGTGAAATTCTGATTAAAATTACCATAATCTGTAAGCCATCCATTTTTAGCAGCTTCAAAACGCACATCATCCTGAAGTCCAAAAACAAATCCTGCAGAAGGTCTTGTAGAACCTAAGAACCCAACTGTAGGTAAATAACCTGGAAGCATTGTTCCATTTGTTTCACTATAATTGATCTGAATATTTTTGATACTTGTCGCTATTCCAATCAAACCATCCACTAAAACATTAGGTTGAGATTCTTTAACTTTAGGTTTGGCTACAATTTTTTCTCCTGGTTTTGGAGCCACCGCTGGAGCCACAGGCACTTTTATCGCTGGCTTTTTAGTTCCACGCTTAACGAATCCAATATACTTATAGAATAAATCCATGTTAAGTGCAGTATTCAGTTTGTGTGAATTCGCATTTTGAATTGTATTCCCTAAGTTGTAAGTAACCCCGTCTTCAGCTAAAAATGATGATGCAGCCATAGATGATTTCTGCCATGTATAATCACCTGTATAGGTATAATCCGATTTTATAAAAGCTAAAGCAGGAATTTTATTAATTGGCAAATCATAATTTACGGTCAATTGTTGCGCGTGTTGGTTTGGTATTCCAATATTCCAATAGTCATCCCAAATGGTAAAATCATCAATTGGATCGTTGTTGGCATCTAGATAATTTCGAACTAAATTAGCCGTAGTTGCTGTATAATTAAAACGCAATGATTTTGTCAAGTTATAGTTGAAACCATAGTTATAATTGAACATGTAATTTCTTTTATACAATGGATCAAGACCAATTCCCTCAACATCAATCTGTCTAAATTGTTGTTTATTGTATTGACGTAAAATAGTTGAACTAAAGTTGATACTAGTAGGTAAAAAGTTGAAATTGAATTCACTTAACATTTTCCAATAGTTGCTTTTCTTCATAAACTTAGTGTTTTTGAATGGCTCAACTGGTTTTGGTTTAAATGTATAAGCATAATCTGCAGACGTTCTCAATTGTTGGTCAAGCAAACCTTCAATTTCATAATCATGATGCAATACCTCATTAAACGAATAAGAAAGTGTTAGATTCTCTGGATCGTAAAAATGTTGTTTTTGCTCAGCACCTCTGTCTTTTCTTACACCAATAAAAT
>JBDTNG010000073.1:0-7964 GCA_039933895.1 Flavobacterium sp. | reverse complement strand
CACACAATGGCTGGTATACACCTGAACAGGTTTATTTTTCAATAAATTCATGGTCTAAAGCATTAGATTCAACTCATTTAAACCAATGGATCGCTGCTTATAACTTAAACGATATCAATCCTAAGTCTATAGGTTTGATTTTGGCAGGAAACATTCCATTAGTAGGCTTTCATGATTTTTTATCGGTATTGATTGCAGGTCATAAGGTATTGGTTAAAACATCATCAAACGATCAACATTTATTACCTTTCTTAGCTAAATATTTAATAGCTGTTGCCCCAAATTTTGAAAATTCAATCACTTTTGTAGAAGGAAAGCTAGAAAATTTCGATGCTGTAATCGCTACCGGAAGTAACAATACCGCGCGTTATTTCGAATATTATTTTAAAGACAAACCAAGTATTATTCGCAAAAGCAGAAATTCTGTTGCGATTTTAAATGGAAAAGAAAGCACGGAAGATTTAGTCAATCTTGGAGAAGATATTTTTAGATATTTTGGATTGGGCTGTCGTAATGTTTCCAAATTATTTGTTCCAAAAGGATATGATTTCACACATTTCTTTGAATCGATTTTTGTACATCAGGATATCATAACATACGAGAAATACGCCAACAATTACGATTATAACAAGGCGGTTTTCTTAATGAGTTTGTACAAATTGCTGGACAATGGCTTTTTGACCATCAAAGAAGATTCCAGCTATGCCTCACCTATTTCCTCCGTTTTTTATGAATTCTATGATGATATCGAAATCGTAAAAAACCGTTTAAAAAACGATTCAGAGCAAATTCAATGTATTGCTTCCAACGATTTAGTTGAAAACAGCATTGCTTTTGGAGAAACGCAAAAACCGAATCTTTGGGATTATGCAGATAATGTCGACACCATTCAATTTTTAACCCAATTACACTAATTTGAGTAATTATGAGTTTATCTAAATTTAGTAAGCTTATCGAGAAGCAAAAAGAAAAAAGTGAGCATGTACATCAGCCGCATTTTAATTTAGAAGCGCAGGTTAATTCAGGACGAACACACAACACACAACCACATATAATGAAAAAACACAATTACAGTGCAGGACCTTGCATTTTACCCCAGGAGGTCTTTGAAAAATCGGCACAAGCCATTTTAAATTTTAACAATCTGGATTTATCAATTCTAGAAATTTCCCACAGAAGCAAAGATTTTGTAGCGGTTATGGAAGAAGCAAGAGCTTTGGTTTTGGAACTTTTAGGTCTTGAAGGCAAAGGGTATCAAGCTTTATTTCTTCACGGAGGGGCTAGTTTAGAATTCTTAATGGTGCCTTACAATTTAATGAAAACAGATGGAAAAGCTACTTACTTAGATACTGGAACTTGGGCAAGCGGCGCTATTAAAGAGGCCAAACATTTTGGAGAAACTCAAGTTTTAGCTTCATCAAAAACAGAAAATTACAATCACATTCCAAAAGACTATACAGTTCCAGCTGATGCTAGTTATTTTCACTGTACCAGCAACAATACAATTTTTGGGACACAAATGAAAACGTTTCCAAACGTGAATGTTCCTATGGTTTGCGATATGAGTTCGGATATATTTTCAAGAACTTTAGACTTTTCAAAATTTGATTTGATTTACGCAGGAGCTCAAAAAAATATGGGTCCAGCTGGAGCAACACTTGTTGTAGTTAAAGAAGAAATTTTAGGCAAAACTGGAAGACACATTCCTTCTATGTTAGATTACCAACAACATATCTCGAAGGAAAGCATGTACAATACACCTCCTGTATTTCCTATATATGCGTCGCTTTTGACATTACAATGGTTGAAGAATTTAGGCGGAATTGCTGCTATTGAAAAAATCAATGAAGCTAAAGCGAATTTACTTTACACTGAAATCGACAGAAATCCTTTATTTAAAGGAACTGCCGCTACTGAAGACCGAAGTAATATGAATGCAACTTTTGTTTTAAACGATGAAAACCACACCGAAACTTTCGATAAACTATGGAAAGCTGCCGGAATTTCTGGACTTACAGGTCACAGAAGTGTGGGAGGATATCGTGCTTCCATGTACAATGCCTTACCGTTGGAAAGTGTTCAGGTTTTAGTAGATGTCATGAAAGCGTTGGAAAATAACTTAAAATAAAAATTAACCGAATTAAACAATACAAATGAAAATATTAGCGAATGATGGTATTTCTCCAGCAGGTGTAACGCTTCTGGAAAATGCTGGATTTGAAGTCATAACTACAAAAGTAGCCCAAGAACAAATTATAAATTATATCAATACGCATCAAGTTGCCGTTTTATTAGTACGTAGTGCCACAAAAGTCAGAAAAGATATTATTGATGCTTGTCCGTCTTTAAAAATAGTTGGCCGTGGTGGTGTTGGAATGGATAATATCGATGTTGATTATGCCATTGCCAAAGACATTCAAGTGATTAACACACCTGCTTCATCATCAAATTCTGTGGCAGAATTAGTTTTCGCCCACCTTTTCTCAGGTGTGCGTTTTTTATACGATTCTAATAGAAACATGCCTCTTGAAGGCGATACCCGTTTTAATGATTTGAAAAAAGCATATGCTAACGGAATCGAATTGCGTGGAAAAACCATTGGGATTATTGGTTTTGGAAGAATTGGGCAATCGGTAGCTAAAATGGCTCTGGGATTGGGAATGAAAGTAATTGCTTCCGATAATTATGTGGGAAAAGCAGAAATAAAAGTCGATTTCTACAATGACCAATTCATCAATGTTGAAATTTTCACGGAACCTATCGAAGATTTATTGAAACACTCTGATTTTGTAACACTTCATGTTCCTGCTCAAAAAGAGTATATTATTGGTGCCAAAGAATTTGCAATCATGAAAGATGGTGTGGGTTTAATTAACTGTTCTCGTGGTGGAATTATCAATGAAGTAGAACTAATTGAAGCCTTAGACAACAACAAACTTTTATTTGCCGGTTTAGATGTTTTTGAAGACGAACCAACTCCAGCGGTACAGATTTTAATGCACCCGCAAATATCTATGACTCCGCATATTGGCGCTGCTACACTGGAAGCTCAGGAGCGAATTAGTGTTGAATTGGCAGAGCAAATTATAACATTATTAAAACACGAAATTTAAAAATATTTCCTACATTTATGTTCTACTAATTTAAACGATTATTAAAATGGCTGGAATAATGGATTTATTAAATGGTGATTTAGGACAACAGATAATTTCGCAAATATCACAGCAAGTGGGAACTAGTGAAGGAGAAACTTCTTCTGTTTTATCTTCTGTTTTGCCAGCACTTGTTGGAGGAATGCAAAATAATGCTGCTACGCCTGATGGACAAAATGGTTTACTCGGTGCCCTCCTAGATGGAAAACACGACGGAAGCATTCTAGATAATTTATCTGGATTTATTACTGGAGGTGATCATGAAGATGGTGCTGGTATTTTAGGACATGTTTTAGGTGGAAACCAAGAAAATGTACAAAACCAAGTAAGTCAAAGTACTGGTGTAAGTTCTGATAAAGTAGCTATGATTATGAAAATCGTTGCGCCAATAGTAATGGGCTATCTAGCAAAACACGCTTCAAATAGTGGATTGAGTAGTGACGGAACATCTTCAAGTGGCGGCGGATTAATGGATATTTTAGGTGGTTTATTAGGTGGCGGCGGACAACCACAAGCCTCAACTACACAATCAACTGGAGGGAATATATTAACGTCTGTGTTAGATCAAGATGGAGACGGACAGCTTGGACTTGGAGATGCTGTTTCGGCTGCAAACAAAAAAGGAGGTCTTGGAGGATTGTTTGGAAGCCTTTTCGGAAGAAAATAATAATACAAACCACGGCTTAATACCGTGGTTTTTTTTATACTATAAAAATCATGAAACGAGTTTTTGCTTTTTTATTCATTCTAGTTAGTATTATATGTTGTAAAACTAAAAGTATTAATGCAACAGACACATCAAATGCAATTAAAGGCGATACAGTAAAAATTGCCAATGAAGCTTTGGAATATGAGGTCATTATTATTGACGGTGGATTTACAAGTTGGTTGAATTCAAGATCTTTTCCTAGAGGTTACTACTCTGAATCGTATTTAGAAGATAAAAACAGATGGTACGTTCAGGAATGGAACAATAGAGCCTCACAACCACAACGTTACAATAGCGATTTATACGATATGCGTATCAATTATGACCCAACGATTCATTATGGATACGAAGTCAACTATTTAATTTATAATTATATGGTTTATTTCCAAAATACGCACAAACAACAACTTTATGGTATTGTTCCACCAAGGTAAAATGTATATATTTGCTAAAATCCGTTTTTGATGAAAAAACTCAAAGAACGTTGGGGAATAACCTCAAATATTCAATTTACAGTTATATTTATTATTTTTGCCATTACTGGTTCGGCGAGTGTAATGGTTTCAAAACCTATTATGAGCTTGCTTGGGATTACCAAAGACAGCATGCCTTATATTTTATACTTGCTATTGAAAATAATTATTGTTTTACCAGTATACCAAGTATTATTAGTGGGCTTCGGCTTTATATTTGGTCAATTTACTTTCTTTTGGAATTTTGAAAAGAAAATGCTCAAAGCTATGGGATTGGGATTCTTATTTAATCAAGATAAAACATAAAAAAGCCTCAATCAAGAGGCTTTTTTTTATTCATTTCGTTTCGCAATATAATACTCGTAAAACCAGACTAATGTGAAGGTTGGAATAATATCAGTTGCAGGAATAATTTCTTCTAAAAATTCGATTATTCCTCCTACTTTACCCACCGTTCCTTTATACATCCTCGATAAAATAAAAGCGCCTATGGGTGCCCAAATAACATCGGTTACTTCTGCAATTCCCGGAAAGATATAAGACATCATTCCGATGAGATCGAATATAATTCCAAAAATTAGCTTTGTTATTTTATAGTCGGTATTTGATTTCGTTTGTACTTCTTTCAACATTGTTTAAATAATTAAAAATTTACAACTCCTAAATGTACAAAACTAATGCCAAACTATTTTTTGAGCTTGTCTTTGAAGAGTTCCCTTACTTTATCGACCTTGGGCGTAATGACATAAGAGCAATATGATTTCTCTTTGTTCTCATTGTAGTAGTTTTGATGGTAATCTTCAGCAATGTAAAAAGTAGGTGCATCGGAAACTTTAGTTACTATTCTTTTACCAAAACCATAGGTGTTTGCTACACTTAATTGATTAATATATTGCAAAGCTTCTTCTTTTTGTTTTGAATTTGTTGCAAACACTTCACTGCGGTATTGCGTTCCAACATCAGCGCCCTGACGATTTATTGTTGTGGGATCGTGGGTCGCAAAAAAGACTTCCATCAATTCGCCATATGTGATTTTATTGGGGTCGAAAACAATTTGGATGGCTTCTGCATGGCCTGAATAACCTGAACAGATGTCATCATACGAAGGGTTGACAGTTTTTCCTCCAATGTAACCTGGTTTCACACTTTCAACACCATTTAACTCTAAAAATACTGCTTCGGTGCACCAAAAGCAACCTCCAGCAAAAATGGCAACTTCTTTTCCTTTTTCTACATCCATCTTAATTTGTTTTTTATTTAATTGATTGGCTTCTTTTCTATTGTTGCATGACATTAAAGCAATTACAATCAGACTGGCAAAAATCGTTTTCATAAGCTTACTTTTTATCAAAATTAGAGAATTACTTTGTTCAAATTCGACCGTTAACGAAACTTTATAACTATATACGCCAATTGTATACGTTTAGATTTTTTTTACCCAAAAATCTTTGTTACTTTGTAAAAACTGTTAAAGATGATACACGCAAAAAATATCCAGAAATACTACGACCAACTTCAAGTTTTAAAAGGAGTCGATTTACATATTCAAAAAGGAGAAATTGTATCTATCGTTGGTGCTTCGGGAGCAGGTAAAACTACATTGCTGCAAATTTTAGGAACACTAGACAAACCCACGTCATCAGAGGGAATGCAACTCGAAATCAATGGCGAGAACATTCTAAAAATGAATGACAAAACCTTATCAAAATTCAGAAACCTCAACTTGGGTTTTATCTTTCAGTTTCATCAGTTATTACCTGAGTTTTCAGCACTTGAAAACGTTTGTATTCCTGCTTTTATCGCCAACAAACCTAAACAGGAAACAGAAGCTGAAGCCGAAAGATTACTTACTTACTTAGGATTATCTCACAGAATACATCATAAACCCAGCGAACTTTCGGGTGGTGAACAACAACGTGTAGCTGTAGCCAGAGCTTTAATTAACAAACCAGCAATTATTTTTGCAGATGAACCTTCGGGGAATTTAGACACACACACTGCACAAACCTTACATCAGTTGTTTTTTAAACTTCGTGATGAGTTCGGACAAACCTTTGTCATTGTAACACACAACGAGGAACTGGCTGACATGGCCGATAGAAAATTAGTGATGATGAATGGTTCTATTAAGAGAGAAATTAAAAATATGAATCCGTTTACTTACGACGCGCAAACAGTTTAAAAAGCGAAAAATCCGAATTGTAATCGTTTTTTGAATTACAATAATGTCAGACAATAACCCAGTAACGAACCTCCTAGAACTATAAATGCACTGTTTATTTTTGTGTATTTTAATGTCAATACTATACTTAAAACGGCGATAATAATTGTTCTCCAATCGGTGATGGTTTCTTTTCCCATGGAGAAACATACAGAAACAATAATCGCTACTGAAGCCACATTGACAGCATCTAAAAACTTTGAAAATAATATTGAGTCTCTCATTTTCTTTACTAGCGGATTGAGTAAAGCGACAAAAACAAAAGAAGGAAGAAAGATTGCAATAGTTGAAACGATTGCTCCAGAAAGATCATTGATTTGGTAACCAATAAATGTAACGGAAGAAAAAACAGGACCAGGTGTAAACTGCCCCACTGCAATAGCATCGATGAGTTGTTGTCGGGTTAAGAGTCCTTGCGATACCAATTCACTATCCAAAAAAGCAAATAAAACATACCCACTACCATACAGTATTGCACCAATTTTTAAGAATATCCAAAAGAGTTTTGAGTTGGTAGCCGAAGCAAAAGCATTATCAGCCATTGGTAAGAAGGCAATTGGAAAAATACTATTTGCATTTCTTAATCCACCATTACGGAGGAAAGTTAAAAACAAAGCAAAAAAACCAGCACCAAACAGCAAATAAATTTCATTAAAATGAAGTAAAGACAAGAGTAATACGATTACTCCGATGATGATCAGTTCGAGAGATTTCAATGATTTTTTGGCCAATGGAAAAATAGCACCAAGAATAACGGCAATAATAGCAGGCTTGATACCATATAAGAAAGGCTTAACTTCGGGTATTTGTCCGTATTGTTTGTAAAGAAAAGCAAAAAAACCAGTGATTAAAACGGCTGGGAGAATAAAACAAAGACCAGCTACAACTAAACCTTTCCAACCCGCTTTTTCATGACCAATATGGATGGCCATTTCGGTACTGTTGGGACCCGGAATTAAATTTGTAGCGCCAATTAAATCAAGAAAATGTTGTTCGGTTAACCATTTTCTTTGGTCTACCACTTCTTCTTTCATCATGGCAATATGTGCTGCTGGTCCACCAAAACCTATTACCCCTAATTTTAAAAAGAGTTTGGCAATTTCCTTTAAACTGACGTTATTACTCATCTTTATTATTTAAAATCCTTCAAAAACACCTAGTCCAAATAAAGCAAAATCATATTTCGAAGGGTCTTTATGATCGAGTAAGCGAAGACTCCAGTCTAATTCAGCCAAAGCTTTGGCGTCATTTTGTTTTCGGGATATTAATTCCAATTTACGAGCTACATTTCCGGAATGGACATCAAGCGGACAGGATAAAGCGGAAGGAGAAATGGTTTTCCAAATTCCTAAATCGACCCCTTTATTGTCTTGTCGGCAAAACCAACGAAGCATCATGTTGATTCTTTT
>JBDTNG010000072.1:0-31767 GCA_039933895.1 Flavobacterium sp. | reverse complement strand
CAAGTCTAAAATGAAAGGTTTTCATATTGGCAGAGTCACACAAATCGCTTCTTGGTTGATTGCAACAATTATTGTTTCATTAAATGCCAAATTAGTTTATTCGGAAATTGTGGATCTTTTAAAATCTTCTGAAAATCCAACTATTTTATGGTTTACTGTAGTGCCATTAGCATTAAGTTTTCTGATATTATTACTTTATATCGTTTTCAAACCTTTTATTTCAAAACCAAAAAACGACATTCAAAATCATTCACCACACCATTTGAAATTACAATTTTCTCCTTCGGGAACACAAAATAAAAAGGATGTGGCCATTTCAGTGGATTTTTCAAATGCTGATGAAGCAGCTATAAACAGTGCGTTCGAATTGGGAGGAAAGGAAGCAAAATACACCTTGATACACGTAGTAGAAACCATTGGAGCAATGATTTACGGTGATAATATTGAAGATTGTGAAACCACAATTGATGAAAAATTATTGGCCGAATACAAAACTGTGCTTACCGAAAAAGGCTTTAAAGTAGAAACCAAATTAGGTTTTGGAAAGCCAAACAAGGTTATTTCAGAAATCATCAATCAAGGTACTTTTGATATTTTAGTCATGGGAACTCATGGACATACCGGTTTAAAAGATTTGGTTTTTGGAACCACTGTCGACAAATTACGTCACGCTATTTCTATACCTTTGTATATTGTAAAAATGTAACAATGACTTTTTCCGAAGAAAATTATCTAAAAACAATATACCACCTGACGAATCTTCTGGATTCCGAAATTAGCACCAATGCTATCGCCGAAAGGATGGAAACCAAAGCATCATCTGTAACAGATATGCTAAAAAAATTAGCCGAAAAAGACCTGGTACATTATAAAAAATATCAAGGTGTTTCGTTGACCGAAAAAGGATTGCATTCAGCCAAAATGATTGTACGCAAGCACCGTTTATGGGAAGTTTTTTTAGTAGATAAATTAAACTTTTCTTGGGATGAAGTCCATGATATTGCCGAACAATTAGAGCATATCAAATCGGAGAAATTAATCAATCAATTGGATCAGTTTTTAAATTTTCCTACTGAAGATCCGCATGGAGATCCTATTCCGAATGCCAACGGACAAATTGTAAAAATCGAAAAACAACTACTTTCTGAATTATCCGAAAAACAAAGCGGTATTTGTGTTGGGGTAAAAGACACTTCTTCTGAGTTCTTAAAATACTTAGACAAACAGGAAATCGCTTTGGGTTCAAAAATTGAAATAGTTTCCAAAGAAAGCTTTGATTTATCTCTGAAAATAAAAGTCGAAAACAGAGAAATCACGATTTCAAGTAAAATCGCCGGAAATCTTTTTGTGAAGAAACTATAAAAAAGGTATTATATTTGATGGTATTCATAAAAAACCAGTCATGAAAAAAATAATCGCTTTTTGTAGTTTTCTTTTTTTATTGAACAGTTGTGCTTCTGCACAAAAAGACAGCACTATAATTAATCAAAAATTAGATACTAAGGTTACCAAAGAAATTGTTTTGGTAAAAATGATTAATGACTCGAGATGTCCTGAAGGCGTTCAATGTATTTGGGCAGGTGAAATCACTTTTGAAGTAGCAGCCTATGAAAATAAAAAACTAGTAGAGCAAACGCAATTTACCTTAAATCCAGGCACAACTGATGAAGTGAAAAGTTGGTTTGTGAAACATCTTCCGGCGACAGACAAAGAATTAAAAGGTTTTGATATTAGTCCTTATCCTAAAAATGGCGCCCAGCTTAAGCCTGAAGATTATTTGATCCGTTTGGTGTATTAAGCACAGCCACAATCGTCATTCCCGCAGTTTTTCTTTGATTTCTTTTTAAGAAAGAACTTCTTAACCAGAAAAAAAACAGCTAGTGCTAATAACGAGAATGCTAAGATTTCCTGAATGTACATAATGCAAAGTTATAAATAAATTTCTGTGGAATTTTATTTTAAAATCTGATACGCAATTAACGCTACTGTATAGGCAAATCCGCTCATGAAAATCAGTTGAAATAGTGGCCATTTCCAAGAATTCGTTTCTTTTTTAGTCACAGCAAGTGTGCTCATACATTGCATGGCAAAAGCATAAAATAACATTAGTGAAACGCCTGAAGCCAAATTGAATAATTTATCCCCCGTTATTGGATTAACTTCTGTGGAAAGTTTCTTTTTGATTGTAGTATCTTGATCATCTGAATCCTGAATGCTGTAAATAGTGGCCAAAGTTCCCACAAATACTTCTCTTGCAGCAAACGATGAAACAATAGCGATTCCAATTTTCCAATCATAACCCAAAGGTCTAATCATAGGTTCAATCCCTTTTCCAAGCAATCCAATATAAGAATGTTCTAATTTATAAGAAGCCACTCGGCTTTCCATACTTTCAGTCGTTTGTGCTTGTTTCGATATAATTTGTTCAGCATTATTAAAATCTTCTCCAGGGCCATATGACGCTAAAAACCAAAGTATAATGGAGATGGCTAAAATCATTTTTCCCGCACCAAAGACGAATGATTTGGTTTTTTCGACCACATTAATCCCCACATTTTTAAGCATGGGTAATTTATAATTGGGCATTTCAACAACGAAGTAAGACTTCGATTGAATTTTTAAAACTTTATGTAAAACCCAAGCCGAAAACAATGCCATTCCGAAACCTAGCAAGTACAATAACATTAAAGTCAATCCTTGCATGTTGAATATTCCGAAAAGCCTTTTGTTAGGAATAACCAAAGAAATAATAATCGCATAAACCGGCAAACGAGCGGAGCAAGTGGTAAACGGTGTTACCAAAATCGTGATCAATCGTTCTTTCCAATTTTCGATATTTCGTGTCGCCATAATGGCTGGAATCGCACAAGCTGTTCCTGAAATAAGCGGCACAACACTCTTACCTGACAATCCAAATTTCCGCATCGATTTGTCCATCAGGAAAACCACGCGACTCATATAACCGCTTTCTTCTAATATGGAAATAAATAAAAATAAAAAGGCAATTTGTGGTATAAAAATAACAATTCCTCCGAGTCCCGGAATGATTCCCTGCACGACCAAATTAGTCAAAATTCCTGCTGGCAAAACACTTTCTGCCCATGAACTTAATGATGTAAACGAACTGTCTATAAAATCCATTGGAATGCTGGACCAATCAAAAATAGATTGAAAAATAAGCATCAAGATCAAAAAGAAGATAACATAACCCCAAACTTTGTGCATCAAAACTCTATCCAATCGGCTGCGTAAATCTTTGGCGGAAGTCAAATCAATTTTCTGACCTTCTTTCAATACATTATTGATAAACTGATAGCGTTTGATGGTTTCCTTTTGCTGTAACTTTTTTAATTCTGCTTTCGATTTGGCAAAAGAAGGATTGGGCAATTCGGTTCTGTTTAGATTGGCAAAATTGACATCCTGTGTAATAACCAACCATAATTTATATAAGGACTGATTTGGGAAAGCGCGACGCAAGTTTCCAAAATATTCCACATCGATACTGGACGCATTCAAACAAGGTTCAGTTGTGATATTTTTGAAATTAACAATCAACTCTTTTAAACCATCAATTCCTTCTCCTTTTCGGGAACTCACTAAAGCAATTTTGGTTTTAAGGTGATCTTCAAGATAAGGAATATCGAGCGAAATACCTCTGTGCGACATTCGATCGGACATATTAATCACTAAAATCGTTGGGATTTCTAAATCTTTTATTTGGGTGAAAAGCAGTAAATTTCGTTTCAAGTTTTCCACCTCAGTCACTACAATCGCTACATCTGGAAAATCCTTGTCGTTTTTATTCAAAAGCAATTCGATAACCACATTTTCATCCAAAGAACTTGCATTTAAACTGTAAGTTCCTGGTAAATCTAAAATAGTGGCTTTTAAATTGGACGCCAGTTTACAAACGCCTACTTTTTTTTCGACTGTAATCCCTGGGTAATTTCCCACTTGTTGATTCAAGCCTGTAAGCTGGTTAAAAACAGAAGTTTTACCTGTATTTGGATTTCCAATTAAAGCAATATTGATATTCCCAACTTTCATTACAAATGGTTTACGTTAGAAATTTCAACTTCAATCGCAGCCGCTGTTTCTAATCTAATTGCTAAAAAAGAATCATTCACATTCAAATACAAGGGATCACCAAAAGGAGCAATTTGCAACAATTGCACTTCATTGCCTGGCAAGCAGCCCATTTCTAGTAGTTTTAATGGAATTAAATCGATATTAAAATCCTGAATGATACCTTTTTGACCTCTTTGTAATTGGGCTAAACTTACTTTCACTTATTTAGATTGAATTAAGATTGCAAAAATAGGAATAATAATGCTACTAAATATGATAAAAATCAGCTTTGGGAAATTTTAGCAGAATTGGAGATTAATTTTGGTTTTTGGACAACCAGTTGATGTCTTCCAAAAGTTTTTGTACTTCTCCTCTTTTGGTTCCATCATAAAAACCACGGACTCTTCTTTTATCGTCGACCAAAACAAAATTTTCAGTATGGACCATATCGTATAATTCGGTTGGATTTCCGGTTTTTACAACCAGGTACGATTTTCTGGCGATGTAATAAATGTCTTTTTTATTTCCGGTAACCAGATTCCATTTGGCATCAATAACGCCTTTTCTTTTGGCATAATCTTTCAAAACTGAAACACTATCAATATCGGGAGTTACAGAATGAGACAACAACATGACTTTCGGATTGTCTTTAATTTGGTCCTGAAGCCAAACCATATTATCTGTCATCATTGGACAAATACTTTGGCACGTGGTGAAGAAAAAATCGGCTACATAAATTTTGCCTTCGTAATCTTTTTGGGTAATGGTTTTCCCGTTTTGATTGGTAAAAGCAAAATCAGGAATAAAATGATTGTTGGCCACATATTGAACTGTACTATCTACTAATTCAGGATTTACCATGGAAGGTGTATAAATAGGCAATGATTTTGCTGGTTTTAAAACATTATAAAACAAAGCAATGATGACAATTGATAATCCCGACAAAACGATTAGAAGTATTTTGAATCTTCTTAAAAAAGTAAGCATACAATTTTTTTACAAAGGTACAATTCCAATCTAAAAAACGCGGGTCAAGTATCTTTACAAAATGTTAAAAAGAGCTTTTTTTAATTGAATGTCAATAAATTTAAAGAAATTGTAACACTTTTAGGTTTCAAAAGACTCATAAGTATATCCAAAAACTAAATAAACAACAATGAAAAAGAACATTATGATGGCTGGCTCTTTGGCTGTGTTTTCGCTTTTAAGCTTAAATACAAATGCTCAGCAATCCAAAAAGAATCCAGGAATTAACCTTGGATTGATGGACAAATCTGTAAAACCTGGAAATGATTTTTTCAGATTTGTAAACGGAACTTGGTATGACCAAACTGCAATTCCATCAGATAAAACCCGTTGGGGAAGTTTTGATGAACTTCGTCAAAACACAGACAAAGACGCTTTGGCTATCTTAAAAGAAGCTTCAGCTGACAAAAAATTAAACCCAAGTTCAGATCAGGCAAAAGCGGTAAACCTATACGCTACCTATATGGATACTATTTCTAGAAACAATTTAGGGATAGCGCCATTAAAACCTTATTTGACAAAAATTAATGCAGTAAAAAACACCACAGAATTAAATGCTTTATTGGCTGAAATGGAACCACTAGGTGGCCTTGGCTTTTATGGTGTTGGTGTTGGTGCCGATGCAAAAGACAGCAATAAAAATGTAGTATACGTTGGACCCGGAGGTTTAGGATTGCCAGACAGAGAATACTATGTTTCTGACGATAAAGATTCTAAAGAAAAAAGGGATAAATATGTAGCTCACGTTGCTAGAATGTTACAATTTTTAGGTGAAACTGAAGCCGTTGCTAAAGCTGATGCTGATAAAATTTTAGCCATAGAAATTGCCATGGCAAAACCAAGATTTGACAGAGTTGAACTTCGTGATGACAGAAAAACATACAATCCAATGTCTGTTGCTGATTTACAAAAACTAACACCAAATATCAACTGGAATACTTATTTAAACAGTGTTGGTTTGAAAAACCTACAATCTATTGTGGTGGCACAACCTAACTATATGACTGCATTAGATGGTGTTTTAAAAACGAGTAACATCGATGATTTAAAAGCATACATGCGTTGGTCTATTTTGAGAAGATCAGCCAATCTTCTATCTAGCGATATTGAAAGAGCCAATTGGGAATTTTATAGCAAAGCATTACAAGGCGCTATGAAACAAAGGCCAAGAAACGAAAGAGCGCTTCAAGTAGTAAACGGTACAGTAGGTGAAGCTTTAGGAAAATTATATGTAGAGAAAAAATTCCCTGCTGAAGCGAAAGAAAAAGCGGTGAATATGATTCAAAATGTTATTCTTGCTTACGAAAACAGAATCAACAATTTAACATGGATGTCTCCTGAAACTAAGAAAAGTGCGGTTAACAAATTGCATAAAGTAACCATCAAAGTAGGATATCCAGACAAATGGAAAGACTATTCTAAATTAGAGATTAAATCATTAGCTAAAGGAGGTTCTTATTACGAAAACATGCAAAATGCTGCTCGTTGGGAATTTGCAGAAAACTTAGCTGATTTACAAAAACCTGTAGATAAAACACGTTGGGGAATGTCTCCTCAAACTGTAAATGCATATTACAACCCAGCTTATAACGAAATCGTTTTCCCTGCTGCAATTTTACAAGCTCCTTTTTATGATTATAAAGCAGACGAAGCTGTAAATTATGGTGGTATTGGTGCTGTGATTGGTCATGAAATTTCTCATGGTTTTGATGATTCTGGTGCAAGATATAATGCAGAAGGTAATTTAGTAGACTGGTGGACAGAAGCTGATTTGACACAATTTACTGCTTTAGGAACTGCTCTGGCTGACCAATACAGTGCTTTGGAACCACTTCCTGGAACACACGTTGATGGAAAATTCACTTTAGGTGAAAACATTGGCGACTTAGGCGGTATTAATGCTGCTTACGATGGTCTTCAATTGTATTTGAAGAAAAACCCTAATCAAAGTTTAATCGATGGATATACTCCAGACCAACGTTTCTTTATTTCATGGGCTACAGTGTGGCGTACAAAAATGAGAGACGAAGCGATTAAAAACCAAGTGAAAACAGATCCACACACACCTGGAATGTTTAGAGCTTATGTGCCTTTAACAAACGTTGATGCTTTCTATAAAGCATTTGACATCAAAGAAGGTGACAAATTATTTGTAAAACCTGAAAGTCGAGTGAAAATTTGGTAATCAAATAGTATACATTAAAAAAGGAGCAATATTGCTCCTTTTTTTATTTCTTTCGGATTGATTTATTGACTAAGTACAATCCTATTAAAGTAACACATCCACCCAGAATAATCATGGGTGTAAGTGTTTCATTATAAATGATGACGCCTAAAATTACAGCTACAATCGGGTTGATATAAGCATAGATACTATTCACTTCCGCCGGCAAATGTTGCAATGCATAGATAAAAGCAATAAATGTCAACACAGAACCTATGATTACCAAATAAGCAATGGCCCACCATGATGCCGCTGGAATTGTAGCCACATTCACAGAAGTTCCTGTTGCACCCGTATACGCAAACAATAAAACACTGGAAATAAGCATCTGGATACCCAAACTAAAATACGGATTGAAACTCGCTGCTTTTTTCTTAGTATACAAACTTCCAAAAGCCCAGGTTAGCGTGGCAATAAGCGAAAGAAAAATACCAAATCTAAAATCTGGTTTAAGAAAATCACTTAAATGATCGTAAAATACAACACAGATTCCACCAAAACTCACCACCAAACCAATTACAGCCAATCGTGCCAGTTTTTCGCCTCTGAAAAAAGTAATAATTACAATCCATAACGGGAAAATAGCGCCAATAATAGCACCCAATCCGCTGCTAATATATTTTACACCCCAAGTACTCAAACCGTTACTCAAAACAAAATTAAGAACACTCAAAATAAGAATGGTTTTCCATTGTTTGCCTTTAGGCCATTTTGCTTTTTTGAAAAGGAAAAACGTCACATACAAACCACCTCCAATAAATTGTCTGATGGCTGCAAGTTGCAATGCTGGCATATGTTTGACTCCTTCTTTTGAAGCCAGCCAAGTTGTTCCCCAAAAAAAACTCACCCAACACAAAGCCAACATGGGCAATCCTATATTTTTTATTTTGGCGGAGAATGTAGAGTGTAATTTGGCTTTCGTAATCACTTATAAGATGGTTTTAAATTGGTATTGAAGGGCGTTTTCAATTTTATAACTTGAAATCACTTTACCTTTCGATGGTTTCTCGTGTGCAAATTTAGGCAAAGGCAAATCTAATTCTGTTGCTTTTTGAGTATAATATTTTTCTCTGGTGGGATGCTCAGGCGAAACCGCATTAAACGTTTCATTCCAACAATCCTGCTCAATAATACTTTTGATAATTCCAATACAATCGTTTTGATGAATCAGATTAATCGACCCATCTGGATTCTCAATGTTTTCTCTTCCTGAAATGAATTTAATGGGATGTCGGTCGTAGCCGATGAGTCCACCAAAACGTAGAACCGTTGTGTTGAAATTAATGTTGTGCTGCAATATTTTTTCTGCTTCCAAAAGTTGCCTTCCGCCTTCGGTATCTGGACGAGGAATCGTATTTTCATCCACCATCGAATTATCATCAGCATAAACAGAGGTCGAACTGATAAACAGCACCTTTCTTATCTCTGATTTTTCAATAAACGGAATTAAACTCTCTATTTTTTTTACAAAATTATCTGAGGTATTGCCTCGCAATTTTGGTGGAATATCTACAATTAGAATTGTCGAATCCTGTAGAAATGCTGTGATATTTATATTCGCATCGGCATCGTAAAAAAATCCTTCGAAACCACTCAAGGCAACTATATAAGGATTTATTCCAGCATCACTCAAAACTGGTATTTTGCTTTCTGATGTTGTGGATCCTTTTACAGTATATCCTTCGCTTAGTAAGTTTTTGGCCAAAGGAAATCCCAACCAACCACATCCTAAAATTGAAACCTGAGCTTTATTTGTTTTCATTTATCTAGCGTATTTCAACTTAATTGTCTTTTTTAACTAACATATAATTTTCATCTTCCAAAATGCGATAACCTTGGTCGTACAAAAAATAGTAAGTGTTTCCTGTTTTGGTTTGGTAAATTGAAGTGAAAAATTCAAAATCAAACCCTTTTTCTAGCAATTTTGTTCTGGTGGTTTTTGCTTTTCCATCAGTATTGAGTTCCGACAAAATTCTGTAATTTTTTCGCAATTTGTTGTTGATGTTACGCATCAAATTCGTGGAATCTTTATTCATTTTGTTGTTGTAGGCGTTGCGACAACCATCACTACAAAATTTTTTATCCTCACGTCCGATGAGCTTTTCGCCACATTCTAAACACGTTTTCATACTTTATTGATTAAATTCTCCTTTGTGCAACAATGCCTGTTCGATGTGTGCCAAATGATGTCTGCAATGCCAATCGTAAACGCCCAAGGCTTCTTTGGTCGAAATCAATTGTTGGTGCTGTGGATGAAAATACATTCGATTCCAATCCGCTTCTGATAAATTTTCCAACAATATACTCCAGCGTTGGTGTACACCATTTAAGATTTGAAGTGAAGGTTTGATATTTTCGGTCAAACCATCAGGAACATTGGCCCAATCTGCTTCTTCATACGGACGAATCGTTGGCGCGTCTTCTGTTAAAGTAAGTTTAAATCGAATAAAACTGTTCATATGACTATCGGCCAAATGATTCACAACTTGTTTAATTGCCCATCCATTGGGACGGTATTTCCAGTTTAATTCTTCAGAAGAAAGGTTGCTTACGAGTTTTTCTAACTTTTGAGGAAATTCGGAAATGGTTTTTTTCCAAAGTTTTAAATGTTCAGTAGTCACTTCTATATGAGCGTCAAAATGACCGATTGGAAATTTCAAATTTTCGATGTTGGTTTCTTTATTCATTGCTTTTAAAGGGTTGAATTATAATATATTGGCGTTTATTGTTTACTTGAAAACTTCTTCAAATATACCCAATATTTTTCAATTACAAACGGTTACAAACAGTTACAACCGAAAGTAAATGCATAACAACCGAATAATATTTGTTCCCTATCGCAACTTTGCAATGTCGAAATCAAACAACATTTTGACACGTACAAAATCATTTATATTAATTTAAATTTTACACGCCATGAACACATTAAGAAACAAAGTACAGTTAATCGGTCACGTTGGACAAGAGCCAGAAATCAAAAACTTCGACGGAGGAAAAAAATTAGCCAATCTTACCATTGCCACCAATGAGGTTTATTACAATGACAAAGGAGATAAAGTGGAACAAACCGAATGGCACCGAATTACCGCTTGGGGCAAAACCGCCGAAATTATCGAAAAATTTGTCACCAAAGGCAAAGAAATTGCCATCGAAGGGAAATTAACGCATCGCAATTATGATGACAAAGACGGAAACAAACGTTATGTTACCGAAGTGGTCGTAAACGAATTATTACTTTTAGGTAAATAATATTAGCTTTTCTGATACAAAAGCGGTAATGACATTGCCGCTTTTGTAAATTTAATTGGATTAAACTAAATATATTCAGCAAGAAATTCAAAAAAAATTATCGATTTAACAACAATGTGTTAAAAACAACATGATAATTGATTATTTTTGTGAAAATAATCAATCCAAATGAAAAAAACTACCTACCTACTAATTACGTTGCTTACAATTCAACTGGGTTATTCTCAAATAGATGATAAAACAGGCACAGCAAGTATCGCAGAATCCGAGATGAAATCGGCGGCAAAACAAATGAATTTGTCCGTAAATCCAAACACACAAAACTACGATGTTACTTATGCAAAGCTTGAATTTACTGTAAACCCATCCATTTATAATATCAATGGAAAAGTAACTACTACTTTCAGAGCATTGTCGAATATGTCAACAGTAACTTTCGATTTTTATAAAACCGCCACTCCATTCTCTATCACTTCGGTGAAACAAAACGGGGTAAACGTACCTTTTTCACACAACAGCACCCATGAATTAGTCGTTACACTAAGTGCAGTGCTAACTGCCGGAAATTCAACTAGTATTGAAGTGATTTACGACGGAGCACCATCAACTGACCAACAAGCTTTTACTGCAAGTTCACACGGTCCTTCAACTCCTGTAATCTATACCTTATCTGAACCTTACGGGGCTCGCGATTGGTGGCCTTGCAAACAAGATTTAAACGATAAAATAGATTCAATTGACGTGTATATAACTGCACCTTCACAATATGTAAGTGTTTCTAATGGGATTGAACCAAGCGCTCCTGTGATTAATGGCGCAAATAAAACGACTCATTTTCACCATGGCCATCCTATTGCCGCCTATTTAGTGGCTATAGCAGTAACTAATTATCAAGTATACAATCAACAGGGAGGATTAGGAACTGTTGCCAGTCCATTTTTCCCGATAATCAATTATATTTACCCTGAAACTGGAGCAAGTACCATCACAAGTTTGGGAGTTACTCCTACTATCATTAATTTTTACGAAACCATAATTGGCCCTTATGCTTTTAGAGATGAAAAATACGGTCATGCTCAATTTGGTTGGGGAGGAGGAATGGAACACACCACAGTCTCTTTTATGGGTGGCTGGGGCAGAGATTTAATTTCACACGAAATGGGTCATCAATGGTTTGGAGACAATATAACTTGTGGTTCATGGAAAGACATTTGGCTGAATGAAGGTATCACTGAATACATGTCGGGATTGTATCTTGAACATGCTGATGGTGCAGCCAATTTCGTGACTTGGAAATCAAATAAAATAAACAGTGTGACTTCTCAAGTTGGCGGAAATTTATATTTGACAGATGCACAGAGTTTGGATGTAAACACCATATTTAGTAGTCGTATTACTTACAACAAAGGATCTATGGTTGCCAATATGTTGCGTTTTAAATTGGGTGATACTAATTTCTTTCAGGGTTTAAGAGATTATTTAGCTGACCCAACGTTAAGATATGCCTATGCTTTGACACCACAATTTCAGGCACATATGGAAACCGTTTACGGCAGTAGCTTACAGGAATTTTTCAATGACTGGGTTTACAACCAAGGATACCCTACTTACAATATTAATGTGAACAATACTTCTCCTGGGAATGTGACAGTTCAAATTAACCAAACCCAATCGCACGCCTCAGTATCGTATTTTGAAATGCCTGTGCCTATTAGACTAACAGGAAGTTCTGGACAACAACTGGATGTAGTTTTAAACAATACAACAAACGGTCAAAGTTTTGTAGTTCCAGTTGGATTTATCGTTACTGGTGTTCAATTTGATCCAGATAAAAATATTATTTCGAAAAACAGTATCATTAATTTAGGTGCAGATACTTTTGATTATGACACTGCTATCCAAATTTATCCAAATCCAATTCAAGACATTTTAACTGTCGATTTACCAAGTTCTATTGTGGTTAGTAAAATCACTTTTTACAACGCTTCAGGTCAAAATACTTTAGAAACAAGCGAAACTAAGATTGATGTTTCTGGACTAGCTTCTGGCGTTTATCTTGTTAACTTTGAGACTTCTCAGGGATCATTTCATAAAAAAATGATAAAAAAATAATCTCGACATATATATTGCATAAAAAGTAAGGTGAAAACCTTACTTTTGCTTTTTATACGAAAATCTAAAATCAATAAATGGATACTTTAATTCAAATAGGTCAAATTATATTTATACTCTCAGTGCTTGTTGTTCTTCATGAATTCGGGCATTATGTTCCAGCAAAATTATTCAAAGTTAGAGTCGAAAAATTCTACTTGTTTATGGATGCCGGGTTTTCAATTTTCAAAAAGAAAATTAAAGATACCGAATGGGGAATTGGATGGTTGCCAATTGGCGGTTACGTGAAATTAGCCGGAATGGTAGACGAAAGTATGGACAAAGAGCAAATGGCTTTACCACCACAACCATGGGAATTTCGCTCGAAACCAGCTTGGCAACGATTGATTATCATGTTGGGAGGAATTACAGTAAACATTATTTTAGCGTGGTTCATCTACACGGTGATGTTTGCAACTGTAGGTCAAAAATACCCATCAACTGATTTAATTCAAAAAAACGGATTGGCTTTTGGAGAATCTGGAATTAACGCCGGTTTTAAAAACGGTGACAAAATTGTAAGTGTCGATGGAAAAGTACAAGGTAACTTCAAAAGATTATTTTTTGACGTTATACTTGGAGACAAAATCGAAGTGGAAAGAGATGGTAAAACACAAACCATCGTGATGACAGACGAGCAAAAAAGTAAAATTTTAGGTTCTGAAGGAAAAGGTTTTATAGCACCTAGAGTGGCTTTATCTTCAAAATATATTGATTCGGTAACAAATACTGACCCAAAAGCGCCTTTAAACATTAAAAAAGGAGATGAGATTTTAGGATTCAACAACGTTAAATTTGAGTATTACTATCAGTTTTTAGACTCTTTGAGAAAATTAAAAAACCAAACGGTTGTACTTGATTTAAAAAGAGACACTGTTGTTGTGAATCAAGAAATGTACATCAATCCGAAAGGAAAAAGCTTCCTAGACAGTTTAGTTTCCATTAGCCAAAAAATAAAATTAGAGAATGTAATTTTAAAAACGGTTGTCAAAGAATCGAATGCTGAAGCTGCAGGAATGAAATCTGGAGATCAAATTGTAAGCATTGGTGGCAAACAATTGACTTACTACCAAGAACTAAGCAGTACGCTTGGTAATTACAAAAACAAATCGGTAAAAATTGGTGTTATCAGAGACGGTAAGAATATGGATCTTGATACCAAAGTAACTGAAAAAGGAAAAATTGGTATTGAATTCGATTCAGAATCTAAAAACGAATACCAAATTACGAATCACTTAAGCATTATGGAAGCGATTCCTGCTGCGGTGAATGAATCATACACACAGTTTGTTTACAACATCAAGCAGTTCAAATTGATTTTGAAGCCAAAAACAGGCGCTTACAAGCAAGTAAAAAGCCCGATAGGGATTACACAACTTTTACCAACAACGTGGGACTGGGAGTTTGTATGGGGCTTTATCGCGATGTTTTCAATAGGGTTAGCCTTTATGAATTTGTTGCCTATTCCAGGTCTTGATGGTGGACATGCAATTTTTACCATTGCAGAAATGATTACTGGGAAAACTTTAAGTGTTAAAGCAGCAGAAAGAGTTCAAACCGTTGGAATGATTATCTTGCTGAGTTTAATGGCTTTAACTTTCGGAAAGGACATTTACGAAATCATTGCGAAGAAATTTTTGTAAAAAAATGCATTTTTTATTTGCATAATACATTTTTCGTCTTATATTTGCACTCGCAAAAAAGGTTTAACACCTGCCTAAATTAGAGGGTTGCACAAAACAAAGTTCATTCAGTTCTGAAAATATACAGTTTCCTTCTTAGCTCAGTTGGTTAGAGCATCTGACTGTTAATCAGAGGGTCCTTGGTTCGAGCCCAAGAGAGGGAGCTTTAAGAAGCCTGACAGCAATGTCGGGCTTTTTTGTTTTATATACATTCCAACATGCATTACGTATACATTCTATATTCGGCTAACTTCAGTTGGCAACTTTTACTTTGCAGTTAATAGTTTTATAACTTCAGTTAGCATCTTTACAAAGGCAGTTGGTCAAATCATAAACGCAGTTGAGCGCTTTATGTTTGCAGTTGGCTGTTTTTACTTTGCAGTTAGCAACTTCATAAATGCAGTTAACAGTTTTATATCTTCAGTTAGCAACTTCACAAAGGCAGTTGGCTAAATCATAAACGCAGTTGGGCGTTTTATGTTTGCAGTAGGTAACTTTTACTTTGCAGTTAGTAGTTTTATAAACGCAGGCAGGAACTTTATAGTTGCCGACGTTAGTTTTGTAAATGACAATGCTAACTTTGAAATTGACAATGGTTACTTTCTAACCTCCAAAGCTAGTTTTACAAATACCTACAGGAATTTTATAAATGACAACGGTTACTTTCTAATTGCCAATGCGAACTTTCTAAATGACAACGGTTACTTTCTAATTGCCAATGCTAATTTTACATCCGCCAACAGTTACTTTCTAATTGCCAATGCTAATTTTGCAATTGCCAACGCAAACTTTCTAAATGCCAATGCTAATTTTACATCCGCCAACAGTTACTTTCTAACTGCCAATGCTAATTTCGCAATCGCCAATGGGAGCTTTCTAAATGACAATGCTAGTTTTACAAAAGCTAATGGGTTAAAACTAATATTAACTATTTACATTGTGGGCACGATCCCGAAGCTTCGGGAGCAAAGTATTAATATTGCAAGGATGGCGCTGACCAGTTCTGAAATAACTATCCTTTTATATTGAACAAAGTCGGGAGACTTTGCGCAGCTGGGGTATAATCATGAATAGTGAGATATTTAACAATTTTAAATGACCATTCACAATAGGAAAAGCCCAACAGAGGGAGGATCTTCATCACTTTTCCGCTATATTGGACTCATACATTTGACTTGTAATAAATGTGTTATAAAAACGCTTTAAAACAAAGGGTAATAACCATATTACACAACAAACAGTTACTTCCGTGACTTTAAACTTTGGAAATTTGATCATCAAACCGCGGAGAATATTTCTTTATACTATCTCACTTTTAGCTTTACACCCCTCTTTATGTAAGTAATAAAGTTTCTCCGAATCTTGTTCAAATCAGCTGGATAGTATGAGTATGTGACACTTTGCAACTTCTTCTTAGTACTAATTCCAATCCATGTTTTAAAGTATTCCGAGAATAAAGATATTTATAGTAAAAAATTAATTAAATTCTAAAATAGCTTGTGGAGAATTTTTCTTGTTTTCATAGGCCATATAAGACCATATGCTATAATCTATCGAACGCCGTGATATATCCATTAGATCAGCAGCGGTTTCAACAACGTTTTTAGTATAGGTGTAGTCTTTTGTAAATATGCCTGCTTTATCTAAGAAAGAGAAGATATGTCTATCGACTGCGATTGTATCAACATTCAATAGTTTTAATAAATAATCATACGTTTTGTTGCCAAACCCTTTCATGTTGAGAAAAGAACTTTTGTTTTCGGGATTTAATAAGTATCCCTTTAATTCTTGAGAAGTATTTATCTGATTACTAAAACAAAACTGTATCAAATCATAAATTCTATTTAATTTGACTTCGTTTTTCCATAAAATAATATCTTCCAATCCCTCATCTAAAATCAGATCATAAAATTCTTGAACAGTTACGCAATCTGGATAATTATTAAAAACCCTCTTCACTCGCGGCGCTACAATATTTTTATAATTGAGTCCCGCCTGCAATACAATATCAGTAAATAATGCTGCTATGTGGTTATGATAAGGACAAAAGTTTGAAGGAATAAGTTCGAAGGTTGTATCGTTTTCTATAAAATCAACCAATTTTCTAGCATCTCTTATTTTTGCTAACACCATATAAGTTTATTTATTCAGTTCCAATCTAGTAATTGCTTCTAATCTATCAACACAGTTAGGACACGCGCCGCAAGGTATTGCAGGTGAAGCCTGACAGGAAAAAGTCCTTCCAATTGGAGCGTTTAATTCGATCCCCAACTTCGCAACCTCATACTTCGACATATCTCTAAAAGGCATTATGATTTTAACAGAACCATAATCTTCTAATAAGGCGTCTAAATTATCAAAAAAATCTGAAGAACAATCAATTTCTTTCGCATGATTACTATTTATAAACGCCGAATAAACACGGTTCATGTTCATGGTGCGTGCAAAAGATGCTCCAATAGTAAGCAATAATACGTTACGGTATGGAATATATAAGTCGTCTGCAGATATTTCATCATTCCATAAATCAGCAGGTTTTATAAATCTTGATTTTGAATGCTTATAAATATCAGAAACATTGATAATCTCCAACTTATTCAAAAAATGAGAAGGCAATACCTCTTCCAAACGAGATAGTTCCGTTTTAAAACAATGTTGCCCATAATCAATTATCAAAGGGATAAAATCAACTTTTTCTTTGACAAATAAATAGGCTAATGTGGTTGAATCTAATCCTCCTGACATTAAAATCACTCCTGATTTTATTTCCATAAATTTAAATTTTTGAAGCAAAAGAAAAAACTTCGCTGATAATCTCATCCAAATCAGACGACACTAAATGTGGTATTTGAGTTAGCATACAATTTTGAGCTATTTTCTTCGGGTCATAAACAAACGTTGGTATTTTTCTTTCTGCAGCCACACCAATTTCTATAAGTGTTCCAGGGTCATTATATAACAAAACAGCTATTACTATACGGCACTCATCTAATAACTGCATATCTTTATTAAAAAATTCGCGTTTTTGGATTTGAGAAGCATCACTACCCATTTGCCCATTTTCTATAACTGGTCTTCTAGGTGAAAAATTGTGATATGATAGTTTCTCACAAAGTGAATCAATTTCCGATGTGTCCACAAAATCAAAGTCAGGAGCGGCAATGTAAATATTAATTTTTTTTCTATTTTCCCATGGCAACTGAATTCCTTTTGCTTCCACTAGTTGTTTCCCAGACATTTTCAAAATACGCTGAGTCATTAACTTAAAATCGTTAGGAAATGTTGTTAAAGCATACTCAGTAGCAATCCATGAAGCATAATTTAAACTCTCTTCAAAGTTAACTGTTCTGTTTTTACATACACTAACAACATTATATACATCGCCGACACCCACCGAATGAACAATAGGTTGAGTTTGAGAAGAAACTGAAATTAATTCATTACAAACAAAATCAAAAGCTCTACTCCCTCCACGGTTTTCTTTTAATATTATTTTATTAGTAAAACGACGAAACTTTTGAAAGAAATTTTCAATTTTAAAACCTGAGTTTTCATAATACTCCAAAAAATAATTAGACGATGTTGAAATAAATATTTTTTCGAAAAGAAACCCTTCTTTTTCTATAGCTATAAAATCATCTATATTATTCGCGAAATCAATATTAATATTACAATCTTTCTTGAGTGATTTAAGAATTTTTTTTAGTTCAAAATTTCCAGAAATAATTATTACATCAGAATAAAGTTCTAATTTTTCTAGGTTTGACTCATGATAATCAATTTCAATATTATCTCGCAACAAAAATTCATATCCTTGATTACCAATTTCCTTTGCTTCATTTATTAAAATAATATATGGACTTGTTACTACTTCACCTAAATAAATTAATGTTGGATTTCCAAGGGAAATCATAAAACTTTCAATCTGTTTTACTAAATATTTTGGAGCAAAATACGCAACAGTATATTCAATATTCATTGCCCATAACGCTCTAGCAGAATGTATAATACCTCCGAGTCTCATTTTTAAAGGAGTGTCTTTAGTTTGTAGCGTTACATCAATCAAAATATCTCCAATTAAACAAATACTCGACATTAAATTGGAGAAATATCCACTGTAACTGAAGCCAATGGAATTAATGTTGAACTAGAAACTATACCAGAATAATTTATACCAGATTCCATGCAAGCTAATAGATAATTAAATTTTGTTGGCAGGTATCCAATAATGACGTTTTTTTCATCCTGGACTGCTAATCTTGGTCTATCAAACGTAATGGAAACTACAGTTCCTTTAGGTGGGACATTTGCAGTATTCCTAAAATATTTACAATTTTGCACTTCTTCTAAAAAAGTCGAAAATGCTCTTGCACATTTATCTTCTCCACTAGACGCTCCTTGATTACTTCCTCCTTTTGGTTTGTGATCATAGTCAGATAATGTTCCAGATCCTGTACTTCCCATAGTTTTAATAATTAAATTTGATTAAGAATATCCTGAACAATGTATGATAAAACTAAACACTAATCAATCACTAATTTTAATGATATTTCATCTAACTGAAATTGGTTAGATAATGCTTTTTTCATTAATGCAATGAAATTTACAATTAAAGAATCAAGTAATTTAACTTATTTTAGCAACTAAATAAGTTAAAAATGTCAAATTCAATAAGGGAAGACATCGAAGCAAAAGATGTTTTGTTTCAACGTTTGTTTACTCAATATCAATCTAATATAAGAAAGAATCCTAGCTATATTGATTTTGATGCGTTTAAAGATTTAAAGATAATATTTGACCTTTATTCATAGACTTTTCACCTGAAAGGATTCAATTATAATGATTTAAAGAAATCGGATATAGAAAAATTATTAAACGGATTTAATAGTTTTCAAAAAAAAGAATTAGTTATATACCTCATAAAATCATTAGCAAAAAATGGAATTGATGAAAAAGCAAAAGAATTATTCTCTTTATTATCAAGACTTGAAATTAATTGTTCGTGGAAAGAAATAAAACAAAATAAAAATTTCTTAAAAAACTGTTTAAAACTAATCCATAATTTAACAGCATACAATAAATACACATTACTGATAAGCTCTGTGTTATATATATTTTTTACAATGGTAATTTACTTGAAGTCCCCGTTCCAATGGATGGAAGTCGTAGAGGTTAAAAAAGTAGAAATATGTGACAGTCCATTTTGGAACCACCTATCAAACGTATTGTTATACATATTTGATTTTGATGAAAAAATGACAATAATTCCTTTAAATTTATTAGGAGTATTTCTCATGGTCCTTTTAAAATCTTTCTTAATTATTATTGTAATTAACTTTTTTTTGAAAGAATTATTTAATCGAATAAAATTATCTTAAAATGACAATAAGCGATATAGATTACGATATCAGAAAATTTAATTCTGTTTTACTTAGGGTAGTTATTTTATCAGTGCTTTTCTGTATTTATCTCCACAACGATAATTATTTTGGCCCTTCTACTTATTTATTAGCCACCATTTTTTATGTTTTACTCTTAATCTTAAATGTCTTTAATAAAGCCAAAGGTTATAAAGGAACATGTAGGTTAATTTTAGATTTATTAGTTATTGGAGTTTTTTTATATGGTAAAAATTTAAGTAATGTTTTGAATTTTTTACCTTTTATTTTATTATTATCGAATGTAAATAGTCATTCAAATAAGAATAGCAAAATTTTAATTTTTTCGATTTTGTTGCATTTAGACATTCTAATAATTGATGATTTTAGAATTGTAAAAACCCACCATCTTATACCGTTAATTTATTACGCTTTCATATTGATAACATTCATTAGGCAATCTTTCAACAAAGTCAACGAAGGTATAATTTTAACTATTGGAGATTTATTTATAAATAATGTCAACGAAAATAATAGTCACCAGATATTAGCTAAAGTTAAAAAATTAATAAATAAAGGGGGGTTAGGTAGGGTTTTAAAAATTAATGAGATATTTTTATTTGTTAATTATAATCAACGACTTATTCTTATAAAAGGTTCAAAATTTGTAAAGAATAATATCCTTAATTTTAGTTTTGAAACTGAGGAATTGATTAAAAAATTTGCCAAGAAAAATTTACAAATCCAAAAAGAAGATTTTGTCGAAATTGACAATATTAAATACAACAACATTTATTGGATTAAACATTCTATAAATGAAACTGATTACTTTTTTTTAATTTGTTTAGAAGACGATTCTTATATTTTCCGAGAGTTAATAATTCAGAAAATAAGACCTGTTTTTGAGTACATAGGCAGATTATATTATCTCAGAAGTTCATTGACGAAATTAAACAACGATACCTCTAAAATCATCAAAGAAAAAATAACATATGTACTTGATGCACAGAATGCTTTACATTTTGTCAAAAACAAATTATCTCCCATAACAACTACAGTAGGTTTAATGGATAAATATTTTAAAAGACAAAGTGAATTAAATCCAGTGCATAAAACACATATAGAAAAAAGATTAAGAGAAAACAATAATAATAATCAATTAAGGTTAATATTAAATAAGGCTGAAGTTTTAATAAAAGGAGTAGACAATATCATTAATCAAGAAGATAAAGAAGTTTCTGTTAAGCAAATAATTGATGATTTAAGAAACAACTGGCTCTATCATTTTGAAAACATTGATGATATAGTAGTCGAAATAGAAGATTTAAATATAAGAGTAAATTATAATCAAATGTTATTTGATTTTGTCTTTACTGATATAATTGAAAACATAAATAAGTACTCTCATAATCAGATGAAAAAAGTAATTTTTACTTTAGAAAATGACATCATTATAATTCGATTCAATAACTTAATTCTAGATTATGAAAAAAATAAGCTCAATTTAAAAGAAATTGAGTCGCTTTATAATCAAGAAAATAATGATGAGATTTATAATCGAAAAACACACGGATTAAGTTTCATAAGAAGGCTCCTAAGAAGAAAAAAAATTACAAATGAAATATCTATTGATAAGTCAGAAAAAACATTCAATTTTAAGATAACACTAAAAACATTAAAAGATGAAGAAAATACTAGTATTTGAAAATGAGATTCCAGCAGTCTCAGAAGCCTTTAATGATGTGAATGTTTTAGACTTTAATAATGAATTAGAAATTGAGTACAAAGATAAATCCCAAAATTTTAGAGATTTTAGGTTGGTGAATCAATATGATTTAATTTTTGTAGACATTGATTTATCCTCTCATAGCGAAAAAGATGGATATGGAATTATTGAAGATTTAAAGAGACATAATTTTAATAATATTGTTGTTCTAACTGGAAACATGGTGAAAGACGAACTCGCAAAGAGAGGATGGAATGAAATAAAAATTCTATCAAAACCAATTTTTCTTGATGAATTAACAAACGTCATAAATAGCTTTAACTCTTAATTTACAAAGGTTCTAAAATTATTAAAACATATAACAATCCTCCATTAAACCTTATTTTCTGATTTGATTTATTACTAATGGTTTTTAGTGAGTATACTTATTTGAAACAATTTCATTTAAGTAATATAACCTCTTCAAATCTTGCTTAAATCGGTTCGATAACACAATATCTTCAGGAGCTTTAAAAAGCTAATAGCTATAGCGGTCAAATTTATTTTTTCATTGCACTCCCTTGTAACAAAATTTTTATTTTAAAAACACCCCAACCCCATCAATCAAAATAGGCTGTCCCAATAAGACAGCCTATTTATATTAATAATCTCTAGAAAGCGATAGCTATATAGTAGTCGGTTTTGGAATTTGTCCTTTCGAAATCCACTGTAGTCCGGCTATGCTTGGTAAAAACAAATATAAGCTTCCATCTGTGCGTATAAAACGTGTCATACTTGGAGTGCTGTTGTATGTGCCGTTTTTGTTATAAGCAAAAATGCTGTCTCCGGGATTCGTGTCGGACACCTGAGGTCCAAACAACGGATCTACGCCACTTTGGTTCGGGGAAGTATCCGGATTTCGAAAACCACCCTGTTCGAACCATTTACTGGTTACAAATCGGAACTGGTCATCTAGAATCGCGCCAATAAACAAGCCTACCAAACCTCTTTGTATTCCTGGTTGTTCAGAAGGATCATATGGCTTGCCATAAGGCGAAGCACGGCGTACAATTCGATGTTTTTCGGCATTGTCATTGTTCGCTGTTACATTGAAATCGTCTCGCGGATTCGCTCTTCTGATGTGTGCTGCATAAGGGCATTTCAATCCCTGATCATCACTGCTCTGGTCACCTTGCTGGTTTGGAGAAGGCTCTAGGTAATCGAAATTCGTGAAATTAAAATTCTTTGTACTCGGTTCACCCAAATCTTTATCTTCTTGATTGGGCGACACCACAAGCGGTGTTCCATCACGCCAACGACCACACATTTTAGCAGCCATCATTTCGGCCGAAGTATTGGGATCAGAATGGATGAATTTTTCAAAAGCAGCCTGATCTTGATACAACAATCGGAAGGCAGCAAAAGTTCCATTGGTCAACAATGGATGTGCATTATAATCCTTCGCGGTCTGACTGATGACAAAACGGTCAGCAGGTACTTTTGGGCGGTCGTCAATACTACTCACACCCATTAATCTTTTTACCATTGGTTCATCCCATAACACACCATCAATTCTGGGTTGAGACAAACTGTCTCTGTAACCAAAATGCACATAGTCTGAATTGCCATCGACAGTAAGCGGATCAGAATCCTGATAATACACCGCAGCCACTGAAGGCCCTGATGTGGTGTTAGAAATCATATCCAGCAATACAGCATAATAGTTTTCTCTGGCTTCTGGCGTTTGTGTGAAAAGCGTAATTTGAATATCTAGTTCACTACCATCGGTGCTTGGTTTACTACCTTCCGGTATCCACCCGCCGTTATTCCACCAATTGGCTGGACCGCTCTCGCCCGTGTCCCCAATGAAATCGGAGTCGGCAATGGCACCCGCACTAAAAGCATCATATAATGCTCCGGACTTATAGGATACTACGTTGCAATAATCTGCCCCAATAAGTTTTTCCATACCACCATTCGTAAAGCCTATATTCAGACAATAATCAGGTTTGATTTTATTTTCCCATGGTTCAGCATTGGTGATCTGCAATCCTCCTTTGCCAGTGCCTGAGGCAAGGTCCGCACAAAATTGCTGTGCGCCCGGAATGTCTTTTATGTTAAAGATGATGTATCGGATGTTGGGGAAATTATAGCCTCGCAACACCAACCCTTGTACATCATTCATGTCAATCTGATTGGTAGTGTCCATATGGTTTAGCTACAAGTTGGTTTCTGAGCCTTAGGAAAATTATAAGTTGTATCAGTTGGAGGTACAGGCCATAATGTATCGGCATTTGGATAATTGTCGATGATTTTAGCGACAGTCAATCCAGGGAAATTTGTTCCGAAAACGTATTTACCACCTTTGTCACCTGCAGAATATACAGGATCTCCAAAATTATAACGCATCAACAGACAGTAGAATGCCTGAGCATTTTTCACCACGCCACCCATACTTGCGATATAGTTGGCCGAAGTTTTACCATTAGGATCTACACCAGGAATACCAGATTCATCCATTAGAAGCATTAATGTATTTAACCCATCAACCACTTGTTGGATTTCAAAAAACGCGCTGATGTACGCATCGAATTGTCCGTCATAAATAGACATAACAACCAACACATCTTTTCCAGGAAACGATTGAAAACCAGGAACAGGAATTCCAGGAGTTGCCTGCCCGTCTTTCTGTGCATAAATTGTAAAATAATGTACGCCTGTTGTTTTACGAGGATCACCAGAAGCGGCAGTTGTTTGTGCGTATTGTTTTGCTGCATCCTTCACGCCTTCGGCAGCTGCCATAGCTTCGCCCAACATTCCTTTTTTTAGAGGAACAAATAAAAATAACATGTGTTGTTGATCGGTAATGGGTACTGTAATAACTTGTGGAGTTGCCATGGTGTATTGTTTTTGTTGATTATCCTACTCTGTTTCGGCTTTTCGGAGACCGCCTTAGTTTGTTAGAGAACGAATGTAGTGATAGCAAACAGGGTAGGTACAGGTAGTTATACCTGATTTGTAAGAATTTAGAAACTAAAAAAACCCAATACCAGATTTTCATTTGGCATTGGGTTTAATTTTTTGGCTCGAAGAACCTGGGTATTTTAAGTGTTGTTATTCTTTTATAATTCGGAATGTTTTGCCAGTTTCTGGTAAATTAATAAAGTAAAAGCCTGATTTCAAATCAGAAAAATCGACGGTAACGTTTCCATTTTCATTGTTTAAAATTACTTTTTTAACCATCATTCCAAGATTGTTATAAATAAAACAAGTCGTGTTTTTAAATGGAATGTCATCAGATACAATGTTTAATGTTGTACTCACAGGATTAGGATAAGCGGCAACTGTTTTGAACACATTCCCTTGCACCACTGAAGAACGTCCTAAGAAAGTTGAATTCACATTTAATGTAGAGGTTAAGAACTTGCGGTGATTTGGTTCAACCACATCTTTGTTTTCCAATCCGTCGTTGTATAAAATATTTGACCCTAAATCGGACACCAAGTCGACCGTAAACGCACCTGAAAGACTAGCAGGAACATCTACAATACCTTCTGGTTTAAGATTGCTTAGATCTACAGTCAATAAAACGGGAGCTGAAGCCGCTTGACCATTCCATGCATACAATTCAAATGTACCAGTTGCTGCATAACTACCAGCAACAATCAAATATTGGTTAGTCGCATTCTTACCCAAACTTCTAATTCCATGGTTGTTTAAATTCAATTCGATTGGTGCACCAAAAGTAGGACTAGTACTTGGAGAACCATTTCCAAACCAAGATTCGAAACTCAACAACGGACAAATTAAAGCTTTGTTTGTTCCCGTTCCAACATAAGGCGCTCTGAAACCAATGTACATTGTCGTGCCATCAGGCCCCATTTTCAAGCCTTCAATATTGAAACCATCAATTCTTTTTGGTTCGATTCCAGTGGCTGCTTTTGCGGTAAAATTATACCCATTAGCATCACCCCAAGTGATTAATTTACTTCTAAAGTTGCTATAATATCCCACGAATACTAAAGTCGCATTGGCACCTGTTCCCACAATATCTGTAGCAAATATTCTGTTTCTGTCTGGTCTGGCTTCACCTGATTTTGAATTGCTTAATGACCCTATCCAGTAGATACGATTTGGATTCGTTGGACTTCTGAAAGATGCTTCCATATCGACTTCTGTCCCACCTAAATTCAAATACGGATTCACATCAAACTGATATAAAGAAAGCCCTGAATTGTTTCTGTCGTACAATTTGATGACGTTCGTTTCATCATCGGCAACAAACATATAATTGGCATCAATTGGAATGGCTGTAGAACCATCGGCAACGCCAGTATTGTAAATATCTTTAGTGGCAGCAGTTGCTAAAGAAGCAGAAACCGCTAAACTTAATGAAATCGATTTATTCAAGCCTTGGGCATCAGTTACTTTTAAAGTAATCGTGGCATAACCAACACCTGTTGGCGTAATCTTGAATTTACGCGCTGTACCAGTTCCGATAACAGTAAAATTAGCATTTGGAACAACGCTAGTTTTAGAACTGGTCATCGAAAAAATAACTGTAGACAAATCCTCATCGCCCACATTAATATCTAAACCAGTAACGATAAAAGGATCGGTCGCATTGTTCATCACACAGCTGATTTTTCCAGAAACTAAGTCTACCAACTTTGAAGCCGTAGTATTGAAACTTAAAGTTGGCGCAATATTTCCACCGCCTCCACCAGTTAAAGTCACACTACTCGTATTGTAACTCGCCGTTGAAGTGATTGACCAAGTACGAGGTGTAGAAAACGAATTGGTTGCAGGATTAAAAACACCAGTTGCTTTTATAATTTGATCGCTTGCAGGATCAGGTGCAAGGAAAGAAGACGTTAGTAATTTTCCACCTGTGTAATTGTCGTTTACAGGTAATTGGTATCCTGAGCTACTTGTTTTGAAAGCACTTCCGATAGCAGAACCAAAGAATATAGCATCAACTGGAACAGTAGAACTTGAAATACTTGCTGCAGCCACATTAAATACCGCTACACCATCTGCATTGCTTCCACCTTGGCCTAAAACACCAGCGGAATTACTTGATCCAAAACTATCGCCTGAAGAAGATCCAGTATTTTTTGATTTTATGGAAACACTTCCATTACTTAATGGCGCCATTGAAGTACCCCCTACGTAAACAACCTGACCAGTAACTACAGAACCAGAAGTAATTGTGAATCCGTAAGAAACCGAACTTCCTGCTTTCCAGCCATTTGAAGTAGCAGTACCATTATCTGTGAAAACAACCGAATAAGGAGTTGTAGCAAAATTAATATTTGCGGTAGCGACCAATTCAACATATTCAAATGGAGAATCGCTTCCGCTTGGATTTGTAAAAATTTCAGAGATAATTAATCCTTTAGTTTGAGCAGAAAGCCCGAAAGGAATTAAAACAAGTGCCAGTAATTTTAAGTACATTTTTTTCATAAAAACATTTCGTTAGTTTAGTAGTGCTGCAAAACTATTGGCATTACTTCCAAAAGAAAAGTATTGTTAATTATGAAATTGTATGGAAGGAGTTATTATATTATTTACAAAATATCGTGAAGGTTAATTAATTAATTTTCAAACAAGTGAAGGATATATTTTCTATATTTTAAATCGGATTAAACTGTCTTTCGTCTTTATAAAACTCTCCTTTTATCCCCAGCAGTAAATTTTCTTTCGACAAAACTTTGGTCTCTTCTTCCAAAGCCAAAAGCGAAGCATGCATAATGGCAGAAACAATCTGTGCGCCAGTTAATTCATAATAAGTGGCCAATTGTTCGATTATAGCATCTTCCACAATGGCACTTTTAGGGAGTGTTAAAGTCCACAAACGGATGCGCTCTTCTGCTGTAGGTTTTGAAAAAGGAATGATTGAGTTGAAGCGACGCAAAAAAGCATCGTCGATATTATTTTTGAAATTAGACGTTAGGATAACCAATCCGTTAAATTGTTCCACGCGTTGCAAAAGATAACTGACTTCCTGGTTGGCATAACGGTCGTTAGAAGATTTGGTACTGGTTCTTTTGCCAAAAAGGGCATCGGCTTCATCGAACAATAAAATCCAGTCTTTGTTTTCGGCCAAATTGAAAATCTTTTCCAGGTTTTGCTCCGTTTCTCCAATGTATTTGGAAACCACCTGAGACAAATCGATTCTATAAACCGGTCTTTCAAATTCCTTTCCAATCAAAGCTGCGGTTAAGGTTTTTCCGGTACCGGAAGGGCCATAAAATAAAGTCCTAAATCCCGGAAGAATGTGTTTTTTCATCCCCCAATCTCCTAATAATGCTTCCTGATGTTTGACCCAAAGTTTAATTTGATTGATTTGTGTATGCACTGAAGCATTGACCACCAAGTCATCCCATTCCATTAAAGTATTGACTTCTTTTGCTGGAAAATTTCGTCCAAATTTCGGTTTCTGTAATTCTCCATAGCAAAGCAAATGCACCATTTCTTTTGGAAGTACTAATTTTCCGCTCATGAAAGGATCTCCTGCTTTTACTTCTTCCAACAGCAATACATTTTCTTTAAAAAACCAATGTTCCTGAGAAAACAACTGCTGAATTTCGAGTCGGTAATCTAAATTGCCTTTCGCCAAAACATGCAATATTGTTTCCCCTGTTGGTAGTAAACCTCGGTGATTCCCTTCTCTAACACCCCCAAATTCCGGAAGTTCCCCACCTTCTGGATGCAATTTTTTAATGACCTCATCAAAAAAATGAGGAAACACATGAGGTACTAAAGTAATCAGTAAAATAACGGCTTCCTCATGCGATGTTTCTCTTTTCAGAGCTTCTGAAAATGAATTTTGGAAGTCAAATTGCTCTTCACCTTTTTTATCAGAAAGTTGGAAGAATATAAATTTCTTTAGCGCTTTAAAAGGCATAATCTATTTTTATGAAATAAAGTTAATATTAAACATCATAGGTACCATTAGAAAAATCAGCGTTATTATCAAAATAATCCGATGCCGGTTTTTTATTGTTAGGCGTTTTCGGATCCCATGATTTATAAAGGTAATCCACTTTAACAGGTGTTTTTTCCTCAGCTGCTATCACTACTTTCTTCTTGGCCGAAACCACGGTAGGCTGGTTCTTCACCGTATTCTTCTTGTAGCTTGGCGTAACAGTATAATTGATGACTTTACCAGCTTTCAGATCTTCTTTGGCTGTTTCTTCAATTTGGACATTGTGGTCTTTGTTTCCTTTTCGGGTAAGTGGCGTCAGGTTCCTGAAATCATTTCCGCTTCCACCCAAATTATGGTTCAGCAAATGCCCTAAGATATAATATGTTGAAGACCCATTTCTTTTCTTCTTTAACAATTCATATCCATCATTAGAAACCCCAGGAACCGAACCAATAGGCGGTTTCGTTGATTTATGAAGGTTTTTTACTTCCATCTTCGTGGCATATCCGTTAGTATTTGTAGCTCCGAAATTCAATTCAAATTTTCCAACTCCTGCAATATCAAAAAGTGGCGGCATATAATTACTTAAAGTGACCACATGTTTGGTAACTTTCTCAAATTTTTTGGTTTGCTCTTTCTGATATTCTGCTGTGTCGGCAACCTCCAGATTCTTTTTGCTCAAGGCAGTCTGCAGCGCATCAAACTCCCCTTCAGCTTGTTTCTTGGCAGCAGCTTTATTCCCTTTGACCGTTCCAATTCCTGCAAGGAAATCTGCGAATGTTTTAGGAGTACTGGCAACCATCAGGTACATTTTTTCTTCTTTCCCTTCAAAATAAAGGGTATGGTATTCGCCGTCTTCGGTTTTGAATTTTTTCTTTATTCCTAGGAAGTTTAAGAATTTCTCTCCGTATTTCTTGGCGATATCTTTTCCTTTTTTCTTCTTATCATCTACCCAAGCTTTTCCTTTTTCAACGGCGTGCATTGATTTATCAATCAGTTTGGTCAAGCCAATTTTCTCAACGATTTTTTTGATTTTGTTGGCAATGTTTTTTAAGATTTGATCAATCTTAGGTCTGATTTTTTGCTGAATAAATTTCTGTACTTTCCCTACAATACCATCTAAGCCTAAAACTGCCGCTAAGAAACTGATGGCTAAACTCAAGAATCCGCTGAATACAGTTTCCACTTTAGCGATAACTGCTCCCAAATTTTTATTCAATATATCTCCGAAGGTGTCTAAAATACCGTCAATAATTTTGATGATTTGAGCTGCTTTTTGAAACAAGGTAATCACAAACTTAATTAACAATTGAGCTGCTCTGATGAATCCCGCTCCCGGAATTAACAGCGACAGCAGGTATTCCAAAGCCTTCATTGTAATAGTTTCCACTACAAACGTTTTAACGTTTTCAATAAGCATGTCTTTCAGGTTGCTAAATTCTTCCTGGATAAATTCCCACAATCCAGCTAAACCTTTCTCATTAAGGATTTTAAATATATTGAGGATTTTATTTCCTGCGGCTAAGGTAGCATCGACCCCTTTTTCAATAAATTCGAAACGCTCCTTCCCGATAACGTCGATGACCAAATCTTTGATTTTCTTCATCGTGATACCTAAAATTTGCAGCACTAAACTAGTAATGCCTTCAAGATTAAGTTCTTTAGGCAATATTATATCTGAGCCGGCCATAGAACCCGTTAGCCATTCTAAAACGCCTTTAATCAAATGCTTGTCAATGTTATTCTTGAAATTGGTAAATCCCTGACCTACTCCATCCGCCAGGTTTCCAAAAAATGTAATTGGATCATCAATAATGGCTTCGGCATATTTAGCTGCTTTCTGGGCTAATGACTGAATAGCATTTTTAAGTTCGATGATCGTATTGATTACTGATTTGACTGCGGCAATAGCACGATCAAGCCAACTCATGTTTTCTATTTTTGCTTTCTCAAAACGTTCGTCCAATTGCGTTAAAGCTTCACTAAATTTTTCGGTAACGGTATCAATAATGGCTCCCTCTTTACTTTCGACGGAACTTTCTAATTCTCCAAATTTTGTATCGGTTTCTTTAAATATATCGTCAGCAATTTTTTTAGTCTGATCTGATTGTTTATCCCAAAACACTTTGGCATTGTTGCGACCGTCTATTATGGCTTGATTGGCTTTGGTCAATTTTTTATCCACAAAACTAACCAGCTCATTAATAGGATCCTGCATATGGGTAATGAAATCTTTTTTAGCTACATTAAAGATTTCTATTTCATCTTGTACGTGGCTTCCGGTAAGTTTTTTTCCCAGCCATTCTATACCGTCGTTATCATCGAGCAATTCGGCAACCTGTTCGCTGAAAAGATCTAAGTTTTGGGTAAGGCTTTTACCAAAAGTCTCTTCTATATAAGTATCAATAGCCGCAAAGCTTTCTAATACAGTATTATTAGCCAGAGTGAAGATGTCGTTGAGTTGCTTATGAACATCTTGTCTTATCTGATTTTCTTCAATACTCTTTTTGCTCTGCTGATCAGATCTTCCTTTATTGATTGAATCTTGTTTCTGAACCATGGCATTGTAGCCATCATTGATAGAATTAGTATTACCTGCACGGGTGTTGTTTATTCTCTTTTTTTCGTTAACACGTGTTTGGTCTGTTAATTCCTGAGCTTTAGTTTCAGAATCCTGCTTTTGATTATCAGCTGCAATAAATTTCGGTTCGTTGCTGTTTTGTAATTTATCCTGAGACAAATTGTTTTGTTTGTAGTCATCCCCTAAAACCTCTGTTTCTTTGGTAAAATCAGTTTCTTCCTGTGGGTGTTTAACTGGTGCTAAATCCCCTTTTTGCGCCGTAAGAGATTTAGTTTCCGGAACAACAGGACCCAGCATTTGAGGCTCCTGAGTAGTTGCGTCTCCAACGGGTGTTTCAGGCACTGATGGTGGTATTATTGAACTGGCTTCAATTTTCCCTCCAGCTTCGGTTTTCTCATCTCCTACCGTTTTACTGACTTTTTTTGTCACCTTATCATCTACACCATTTCTCTTTATTTCATCCGCATCTTCCTTACGTCTGATGGTATCATTAATCTGTTCTTTTAGTTTTTTTTCAAATCCTTCTTTATCAAACGATTTGGTATCTTTGGTTTGGTCACCCATAACGACAACCTGGTTATGATTGGCCGCACTCTGATTGGCTTTTTGTGAAGGCAGGATAGCAGCGCTTTGAGCTTCTTTCAGAATCTGATCCGATTCTTTGTGCTTTTGGTGTTTTTTAGAAGTTCCCTGAATTTCTTTAATCGGTTTTTTGAGGGAAAGAATCTGTAATTTCTTCGTTTCAGACTTCTCCTTTTTAGCGGCTTTTTTC
>JBDTNG010000071.1:0-7840 GCA_039933895.1 Flavobacterium sp. | reverse complement strand
AAGTCACGAATTTACTATTTTTTCTGTTGATACAAATAAAAGCGCTTTCTTTTCCATATACCACATCTTTAGCTTTCTTTCACGATAGTTTCTTTTATGATTGAGTGACTTTCTTTTATAAGACGATGACTTTGTTTTAAGATTGAGTGACTTTCTTTTATAAGACGATGACTTTGTTTTAAGATTGAGTGACTTTCTTTTATAAGACGAAGACTTTGTTTTATGATTGAATGACTTTCTTTTATAAGACGATGACTTTGTTTTATGATTGAATGACTTTCTTTTGCAATTTGATTACTGCAAACTGACAACTGTCACTGTCTTCTATCTTCTCTCTTTGCTCAAAATACTAACTTAAAACTTCTAGCATCGCTTTGGCTTTCAACAAACACTCTTCGTATTCATTTTCAGGAACAGAACCTGCAGTAATAGCACTTCCCACAGAAAACGACAAGTAATTTGCTTCCGAATTGTACAAAATACTCCTGATTACTACATTAAAATCGAAATCGCCAGTAGGAGTGAAGTACCCAACTGCGCCACTATACAAACCGCGTTTGGTTTCTTCGAGTTCTTCAATGATTTTCATAGCCGAAATCTTCGGAGCGCCAGTCATACTTCCCATCGGAAAAGTAGTCCTGATAATATCAATAGGAGAAACTGTATGTGCTACTTCCGAAACTACGGTAGAAATTATCTGATGTACTTGTTTAAAAGTGTACAATCCACACAATTCTTCGACTGTAACAGAACCTTTCTCAGCAGTGTGTGATAAATCATTCCGAACCAAATCGACAATCATAATGTTTTCCGCACGTTCTTTTGGATTTTGTGAAAGCGCTGCTTTAGATTCTTCATCTAAAGTAACATCAGAAAATCGTTTGGAAGTTCCTTTGATAGGTTGTGTAATCACTTTCGTTCCTTCTTTACGCAAATAACGTTCTGGGGAAGCCGAAAGTAAATAATGGGTATTGTTTTTAAAATAAGTGGCAAATGGTGGTTCAGAAATCATATTCAGCTTCTGATACATTTCCAAAGGATTGATTTTCGCATCTTCTGCAAAGAATTCCATACAGAAATTAGCTTCATAAATATCACCATGATGAATATGAACTAGCATTTCATTTATTTTCTCAAGATAATTAACTTTTGAAATGCGTTGTTCAATTTTTATACTTTCAGTACTTTTCCCTTCTCCTTTATTACTTTTTTCTTCTAGCTTTACTATTTCTTCAAAATCTTCTTCCACTTCATCATCACACATATTGAGATAACAAATTTGCAATTCATTTCCTCTCAACAGAAATATTTTTTTCGGCTGAAAGAAAAACAAATCTGGAAATTGTAATCCATCAACATTTTTAGAAATTAATTCCTCAGTGTCGTTTTTTAAGTCGTAAGACAAATAACCAAAAAGCCAATCTTTAGTTTGTGATTGGTATTGTTTTAAATCTTCAAAAGCGTTGTAATAGTCTGTTTTTATAGAGGTAAAAGCATCAACGGCTAAAACCACATCATAACTTCCATAGTGCTGTGGGTAATTATTACTATCAAGAAAAACGACTTCACGAAATTGTTGTGACCAAAGGAAAAGTTGGCTTTTGAACTGATTTGAATCAGTAATATTTTTAAAAATGGCTGTTCTCAAAGCGGAATTTAAATTTGAAACAAAATTACAACAATATTATTCCTTCTGATGATAATTTTTGGCACAGTTTTTAGTACAAGTAAAAATGTCTATTAACATAAAAATTCATACTAATATTGATTGAAAACTACTCTTGTCTTATTTCCGATTTAAAAAAATATAAACCCAATTAATATTAATATCTAAAAATGAATTTTATGAAAACTGTTCCTAAAGTTGGTATGGCTTTACTTCTTGTAGCCGCCGCCTATTCTTGTAAAGAAGCAACAAAAACTGAAGACGCTACTACAACCGAAAGCGCCGTAATGGAAGAAAGCGCGGATGCTAGCGACAAATCTGCAAATGCTGAACCATCAGCGGTAATTTCTTCATCGGCAGCGGTCGAACCCAAGAACTCAAATAGGAAATTTATAAGGACAGCAGATATTAAATTTAAAGTAAAAAATGCAGCACAATCTACTTACGCCATTGAAAACGCTACAAACAAATTTGGAGGATTCGTTACCTATACCAATTTACAAAGTGAAATTTCAGAGAAAGAACAAACAAAGGTAAGTCAGGATAGTACATTGGAAACCACTAAATATACCGTTAAAAACGATATCACCATTCGAGTTCCCAACAGACAATTGGATACAGTTATTAAAACGATTGCAAAGCAAATTGATTTTTTAGATTACAGAGTAATTAAGGCTGATGATGTTTCTTTAAAAATGTTAGCCAACCAAATGGCGCAAAATCGTAGTAATAATTCCGAAAAACGTATTGAAAAAGCGATTGACAACAAAGGAAAAAAACTAGACAATATTATTGATGCTGAGGATCATTTGGATGAAAAAAAAGAACAAAACGATGACAGCAAAATTGAAAACTTATCGTTAAAAGACCAAGTAAATTTCAGCACCTTAACATTACAAATCTACCAAAGAGAATCTGTTAAACAGGAAATGATTGCCAATGAAAAAAGTATTAATGCGTACCGACCAAATATTGGTTTACAAATTTTTGACGGTTTGAAAACTGGTTGGTTTATGTTGGAAGCCATTATTGCTTTTGTTGTACAACTTTGGGGAATTGCTTTAATAGGGATTTTAGCTTGGTTTGGATACAAGAAGTTTTTAAAAAAATAAAAAAGAAAACCCCGTTCTATTGAACGGGGTTTTTACTTAGAACTATTAAAAAAATATTAGTTAGTTTACCAATTCAACTAATAATGTTGTTCCGTTAGCTAATACATTAGTACTTCCATTATTATAATTTGAATAAATACTAACGGCTTGAGAAGCTGCTAAATTGTATAATTTAGTAAGTGAAACTGAATGGCTTTCCCCAGAATATATTGTTATAAATGTTCTTGTTCCTGGTATTTCGACGCCAGATATTCCCAAATAAAACTCTGGTGCTATTCCACTACCGCTTGATTTTCTTAAAGCAACGGTATACGTAATTTTATAGAGACCAGTTTTTGATACTTGAATATTATTGGTTCCTAAAGTTGTGTTTTGGCTGGCTCCATTGGTAGTCAAAGAAATGATTCCTGAATTTAAATTAGCATCTGATGTTTTGTAAATTTCACCATAAACTTTAGAATCATTAGGGTTTTTCCATGATCCTTTTCCAGTTGCATCCGAAGTCAATGTGTATCCGTTTGCTTGAGTACCGTCAACAATTTTTACAGATCCAACCACATGCAAACGTTCGTCAGGTGTGTTTGTTCCAATTCCAATTTTATTATTTGTATTTGCAGAACTTCCCAAAACAATTGCGTTCGCTTGAGCTGTCATTGCTTGATATCCTAATGCTGTAGCGTTTTGACCAGAGGCATTCGCTTCCTGTCCAAGAGATAATGCCTGTTCTCCATTTGAATTACTACTGTTTCCAATAGCAATTGCATTATTATTTGTTGATTTTGATGAAAATCCAATTGATGTTGATCGGAAGCCTGATGCGTTTGCTGATTGTCCAAAAGCTGCACTTGTATTGTTTGAAGCTACTGCGCTATGTCCTAAAGCGATAGATTGATAACCACTTGCATTAGCAGAATAACCCAAAGCTGTAGCTTCATTATTAGTTAAAGCCTGTGCCGAAGTTCCAATAGCAATTGAATTATTAACATTGGCAGCTGCACCATAACCAAGATTAATTCCTCCATTAGGGTAAAACTTTGCAAAATCTGTGTTGTTGACTTTAAAATTTAAAGGATTGAAGTTATTCGTTCCCAAATAATCGGTAGCTGCAGTTGTGTTACCAGTTAGATTCCAAGTACCAGTTGCTGTATTTGTTTTTGAAACTGTTTTCCATGACCCATCCCAATAATAAAATCCAGGTATCACATCAGAAACGGAACTGGTATTATAAATTAAAAGGCTTATTGCCGGACTTGGAATAGTTGTTATGTCTGTTGAAGAAGTTAAAGCAATTCGTGGAATTAATAAACCAGAATTTGTACTTTTAAGTTCAAGGACTGAAGATGCATTTGGAGTTGTAGTTCCGATTCCCACTTGAGCAATACTGTAAGAAAAAGTTAATAGACTCAAGGCAAGAAAAGATAGTAGTTTTAGTTTCATTATGTGTTTTTGGAGCACAAAAATATTAACACTATATCCATTTTAAAAATTATGTAAGCATAATTTTTTTGATTTATAAAAGCAATGTTTTTAATAAATATGTTTTTTTAACAACTATAATTAAGAATCGATAATTTTTGTAAGAAAAAAAAATACAATTCATTGTTTTTTGTAATTCTTACGGATAAACCGTAATAAATGCTAATTTTTTTATTTAACATGTTTTAACAAGAAAACCCGCTATTTAGGCGGGTTTCAATCTTGTCTTATTGAAGATTATATATGCAAAGCTCTATTGTCAGTTGCTGCTAATGCGGCTTCTTTAATAGCTTCTGCAAATGTTGGATGTGCATGTGACATTCTTGAAATATCTTCAGCTGATGCTTTGAATTCCATTGCTGTAACAGCTTCTGCAATTAAATCAGCAGCACGTGCTCCAATCATGTGTATTCCTAAAACTTCGTCGGTTTTTGCATCGGCAAGGATTTTTACAAATCCATCAATATCAGCACTTGCACGAGCTCGCCCTAATGCTTTGAAAGGGAAACTTCCAGCTTTGTAAGCTACTCCAGCTTCTTTTAACTGTTCTTCTGTTTTTCCAACAGCAGCTACTTCAGGCCAAGTGTAAACAACACCAGGAATTAAATTATAATCGATATGCGGTTTTTGACCCGCTAAAAATTCAGCAACCATAACACCTTCTTCTTCTGCTTTGTGCGCTAACATAGCACCACGTACTACATCACCAATTGCATAAATATTTGAAGCCGTAGTTTGTAAATGATCATTTACTTCTACTTGACCTCTATCTGTAATTTTCACACCTGCTTTATCAGCATTTAAACCATCAGTATAAGGACGACGCCCCACAGAAACTAATGAATAATCACCTTCTAAAGTAATAATTTCACCTTTTGCATTTTCAGCTTTAACGGTAACTGTTTTACCTTTTCTGTCAACTGCCTGAAGTGTAAAATTTCATGCCTTGTTTTTTTAAGACTTTAGTCAATTCTTTAGACAAACCACCGTCCATTCCAGGAATGATTCTGTCCATAAATTCAACCACAGAAACCTGAGAACCTAATCGTAAGTAAACTTGTCCTAATTCTAAACCAATAACACCACCACCAATAACAATTAAATGTTTAGGAACTTCTGGTAATTTTAAAGCTTCAGTTGAAGTGATAATTCTTTCTTTATCGATTTTGATGAAAGGCAAAGAAGATGGTTTTGACCCTGTTGCAATAATTGAATTTTTTGCTTCTAGCTTTTCTACAGAACCGTCTGCTTTAGTTACATTGATTGTAGTTGCATTTTCGAATGAACCAACACCTTCAAAAACGGTAATTTTGTTTTTATCCATCAAGAATTTTACACCTCCTGAAGTTTGATCTACTACCGCTTGTTTACGGGCAATCATTTTCTCCAAGTTTACTTTTACTTTTCCAGAAACTTCAATTCCGTGATCTGCAAAATGTTGTAATTCTTCATAATGGTGTGAAGAGGCTAACAATGCTTTTGAAGGAATACATCCTACATTCAAACAAGTTCCGCCAAGGGTTGAATATTTTTCGATAATAGCAGTTTTCATTCCCAATTGTGCGCAACGAATCGCTGCTACATACCCACCAGGACCTGAACCTATAATAACTACGTCAAATGAACTCATAGTATTTATTTTTGTTGTGTTTTTAAAAATTTCGAGTGACAAAATTAAGGAATTTTGTTTACACGAAATTGGTTTATTATGAAAAATAAAATAGCTTTTAATATTCTATTCGTTTCGTCTCTTCAAATCATAAAAAAACCCTGAAAACTTATTTTCAGGGTTTCTGTTTTTTGTTTGGGAATTTTTATACTGCGTCATTACAATTATAAACTTGCGGACAAGCTATATATTGTACACAATAGTAAGGTCCTGTAACAGCACCGCTGCATGAGCAACCGCAAAGAGATAAATCTGGTTTCCCAACTTGTCCTAAAATTGTTTTTTGGCTTTCTCTTGAAAGTACTTCCACTCCAGGAAGGTTTAAAAGATTAAATTTCATAGTAAATAGTTTTTTGATTAAGAAAGCACTAAAGTAGTATTTTATTTACAAGAAATATTATTTACTATGTTAAAATATATCTTTTACAAATGAAAAGCGGTAGTATACTTTACTTCTCCAATCATAAAAGTACTGTGAGTACTGCCAATATGTTGTAATGTAGTGAGTTTGGTTACCATAAATTCTCTGTATTCTTCCATGTCTTTGACACAGATTTTTAAAATGTAATCGTAATCACCACTCACGTGAAAACATTCTAAGACTTCATTAAGTTGGACTACTTCTTTTTCAAATTGAGAAATGAATTCCTTCGTGTGCTGCATTAATTTCAAGTGGCAGAAAACCACAAATCCTTTTTCAATTTTATTTCGATTGAGTAATGCCACATAATTAGAAATAATGCCTTCTTTCTCTAATTTCTTAATCCTTTCGTATACCGCAGTAACAGACAGGTTTAGCTTTAAAGACAATTCTTTCGTTGTTTTTTTACTGTCGGTTTGCAGTAATTTTAACAGGTTTCTATCGATACTATCAAAAGTCATGGTGGAATAAAAGTTGGTTATGAAATCAAATTTAACATTTAAAAAGAAAATATAGTTGTAAAAGTACAAATTAATAGTTTTATTTTCTAAATATCAGAGGTGTAGTTGATTAGTTTTCCTGAATAAACTTTATTTGACATTAATTAAACTGAAGGAGTTAGGTTTTTTGTAGTATTTGAACTTTAAATTTCAGAATATTAATCCGTTTGAGAGCAATCTTAAGCGGATTTTTTTGATTTCTAAATATAAAAAAATCCCGCCGAGTAATACAAGACGGGATTTTTTTATGTGTTGAATTTGTTATTCTTCGGTATTTGAATTTGAGGTAACAAAATTTAGATTACTGTTTTTTCGGCTAAAGCCAAAGTAAATTGAAAGTCCAACTAACAACCAAATTGTAAAATATATCCAGTTCCAAATACTCAATTCAGCCATCATGTACAGACAGCAAATAAGTCCTAAAAGTGGTATTAATGATAAGTTTTGACGGTTAGACCAAATGGTTAATCCAAATAAAACAATTAAGAAAATCCACATTGGAATTTTATGTTTGAACAAGCCAAAACCACTTTCGTATTTAAGAGAATTGTCAATAGGTAAGCTATCTACTAATGTTTTATAAGTAGTAGCGTCGTCTTTTTGTTGGAAATCACTCAAAACCTGTTCTAAATCTTCCGAAGCCTTAACATCAGAAGCATTATTTTTAGCTATATAATCGAAAACAAGACCCGTTTGTTCTTTGTTTAAAGAAGTTACAATCGTTGCCGGATCGTTGATTTGTTTTTCATTCGTTAAAAAATCCATTGTCGATTGCTTATTATAAGTAAAAGCAAAAGCCAAACCTATAATGATTAGAAAAGGCAATACAAATTTAGAATTGACATAAGGTGTTTTGAATTTTCCTCTTGGGATATTCGGTTTGTTTTGTAATACCAAAACTCCCGCACAAACCAATACAAAGGCAAATAAAGTACCAATACTACATAAATCGGTTACCATAGTTAAGTTCAAGAATAAAGCAGGAATAGCTACTAC
>JBDTNG010000070.1:0-2343 GCA_039933895.1 Flavobacterium sp. | reverse complement strand
TCAAAAATAAATAAAATCTGCTAAAAGAACATTAACAACTGAACACTAATTTATTATCTTTGCGAATTATTCTATAACACAACTATGGAAATTAGACTACACGACAAAAATTTTGTTCCTTTTATTTCGGCACAAGAATTGGATTTTGCCATTCAAAATATGGCAAGACAAATTGAAGACGATTTCGCTGATGATGTACCCGTTTTTGTGGGTGTTTTGAACGGTTCTTTTATGGTGGTTTCAGATTTTATGAAACACTACAAAGGATCTTGTGAAGTAAGCTTTATAAAAATGGCTTCTTACGAGGGGACGACTTCTACAAATGAGGTAAAACAATTAATTGGTCTGAACCAGGATTTGACTGGTAAAACGGTTATCATTATCGAAGATATTGTCGATACAGGGAATACAATTGAAGAATTGAAAGAATTGTTCAAAAGACAAAATGTGAAGCATTTTAAAATTGCAACACTTTTCTTCAAGCCTGAAGCCTATAAAAAAGACATCAAATTGGACTACGTTGGTATCAGAATTCCAAATAAATTCATCGTTGGATTTGGTTTGGATTATGACGGACTGGGTAGAAATTTACCGGAAGTATATCAGCTAAAAGATTAAACACAAACACACAACTCACAATAATTCACAATTACAGTAATGATTAACATTGTCTTATTTGGAAAGCCTGGTGCTGGAAAAGGAACTCAAGCAGAATTTTTAAAAGGAAAATACAACCTGGTACATCTTTCAACAGGAGATATTTTTAGATTTAATATAAAAAATAATACTAAATTAGGGCTTTTAGCTAAGACGTTCATGGATAAAGGGGATTTGGTTCCTGATGAGGTAACTATCCAAATGCTAGAAAATGAAGTGGATCAAAATCCAAAAGCAAAAGGCTTTTTATTTGACGGATTTCCAAGAACTTTGGCTCAAGCCAGTGCCTTAGATGGATTTTTAAAAACTAAAAATCAGGAAATAACAGCAACTATTGCCCTTGAAGCGGATGATGAAATTTTAGTACAGCGTCTTTTGGAAAGAGGTAAAACTTCTGGAAGACCAGACGATCAGGATGAAGAAAAAATTAGAAATCGTTACCAAGAATACAACGAAAAAACCGCTCCATTAATGAATTATTATGTAGCGCAAAATAAATTCCATGCAGTCGATGGAATAGGGTCTATTACCGAAATTACTAATCGTTTAAGTACGGTGATAGATAAGTTATAACTTAAAAAACAAACATGGAAATACTCATAATTTTCTTTTTAATACTTTTAAATGGTGTTTTCTCGATGTCAGAAATTGCATTGATTTCCGCTCGAAAAAACCGACTTGAAACGGCAGCCAAAAAAGGAAATTCAAGTGCGCAGACGGCTCTTGATTTAGCCAATTCGCCAAACAAATTACTTTCCACTACTCAAATTGGAATTACTTTAATAACCTTGTTAACAGGGGTTTTTAGTGGTGACAAAATAACCGAAGATGTGTATGCTTTTATTTTTCAGTTTGAAACGATAAGGCCTTATGCGCATTCTATTGCTGTAGTTATTGTTTTGGTGATTTTAACTTTTTTCTCATTGGTTTTTGGTGAATTGTTGCCGAAAAGAATTGGATTGAATCATCCGGAAGGCATCGCTAAAGCAGTGGCAGTTCCTATGAAAATTGTTTCTGTGGCTACAGCACCGTTCATTTGGTTACTAACGACTTCAACCGATTTTCTTTTGAAGGTCTTGAAAATAAAGCCAACCGCTGATGGTAAAGTGACCGAGGAGGAAATTAAAGCAATTATAAAAGAAGGTACTGAAGGTGGTGAAGTGCAGGAAATTGAACAAGATATTGTGGAGCGTGTGTTTCACATTGGTGATAGAAAAGTAAATTCGTTGATGACACATCGTAAATCATTGGTTTATCTTTCCATTGAAGATGATGATTTACAGTCTTTAAAAGAAAAGGTACTCGATGAACTACATTCTGTTTATCCGGTTTGTGAAGACAATCTAGACGAAGTAGTAGGAGTCGTTTTACTAAAAGATTTGTTTGCTGGTTTCGAAAAAGGGCCTTTCGATTTAAGAGCGATTACCAAAGAACCAGTTTATTTTATTGAACATACTTCGGCTTATAAAGCCTTAGAGATTTTCAAAAAATCAAAAGTACATTATGCCTTTGTTACAGATGAATACGGAGTGGTACAAGGTATTATCACCCTAAATGACATTCTGGAAGCCTTAGTGGGTGATGCCTCTGATTTTTATGATGAAGAATTCCAGCTTATTGCCCGTGAAGACGGTACTTGGTTGGTCGACGGACATTATTCATTACACGATTTCCTTACGTATTTTG
>JBDTNG010000069.1:0-9102 GCA_039933895.1 Flavobacterium sp. | reverse complement strand
ACACGTAAAGATTTAGCTGTGTTTAACTTATCTAGTTTTAAGTCGGCATCATTTTTAATTAGGATGTCCACCATATCATTTATGGATGTAATTTTATTTTTTGAATTTAAACAGAAAAGTATTTTTTGCCTAAAAGTAGATTCCTTATTGTAAGCGAATTTCTTTTCTCGGGTAGTTATTACAGAAAACGCTTTTTCTGTTTGCTCCAACTCTTTTAACAAAGTTTCTCTATCACCATCTAAAATAGCAAGTTTTTGCTTTAAGTCAGCGATACGTTCGTACAATAATTTTTGCGTTTCAGAGTAAAGTAATTTAGGCATATTTATACGTCATTTGTATTACGTCACAATACTACAAAATAAATTTAAAGCCCACAAATTTTTACCTACTAAATTGTGTTTTTTCGCTATTTATTAAATAATTGTATCTTTACCCGTAACTAAATAAAGTAAATGAAGTAAAGAAAATACGGATTAAAATATAATAGCGTTTGCTTGTAGGCTCTCAAAAACGACCAATTTAAGAATTTGCACTACACAAGTTAGAACACTATGCCAGCAAGGCGTGGGAGTTGCTTATTTGTGCATTGGTGCTTGGTCGTACCGTGAGGGCAGTAAGTAATGTTCCACGCTGTTTTTATTTATTAATATCGTTGCGGAACACGGCGAGTTAATTTAAAAACAAATGAAAAAATTATTGTCGGCAGTATTGTTGTTATCTACAATTACTCTATTTGCACAAAAGGCACCTACAGGTTATGATGGAGGTTCTGAATTACAAAAAGCAATTTTAAAGGCTAAATCCCAATCTAAGACTAAGGGAACAAAAAAATCAAAAACTACGCACAAGATTATCGTTACCGAATTACAACCCCCTGAACACACAAGAGAAGAAGCACAGTATTATGTACTATATCGTGAAGAAAGTCCAAGTTACATGAGAAAGTTAGTTACCAGTGATTTTTGGAAACAAAAAGAGAAAGTTGCCGAACAAGCAGAATTGGTCGATTACGATGAACGTGTTGCAAAACATAAAAAAGATTCTATCGCTGACGAAGAATTAAGAAAACAAAATGTCATCGCTATGGCTAAAATACGTAAAGACACTGATTCAATAAGACACAGACAAGATTCTATAAGTAAAAAGGAACGTGAAGATTATTTACAAAGAATACGCGAAGATCAAAAGAAAAACCGTCGTCCAAGTATATTTAATCGATAAAAGGGTATAAATACACATAAAAATTATGGGAAAACCGTAATGGAATGATTATTGTATTGTATATATTTGAAAATTATTAAATCAGAACTAGGCATTATATAATTGTTAATCAATTGGCTAAAGAGATAATTATGTCGTACCTTTAATTAAATATTGTACATTTGCACACCCAATTTACAAAGATCATGTTAGAAAAAGAATTTCAATATTATATTGACAACCAAGAAGAGCTTCTTAAAAAATACTCTGGAAAGATTATTGTCATTAAAGGAAAAAAAGTTATAGGTTCTTATAATTCTGAGGTTGAAGCTCTGTTGGAAACCAAAAAAGAGCATGAATTAGGAACTTTTTTAATTCAAAAATGTACTTCTGGCAATACAGATTTCACGGAAACCTACCACTCAAGAGTTGTTATAAATTAATGACTGCCTTTCAAGCATTTACCATAAAGGGTATAGGAAGGATGAACCAACTTAAAACTCAATGTGGAGTTTCTGAAATTGTTGATTTAAAAGATAAAACAAATTTGCCAGTTATTAATCAGTACGAAGCCATTTGGGATACTGGAGCTACAGGAACTGTAATTACTTCTAAAGTGGCTAATGATTTAGGATTAAAACCAACTGGTAAAATAACTTCAAATCACGCCGGAGGTTCTAGTCAAGTGAACACATATCTAATAAATGTTTATCTTCCTAATGGAATAAGTATAGTAGGAGTTAAGGTAATTGAAGCTGTTTTATCAGGGAATACAGAAATGTTAATAGGAATGGATATTATTTCATTAGGTGATTTTGCATTTACTAATTTTAATGGCGAAGCTTGCTTTTCTTTTAGAATGCCTTCAATTAAACAAATTGATTATTGTGAAAAAGCAGAAGCCCCAAAACCTGGTTGGAAAAAACCCTCAAGAGGATATAAAGGATAGGAATAACAAATAAACCACTCATTACGAGTGGTTTCCTTTTTAAATCAAGATCCACAAAAGGTTTGTTTGCCTCAAAATTTAGTTTTTCCTATAATTACATCATTGAAATACACCTGCGTATTTTACAATAACTTAATTAGCGATGCTCAATTAATGGAAGAGCAGTTAAAATTAATAGAATAAGAAGTATGAGTTTTTTTAGATAAGATTTTCGGAACACAAAATAATACAGAATCGCTTCCAAAAGTACATTGGTTCTATTTGGAAGAAACACCATTGGATGAAATTGTGAAAACTTCATTTGAGAAACCAGTCACTTTGTTTAAACACAGTACACGTTGTAGTATCAGTCGATTTGCCTTAAAACAATTTGAAAAGGAATACAATATTGAAACGGTAAAAATGGAATTGTATTTTTTAGATTTACTTGAGCACCGTTCGATTTCCAATGAAGTGACCGAACGTTTTGGTGTGATGCATCAATCGCCACAAATAATTGTCATTAAGGATGGAAAAGCCATTTATCATGCCTCGCATAGCGATATTCAAGCAGAAGATTTAAATCAATTCGTTTTGTAAAATAAAACCGCTAAGTTCATCGAAATTTTGTGAACTTGGCGGTTTCTCCTTATGCAGAATCAACCAAAAGGCTAAAAGGAATTGTCCATTTTTTCTTTAATTTCCTTTAAGCACAAATTATTAATACTGCCTTCGTGTGTATGTTTTGTGGTTTCAGGGGCTTTAAATGTTCCGTTTTCAAGTTGTTCGGCCACAATTTTATAAGCATCTCTAAACGGAATTCCTTGCAGAACTAATTCATTTAAAGAATCAACCGTAAATAAATAATCGTATTTTTTATCATTCAAAATGGTTTCTTTGACTTTAATATCCTGAATGGCATACTGTGTCATTGCTAAACAAGATTTCAAATTTTCTATAGCTGGAAACAAACCTTCTTTCAATAGTTGAAAATCCCTGTGATAACCACTTGGCAAATTGTTGGTTATCAAAGTCAATTCATACGGCAAACTTTGAATTTTATTGGCTTTTCCACGAATCAATTCAAAAATATCAGGATTTTTTTTGTGCGGCATAATGCTCGAACCCGTAGTTAAATGTCCAGGTAATGAAATAAAATCGAAATTCTGACTCAAATATAAACAGATATCTAGAGCCAATTTTGACAAAGTTGCTGCCACACTGTTCATCGCAAAAGCCATTGTTTTTTCGGATTTTCCACGGCTCATTTGTGCCGCTACAACATTGTATTTTAATGTTGAAAAGCCCAATGCTTCAGTAGTAAATGTTCTGTTGATAGGGAAGGAGCTTCCATAACCTGCAGCCGAACCCAAAGGATTTTGATCAACTATTTTTAGCGCAGCATTTAGCATCGAAATATCATCAATTAGACTTTCGGCATAAGCAGAAAACCATAGTCCAAAAGAAGATGGCATCGCAATTTGTAAATGAGTATAACCAGGAAGCAAAATGTTTTTGTTTTTATCTGCAAGTTCCATTAACAAATCAAATAGTGATTTTACTAATGATTTTATTGTGATGATTTCATCTTTTAAATACAAATGCATATCGACCAAAACCTGGTCATTTCTAGAACGAGCGGTATGGATTTTCTTTCCAACATCTCCTAGTTTTTCGATTAGCATGTATTCAATTTTGGAATGCACATCTTCAAAATTAGATTCAATAATAAAAGAATCGGTTTCAATTGATATCAAAATTTCTTCTAATGCGGCAACAAGTGATGTAGCTTCATTATGAGTTATTAAACCCACTTCAGCCAACATTTTTGCATGACCAATGGAACCCAAAGCATCGTATTTTGCCAGGACTACATCTAATTCTCTATCATTGCCAACGGTAAATTGTTCAATTTTCTGATCCGTTGGAATTCCTTTTTCCCATAGTTTCATTGGAATATTATTTTAATGTTGTTTTAAAAAATCGGAAAGAATTTTGATGTATAATTCGATTCCTTCTTCAATTTCGTGAGTGTGTATAAATTCGTTAGCGGTATGCGAACGTGGTGAACTCCCAGGCCCCAATTTTAGGGATTGACAATTCAAAACCGCTTGATCTGATAATGTTGGTGAGCCATAAGTCGTTCTTCCCAATTCGATTCCTGCCTGAACTAACGGATGATTTTTATCAATAGAAGAAGCATTCAAATGCATCGATCTTGGTTTTACTGTTGCGTTTACATTTTCAATTACAAGCTCCATAATTTCTTTATTGGAGTATTTGTCATTTACACGAATGTCTACTACCAAATGGCATTCAGAAGGGACAACATTATGCTGTTTTCCTGCGTCAATTTGAGTCACAGTCATTTTTACTGGACCTAGTATTTCAGAAACTTTTTTGAAACTGTAATTTTTGAACCATTCAATCACTTCAATGGTATTATAGATGGCATTGTTTTCATTGTGATGCGCGGCATGACTGGCCGTTCCCTGAACAATAACATCTAAAACCAATAATCCTTTTTCGGCTATAGCCAATTGCATTTCTGTAGGTTCACCCACAATGGCACAATCGAGTTTTGGTAAATGCTTTAAAACACTATTTAATCCATTTTCTCCGCTACTTTCCTCTTCGGCAGATGCCACAATCACAATATTGTGAGAGAGCCTTTCCTTTTGGTACAAATAAGTAAACGCTGCCAAAAGTGAGACCAAGCAACCTCCGGCATCATTGCTTCCCAGTCCAAAAAGCTTTCCATCCTCTTCTATTGCGGTAAAAGGATCAAGTGTATAGCCTTGATTTGGTTTTACCGTATCATGATGAGAATTTAATAATAGCGTCGGTTTTAAAATATTAAAATGCTGATTGTAAGCCCAAACATTATTGTTTTCTCTTTTGAAAGGAATATTATTTTGTTTAAACCAATTTTCGATGAGAACTGCAGTCATGTCTTCTTCGCCAGAAAAGGAAGAAGTTTCGATTAGCTTTTTTAATAAGGCAATAGCTTCGAATGTTATTGTCTGAATTGTTACTGTTTCAATTGTTTTCATAATTATAGGCTAATAGTGGTATGAATTGAATTAGGTTTACCAATAATCGAATGATGACCAATGATAATATGTTGCACTCCTTTTAATAAAGCATAAAAGCAGTTGTCTAGTTTTGGAATCATTCCGGAATGAATGGCGCCAATTTCTAGAAGGTCTTTGTATTTTGATTGTGTGATTTTGGTAATTACAGAATTTTCATCAGCTGCGTTTACCAAGACCCCTTGTTTTTCAAAGCAATATAATAATTTCACATTGTAATTTTTAGATAATGCGATGGCCAATTCACTGGTAATCGTGTCGGCATTTGTATTTAGAAGTTGACCGTTTCCATCATGTGTAATGGCACAAAAAACAGGAACAATTCCCTGTTCGATTAACTTCGAAAGTAAATTGTTATTGACCGAAATAACATCGCCCACAAATCCAAAATCGATTGTTGCATTTTTTCTTTTTTCGGAAAGAATCAAATTTCCATCAGCGCCAGAAAACCCGATAGCTTGGTTTTGCAAAGCATTTAATTTGGCCACTATTTTTTTGTTCAGTAAACCTGCATAAGTCATCACAACAACATCCAGCATCGCGTTATTGGTGATTCTTCTTCCGTCAATCATTTCAGGAACGAGTCCTAGTTTTTCAGCAAAACGGCTGGCTTCTTTTCCTCCACCATGAACTAAAATTTTGGGACCTTCAATAGCAGAAAAATCATGTAACACATTGGCCAAAGCCAAATCATCATCGATGACATTTCCACCAATTTTAATGATGGTTAAAGTATTTTTAGTAGTATCATTCATTTTCCAATAATTGTGTAAGTATTGCCTGAACGGCAAAAGTTCTATTATTCGCTTGTGGAATAACAATCGACGATTCGCTGTCTAAAACAGCATCGTTAACAATCATATTTCTTCTCACAGGTAAACAATGCATGAATTTTGCATTGTTTGTTCGTTGAATTTTTTCAGGAGTTACGATCCACGATGTATCTTGTGAAAGAATTTTTCCGTATTCGTTATAATTACTCCAGTTTTTGGCATAGATGAAATCGGCATCCTTAAATGCTTCATCTTGATTGTGACTAATCACGCTGTTTTTAGTCATATTAGGGTTTAGCTCATACCCAATGGGGTGTGTAATTACAAAATCGACATCGGCCAACTGCATTATTTTTACAAAAGAATTGGGAACGGCATGTGGTAAAGCTTTAGGATGCGGTGCCCATGTTAGTACCACTTTTGGTTTTTTCTTGGTTTGAAATTCAGTAATGGTCAACATATCGGCAACAGCCTGTAAAGGATGTTCTGTGGAACCTTCCAAACTAATTACGGGAACTGAAGCATATTTTACAAAGGAGTTGATGACTTGTTCTTCCTCATCTTTCTCTTTGTCGGTTAGCGTTGGAAAACTTCTAATGGCAATAATATCGCAGTATTGCGAAATGACCTGAGCCGCTTCTTTGATATGTTCGACTTTGTCGCTATTCATCACAGCGCCATCTTCAAATTCCAAACTCCATCCTTCGGTGTTCAAATTCATGGTAATGCAGTTCATCCCCAAATTAGCGCCTGCTTTTTGAGTACTTAATCTGGTTCTTAAACTTGGATTAAAGAACAATAATCCCAAGGTTTTATTTTCTCCAATGCTTTTATTTGCATAAGGATTTGCTTTAATTTTTTTGGCTAATTGTAATAGCGCTTCTAAATTTTCTATATCGTTTACTGTTGTAAATTTTTTCATTTTCATTTAATTTAATCATTCGTATTACTAACTAATATTTATTTCAATTCAGTCAACGACTCTTGTAATGCTATGATAAATTTATCAATCGCATCAGTAGTAATCGTTAACGGGGGAAGAATTCTCAATAGATTTTTATTGTTGGCACCTCCTGTAAAAATGTATTTATCAATAATCATTTTCTTTCTCAAAGCACTAACATCAAAATCAAATTCAACGCCTAACATCAATCCTTTTCCTTTTACTTTGATAATTTCTGGAATCACTTTAATAGCTTCCATGAAATAGTCCGAAACTTTATTGGTATTAGCAATCAGATTTTGTTTTTCGATTATATCCAAAACAGCAATACCGGCAGCGCAAGCCAAATGACTTCCGCCAAAAGTTGTTCCTAACAATCCGTTACTCGCTTGGAATTTAGGAGAAATTAAAACCCCTCCAATTGGAAAACCATTCCCCATTCCTTTAGCAGTCGTTACAATATCTGGATTGATTCCATGGTGTTGAAAGGCAAAAAACTTTCCGCTTCTTCCATAACCTGATTGTACTTCGTCTAAAATCAAAACCACTTCATTTGCTTTACATGTTTTTTCCAAAGCTTGAAAGAATTCTGCTGTTCCCTGATCTAAACCTCCAACTCCTTGAATAGGTTCAATGATTACTGCACAAACATCTCCTTTTTTCAATTCGGCTTCTACTAAATTAATTTGATTCAAAGGCAAAAAAGTAACGACTTGTTGCGCATTAATTGGAGCAACGATTTTTTTGTTATCAGTTACAGCAACAGCAGCAGAAGTTCTTCCATGAAATGAATTGTCAAAAGCTATTACTCTTGATTTATTAGTATGAAAAGAAGCTACTTTCAAAGCATTTTCATTGGCTTCAGCACCAGAACTGCAAAGGAATAAACTGAAATCAGTTAAACCAGAAGCTTTTCCTAGTTTCTCTGCCAATTCTACTTGCAAAGGATTCTGAATCGCATTCGAATAGAAACTCAAATTATCCAGTTGTTCTTTTACTTTGGCTACATAATCCGGTTGTGTATGACCAATAGAAATTACTCCGTGACCAGAATATAAATCCAAATATTCAATTCCTTTTTCATCTGTAATCGTGCAGTCTAATGCTTTTACAGGAGTAATAGGATATAATGGGTAAACGTCAAATAAATTCATTTTTTCATTTTTAAAAGTTGCCTGACTTTAATTGTAAACCTGTCTTTTCATACAAACCAAACATCAAATTCATATTTTGAATCGCTTGTCCGGATGCCCCTTTGATGAGGTTGTCTATGATGGATGTTATTAAAAGATAATCTCCTTTTTTCGTAAGACTGATAATACATTTGTTCGTTTGGACAACTTGTTTGAGATGTATGTTTTCTGTTGTTACTATCACAAAATGTTCGTTTTTATAAAAATCCTTAAATTGTTTAACAATCGTTTCTAATGGAATTTCAGTTTTTGTATACAATGTGGCAAAAATGCCTCTAGTGAAATCTCCACGATTAGGAATAAAAATCAATTCCTGATCAAACCCGATTTGTGTCAATGCCAAACTTTGATTTATTTCTCTTAAATGCTGATGATCAAAAGCTTTATAATGCGACATGTTGTTGTTCCTCCAACTATGATGCGATGTTTCCGAAGGCTGAACTCCAGCTCCAGTACTTCCCGTAGTGGCATTCACGTGAATACTACTTGTAAGCCATTGTTTTTCTGCTAATGGGAGCAAAGCCAACTGAATTGCTGTAGCAAAACAACCCGGATTTGCAATAAACTGTGCTTTCTTAATATCGGTTTTGTTCATTTCCGGTAAACCATAAACGAAAGGAATTCCATTAAAATGAACATCTTCGGTCAATCTAAAATCGTTGCCCAAATCGATAATTTTAGTATCTCTAGAAAATTTATTTTCAGCAAGAAAAGCTTTCGATTTACCATGTCCTAAACATAAAAAAACAACTTTTACATTTGGATTCACGATATCGGTAAACTTCAAATCGGTATCACCTAATAAATCCTGATGTACACTCGAAATGTATTTTCCGGCATTGGTAGTACTGTATACAAAGTCGATTTTTGCATGAGGATGATTTTGTAACAACCTTAGCAATTCGCCAGCGGTATAACCTGAGCCACCAATAATTCCAATATTAATCATAATCTAAGGAGTTTACTTGGGAAT
>JBDTNG010000068.1:0-9854 GCA_039933895.1 Flavobacterium sp. | reverse complement strand
AACACTAACCGCACGTGAAAACTTGCTGTATTTTGGAAGTATGTACGGTTTAAAGGGCAAGGTTTTAAGAGCAAAAGTAGATGCTGCTTTAGATCATTTAGGGCTTCTTAAGTTTGCTAATAAAAAAATTGAAACGTTCTCTGGCGGAATGAAACGTCGTGTGAACCTAATTGCTGGAATTTTGCACGAACCTACGGTTTTGTTTTTAGATGAACCTACTGTTGGTGTCGATGTACAATCGAAAAATGTAATTATTGAGTATCTTAAAGAGCTTAATTCTAAAGGAACGACCATTATTTATACCTCGCATCATTTAACCGAAGCGCAGGATTTTTGTACTAAAATTGCAATCATCGACAGAGGGAAAATTTACGCCGAAGGAACACCGCAAGGTTTGATTCACGAAACGGAACATGCACACAATTTAGAAGATGTTTTTATTTCATTAACCGGTAAAGAGCTTCGCGATGATGTATAAGTTTTTTATGTCGGTTTATAAGGAAATGCTCTTGCTTAAAAGAGATTTCGGCGGATTGGTTATCCTTTTCGTCATGCCATTAGTATTAATTATTACGATTACTTTAATCCAGGACAGTACTTTTAAATCGGTCAACGAAAGTCGAATCCCGATTCTTTTAGTAGACAACGATAAAGGTGAAATCTCAAAAACAGTCAAACAAAATTTAAACGAAAGTGGTTCTTTTGAAATTGTAACCCAAATTGATGGTAATTCAATTACAGAAAGCACTGCCAAAGAAGCTGTTTTTAAAGGAAAATACCAATTAGCAATCGTTATTCCAGAAAAATTAAGCCATGACTTACAGCTAAAAGTAAATCAGAATGTAGAAAAAATTGTCCGCAATTTCGGATTAGCTGATACTACTTCTTCGGCACCAAAAGAAAAACTAACAGTAACTTCAAAAGAAGTGAAATTATATTTCGATCCTGCCACACAACTGACGTTTAAAAATGCAGTTAAAGGCGCTATTGATAAAATGATTTCTCAAATTGAAACCAAATCAATTTACAGTACATTCCAAGATCAATTGGGAGAAGGGGATGAACCTGTTTTTGAACAAAAAAGTTTTATCACTTTCAAAGAAATAATTCCAAGAATAAACGACAAAGAAATTCTCCCTAATTCGGTACAACACAATGTCCCTGCTTGGGCTTTGTTTGCTATATTTTTTATTGTAGTGCCACTTTCTATTAATATTGTTAAAGAAAAAGGACAAGGAACACAAATCCGATTAATTACCAATCCAGTTTCATACTTAGTTGTCATTGCCGGAAAAACAGTAACTTATTTGGTGATTTGTATGATACAATTCTTCCTCATGGTCGCGGTAGGAGTTTATTTATTTCCGTATTTAGGATTGCCTAGATTAGATGTTAGTGGAAAACTATTTTTAATGTCAATTGTAGCTTTATTTTCAGGATTGGCTGCCATTGGGTTTGGGATTTTATTAGGAACTATTGCTAAAACACAAGAGCAATCTGCACCATTTGGAGCAACATCGGTTGTAATTTTAGCTGCTATTGGTGGTGTTTGGGTTCCAGTTTTTGCAATGCCAAAAGTAATGCAATATCTGTCTCATATTTCTCCAATGAATTGGGGATTGAGTGCCTTTTACGACGTGCTTTTACGCAATGGAGGTCTTGCCGAAATTCTACCGGAAATTAATTTATTACTTTTGTTTTTTATAATTACAATAACCATTTCTATTTGGTATGATAAAAAGAAAAGAGCAGTATAGCGAAGCTACTGAACTAACCGTATCACAAGAAATACGTGTGCGTTTCAACGAAACCGATCCGCTCGGAATCGTTTGGCATGGCTATTATATTACCTATTTTGAAGACGGACGCGAAGCTTTCGGTCGTCAACATGGGATTTCTTATTTAGACGTGCACAAATACGGTTATACAACGCCGATTGTAAAATCAAGTTGCGAACATAAATTATCATTGCGCTATGGCGATGTGGCTCGAATTGAAACTACCATTGTAGATTCACCAGCCGCAAAAATGATTTTCAGATATAAAATCTACGATGCCAATAACGAAATTGCCTGTACAGGGGAAACAGTTCAGGTTTTTGTGGATGAAAATGGTCATTTATCATTAAATTTTCCACCCTTTTTTGAGGAATGGAAACGTAAAGTAGGGTTATTAAAATAATGGTAAAAAACGTTTACATAACCGATACAAATTGTATTACTCCTTTGGGTTTTGATGTGGCTTCCAACTGGAACAGCTTATTAAAAGCAGATTCTGGAATTAAGTTGAATGAAAAACTCGGTATGTTGGAATCGTTTTATGCATCGATTATCGAAACGGAAAAATTAAATAGTGCTTTCGCCGAAATTACCAGCGAAAACCATTTTACAAAATTAGAAAAAATGTTAATCTTGGCTTTAGCGCCAATGATTAGTAAACATAAAATTACCAACAAAACGGCTTTTGTTTTTTCTACAACAAAAGGAAATATCAGTTTGTTGGAAAATAAAAATTGCAAAATCGAATCGGCTCATTTATCGGCTTTAGCCAAAAAAGTAAGTGCTTTCTTTAGATTTACAACAGAACCCATTGTGGTTTCTAATGCTTGTGTTTCAGGCGTTTTGGCGATTGCAATCGCCAAAAGAATAATTCAGTCTGGTGTTTATGATAATGCTTTTGTAGTGGCGGGCGATGAAATTTCGGAATTTGTTTTGTCTGGATTTAATTCTTTTCAAGCGATGAGCGAAAGTCCATGCAAGCCTTATGATAAAGACAGGAATGGAGTGACATTAGGTGAAGCAACAGCTGCAGTTTATGTTACTTCTGATGAAAATGAAGTGCAAAAAGGTGATGTGAAAATAGTTGGTGATGGTGCAATAAACGATGCCAATCATATTTCTGGGCCTTCAAGAACAGGAGAAGGATTGTTTAGAAGTATCGAAAGTGCTTTTGCAGAATCTAGAATCAAAAAAGAAAAATTAAATTATATTTCAGCGCACGGAACCGCTACTTTGTATAACGACGAAATGGAAGCCATCGCTTTCAATCGTTTGGGATTCAAAGATGTCCCTGTCAATAGTTTGAAAGGTTATTACGGACATACATTAGGCGCTTCGGGGCTTTTGGAAACAGTAATTGCTATTGAAAGTGCACGGAAAAACCAATTGATTGTTTCTAAAGGATTTACAGCAATGGGAGTTACACAATCTATCGCAGTCATTTCCGAAAATGTAGAAAAGGACATAAATTATTTCCTAAAAACAGCTTCTGGATTTGGCGGTTGCAATACTGCTGTTTTATTCGAAAAAGTACACTAAATTTGCAGACAAATAATTACATATCAAACTATTGCATAATCGAAAATAATTCGGTTTGCATTAACGGTGAAAAAAAGTTTGAATTGGAAGGAGTTTCTTTTTCAGAATTTTCAAAAGCGGCTTATAAAAATTTTGGAATAGAATATCCGAAGTTTTTCAAAATGGATAACTTGAGTAAATTGGCTTTTCTGACTTCTGAAATTATATTGGCAACAGTTGTTAATCCTGAAGTTGAAAATGATATTGCTTTAATTTTTGCCAATCAGTCTTCCAGTTTGGATACGGATGTGAAATACCAAAGCTCGATAGCCAATGCAGAAAATTATTTTCCGAGCCCGGCAGTTTTTGTGTATACATTGCCTAACATTTGCATTGGAGAAATTAGTATCAAGCATAAATTGCAATCTGAAAATGCTTTTTTTGTTTTCGAAACTTTCAACGCCGAATTTATGACCCATTATACTGATTTGCTTTTGGAAACGAATAAAGCACAGAAAGTACTTTGCGGTTGGGTTGAATATTATCAGGAAGAATACAAAGCCTTTGTTTATCTGGTAGAAAAACAAGGCGATTTAGAACATAACGAACAAATAGTAAATACATTATATAATAAATAATCATGGAAGCATTAAAAGCAGAATTAAAAACAAAAATTATTGAAGTTTTAAACTTAGAAGATATTTCAGTCGAAGATATTAAAGATAACGACGCTCTTTTTGGTGACGGTTTAGGATTGGATTCTATCGACGCTTTAGAATTAATCGTATTGTTAGACAAAGATTATGGTATCAAATTGACAGATCCAAAAGAAGGAAAAACAATTTTCCAATCTATCGATACTATGGCTGCATACATCACTGCAAACAGAACAAAATAATTTATGCATAAAAAAGTTGCAATAACCGGAATGGGAATAATTTCTTCGATTGGAAACAATGTAGAAGAAAATTATCATGCGTTAGTAAACGGTAAAACGGGAATTTCTACCATTGAGAATTTGGAAACCATTCACAAAGAGGTAATCAAAGTCGGGGAAATTAAACTAACCAACGTTCAGTTAGCGCAACGACTTGGGCTTTCGTCTGACAATAATTTTTCCAGAACAGCGATGTTGGGTACAATTGCTGCACAACAAGCTGTGGAAAATGCAGGAATTCAAAATATAAACGAATACAAAACGGGTTTAATTTCGGCAACAAGTGTAGGCGGAATGGATATGACCGAAAAGTATTATTACGAATATTTTGAAGACGAAGTTTGTAGAAAATATATCAGCAGTCACGATGCGGGAGATTCTTCACATAAAATGGCGGAATATTTAGGGTTGAAAGGCCTAGTAACAACCGTAAGTACAGCTTGTTCTTCGGCGGCAAACGCCATTATGATGGGTTCGCGATTGATTCAATCTGGTCAATTAGATCGTGTGATTGTTGGCGGAACTGATGCTTTGGCAAAATTCACCATCAACGGATTTAAAACCCTGATGATTTTATCAGATACATACAATGCGCCATTTGATAACAATCGTAAAGGGTTAAATTTAGGAGAAGCTGCAGCATTTTTGGTTTTAGAATCAGATGAATTGGTTCAAAAAGAAAACAAAAAAGTATTGGCGTATGTTTCCGGTTATGGAAATGCCAATGATGCTTTTCACCAAACTGCTTCTTCTGAAAATGGAGAAGGTGCTTTTTTAGCAATGCAAAAAGCTTTAAAATTAGCGAATTTAAAACCATCGGATATTGATTATATCAATGCCCACGGAACAGCAACTCCTAATAATGATTTATCGGAAGGTCGTGCCATTCTTCGTATTTTTGAAGAAAATGTTCCTGAATTCAGTTCAACGAAAGCGTTTACAGGTCATACTTTGGCCGCAGCCGCAGCAATTGAAGCTGTTTACAGTGTTTTAGCATTGCAAAATAATATTATTTTCCCGAATCTGAATTTCGAAACGCCAATGGAAGAATTTGATTTGCTTCCACAAACGACATTAAAAGAAAAATCCATAAACCATGTATTGTCCAATTCGTTTGGATTTGGAGGTAATTGTTCAACCGTTTTATTCTCGAAAAACTAATGAAGACATATATTAATGGTATGGGGTGTATTTCGACTCAAAACACTTTTGAAACGGAATTTTTATCGGAAACAACAATCAACGAAACGGAGAATGTGATTTATGCAAATCAACCTTCTTACAAAGAATTTATCCCGCCAGCAGCTATTCGTCGTATGGCAAAAGGAGTAAAAATGGGTATTGCTGCTTCCACAAAAGCTCTGAAAGAAGCTAATATTGAAACACCAGATGCCATTATTACAGGGACTGGTATGGGATGTGTGGAAGATTCAGAGAAATTCCTAAAAGCCATTTTAGACAACAAAGAAGAGTTCTTAACGCCAACTTCTTTTATCCAATCTACGCACAATACTGTGGGTGGACAAATTGCCTTAGGATTGCAGTGCAAAGGTTATAATTTTACGTATGTAAATGGTGCGGTTTCGTTTGAAACAGCGCTTTTGGATGCCAAAATGCAAATTGAAAACGAAGAAGCCAATGCCATTCTTGTGGGTGGAATTGATGAAACAGCACAACATACTTTAGATTTATACAAACTGATCAATGTTATCAAAGCAGAAGAAGACAAGCCTTATTCAGTGTTAGGATCGAAATCGAAAGGAATTGTTTTTAGTGAAGGTGCTAGTTTTTTTGTTTTAGAAAATCAGAAAAAAGAAAGCTCGTATGCTACCATTGAAGCGGTTTCTATGGTGAACACTTTAGAAATTGATGAAGTTGAAAATTTTATTGAATCTTTTTTAACAGCCAATAATTTAAAAATTACTGATATTGACGCAGTGGTTTTTGGTAATAATGGTGATGTTGCTTTTGATTCTTATTACAATATTTCCGATTCGATATTTAAAAATACACCCCAAGTGTATTACAAGCATTTGAGCGGAGAATACAATACTGCGTCAGCTTTTGGGTTTTGGATGGCTTCAAATATGATGAAAACACAACAAATTCCGAAAGTGGTCAGTATGAATTCACTAGAGAAAGAAAATTATCAAACGGTATTGCTATATAACCAATACCAAGGAAAAGATCATAGTTTAATTGTACTTAAAAAATGCTGAAACATAAAAATACAATCTTTATTTGTGTTTCTATTTTGGTCATTCTATCTTTTTTAAGCTTTTATTTTGAAGTAAAATGGTGGAGTTTCCTGCTACTTTTTTTGTTTTGGTTGGTGATGACAGTTTGGGGTTCTTCGGATATTCGTTTGGGCTATTTTGTAAAGACTTATTGTAATAATTCGAATATAAAAGAAAGAGAAATTGCGATTTCTTTTGATGATGGTCCACATCCAATGACCGAAAATGTATTGGATTTACTTCAAAAATACAATGCAAAAGGAACGTTTTTCTGTATTGGAACTCAAATTGAAAAACACCCTGAAATTTTCCAAAGAATTCTTCAAGAAGGACATATTGTTGGTAATCATAGTTATTCTCATTCCAATAAATTTGGGATTTTTTCAACTCAAAAAGTAAGAGAAGAAATTGTTCAGACAAACAAAATAATTCAGAATGCTTCGGGTAAAAAAGTGTTGTTTTTTCGCCCGCCTTTCGGAGTGACTAACCCCAGGATAAGCAGGGCAGTAGCCACAACAAAACATTTTGTTATTGGTTGGAATATTCGTTCTCTCGACACGGTTATTGAAAGTGAAAATCAGATTTTAGAGAGAGTCAAAAGTAGGGTAGCTTCAGGTGGAATTATACTTTTACACGATACTTCTTTGAAAACAGTAAACGTTTTGGAACAGTTATTGCTATTTTTGCAATCAGAAAATTACGATTGTATCACGATCGATAAATTATTAAAAATTCCAGCATATGAAGACTAAAATTCTTTTAGGATTACTTTTTATATTAAATACCTCTGTTTTTTCACAGGAGCAAAAAATGACAGCAGCTGAAATCGCTACTTTCAAAGCTACTGTTGAAAAAGAAACGAAAACGGTAAAATCATTAAAAACAGATTTCACCCAATACAAGCATATGGACTTTCTATCAAAAGATATTGAAACTTCAGGGAAAATGGCTTTTAAAGCACCTAATTTGCTGAATTGGCAATACACCAAACCCTACCAGTATAGTATTGTTTTTAAAAACAACAAAGTCTATATCAATGATCAGGGAAACAAAAGCACAATTGATGCTGGAAACAGTAAAATGTTCGAAAAAATCAATAAACTCATCATTGGAAGTGTGAGCGGAAATATGTTTGATGATAAGGAATTCAGCATTGCTTACTTCAAAACGAAGGATTTTTACATTGCTAAATTAAGTCCTGCAACTGCGGCGATTAAAAAATACATAAAGGAGGTCGATTTGTATTTTCCTATTAACGACACTACGGTTTCTCAGGTAAAACTGATTGAGCCGTCTAATGATTTTACAAAAATTGTATTCAAAAACAAACAAATCAATGCAAAAGTCGACGATTCGGTTTTCACTAATTAGTATTCTATCGCTTTTACTTTTTTCCTGTAAATCGTATCAGATTACCGATGCTGTGAAAAAAGAAAATACGATTACAGTATTTAAAAATCCTTATTTCTCTAATCCGGAAACAGATTACGTTTATAAAGCAAATATTGAAATTTATGGAAATAAATTAGGTGGAATTTTTATTGCCAAAAAGATTAATGACTCGATACATCGTGTTGTTTTTACCACGGAATTCGGAAATAAATTACTAGATTTTGAGTTATCAGAGCATAATTTTAAAGTCAATTATATTTTGGATGATTTAAACCGAAAAATAATAATCAATACCTTAAGAGATGATTTCAAATTGTTATTAAAAGCAAATCACACAGTTAGTGAAGTCTTTGAAAATGAGCGATTTGTGATTTATAAGTCTATTGATAACAAACGTTTTAATTATTTTTTTGAAGACAAAAAGAAGAATAAACTCATAAAATTGGTTAATACTTCGAAAACAAAAGAAAAAGTTACTTTCGAGTTTAGCTCAGAAAATAGTATTTTTGCCGAAAATATTAAAATATCACATCAGAATATTAAATTGAAAATAGAATTAAATCAAATAATTAATTAAATACAAACAATGAAAAAGTCGATTATCGTTGCATTATTTTGCATCTTCGGATTAACAGAAATGAACGCTCAAGTTTCTTTCAAACCTGGAATTAGAGGTGGTTTGAATTTCTCACACTTTACAAAAGGTGACTATGGTTATTATAATGATACATATTATTATGATGGGTATGGTAATTATGTATCAGGATCAGGTAGTAATAACAATTTTTCTTCAAAAACAAGTTTCTATGCTGGAGTTTATGGAGCATTAAAATTGACTAAACATTATACATTACAACCAGAAATCGATTACTCTAATCAAGGTTCTAATTTTAGACTAGCTAATGGTTCAATTACGAAACTTGATGTGTCTTATTTATCTTTAGCTGTAGTTAATAAATTTACTTTTGCTGATAAATTTAATATCCATGTTGGACCAACAATTGATTTTGTTGTAGACAATAATTTCGATACTGACAATGATGTTGATTTAGCTTTTATACTTGGAGCTGGTTATAATTTCACGAAAAATTTTGGTATTGAAGCGAGAGTTAAAAAAGGAATTATCCCAGTTTTAGACCTTAATAATTATAATGGTTCTAGTTCTCATACAAATGTCGTTTTCCAAACAGGAATTACGTACACTTTTGATGTAAAATAATAAAAAAAACAAACCCATGTTACTAAAGGATTTTTACAAAGTTGAAAAAGTAGAGAAGGTTTCCGAAGGAAAGTACAGTGCCATTGTTTATTTAAACAACGAGCATGATGTTTTTAATGGTCATTTTCCAGGAAATCCGGTAACACCTGGTGTTTGTATGATGCAAATTATCAAAGAACTTTCGCAAGAGATTGTCGAAAGTTCTTTGTTAATGATAAGTTCTTCTAATGTAAAGTTCATGGCGCTTATCAATCCAGATGTTAATCCAAGATTGCGTTTAGAACTTGAAATTTTAGGTGATGTCAATACTGAGATAAAAGTTAAAAACACAACTTATTTCGACGAAACTATAGCGTTAAAATTGACGAACACTTATAAAAAAGCATAATTTGAAAGTATTATTTTCAATATTGTTTTCTCTGTTTTTCTTCGCGAATCAGGAACTTCCTGAGGTGAGAGAACAGTATTTTTCAGCATCAAAATCAAAAGAAAATGCCGAAAAATTCTATACGTTATTATCAAAATACAATAAAGAGAATAAAGTTATTATTGCTTATAAAGGAGCTGCAACCGCTTTGAAATCAAAATTTACGACCGACAGAAAACTGAAGAGGAATTTATTTGTCGAAGGAATTTCAATGGTTGAAAATGCTGTAAAAAGCGAACCCAATAATGCAGAAATTCGATTGATTCGATTGAGTATTCAAGAAAACACCCCAAAAATTCTAAAATATAAATCCAATATTGAAGAAGATAAATCGCTAATTTTGAAT
>JBDTNG010000067.1:0-12274 GCA_039933895.1 Flavobacterium sp. | reverse complement strand
AAGAAGACCGAATGGCTACCGTATTGCTGTACATTTCATCAAAAGCTTTAATGTAAATAATGATTTCTCCTACGTGGGTTTTAAAATCGTTTTCGGAAACACCATACAATGGACTTTCTTCAGTTATGGGATGCACCAAAGTCCAACTTAAAGTCAGCGCATTGATTTTATCATATTCTAAATCAAGAGTAAAAAATCGGTTGACTTCCACTCCATTTTCTTCAATTTTCATTCCTAAAGTAACCTTGGCTTCGGCATCAGTTAAATTGGTATTTTTATAAGGCACAATTCGCATCATCAATGCTTTTCCATCTTGAAATGGCGCAATAATAGCGTTTTCTGAAAATCGAATATGTGCTTTAGGTTTACTGAATCTTCCATAAAACAAACCCGTAGCAATAGCAAAACTCAACAATCCAAACAAGGCTTCAATTGAAGCGATAAAACTCGCCCAAAACCCCGAAGGACTAATATGCCCATACCCTACCGTTGTAAAGGTTTGAGCACTAAAGAAAAATGCCTGTCCAAATTTCTCAATAAAAGTGTCGGCTAAAATTCCGTTCAAATGGTGCACTCCAATTAAACAATATAATGTGGCAAATAAGAAGTTGACAATTCCGTAAAACAAGAAAACAATCATCATAAATTTCCAACGTGGAATATTAAGCATCGTATGATACCAACTGATACTTTCCATAAGGTTAATTCCAGATTTTTTAATATTAGCCGACCCATCTTTATTGATAAAGCGTCCGCCGTAATTGGCCGCATTCGAACCGAAACCTGTATGATTATCGGTTTTTAATTTTTTAAATCTTTTCTTGAAAGCACCCATATCACTTATTTAATAATATTGTAAATTTAGAAATTATTACTCACAATTGAGTCTAATCTCTTTTTATTGATGCAAGCAACTAAATTATTTACCTCTTTTTTTGAAAGCGAAAAAGCCAGCGGTATTATACTTCTTATCTGTACCGTTACTTCAATTCTCTTAACTAATTCATTTTTAGGAGAAAACTATTCTCATTTTTGGCATTTAAAAATAGGCGCTTTCAGCATTGAGGAATGCATTAATGATGGCTTGATGACCATTTTCTTTTTGATGATTGGTTTAGAATTAGAACGTGAAATTTATATTGGCGAACTATCACACTTAAAAAATGCGCTTTTACCAATCTCAGGAGCACTTGGCGGGATATTAGCTCCTGCGTTGTTGTATTTTAGTATCAATCACAATACGTCTTTTCACAATGGAATTGGCATTCCAATGGCAACCGATATCGCTTTTGCAATTGGCATTTTGTCTTTATTGGGTAATAAAGTACCCACATCACTTAAAGTATTTTTGACTGCCTTGGCCGTTATTGATGATTTGGGCGCTATTTTGGTCATTGCTATTTTCTACTCACAGCAAATCCAATGGTTGTATTTATCTTTATCATTTGGGGTTTTAGGTCTTTTATTTTTGATGAACAAATGTAAAGTGTATACAATTTGGCCGTATTTAGTTGGCGGTGTTTTTATGTGGTATTTTATGCTGAATTCAGGCGTACACGCAACCATAACAGGTGTATTGCTGGCTTTTGTTATTCCTTTTCAGAAAGGCGAAGAAACATCCATTTCGTATCAATTACAGCATTGGCTGCACAAACCGGTTTCCTTCTTGATTTTACCCATTTTTGCTTTGGCCAACACAGCTATACTCCTTCAATTTAATTCGGGAGAAAGTTTACTACCCACTTATGGTCTAGGAATCATTTTGGGCTTGGTAATTGGAAAACCATTAGGTATTACACTTTTTTCTTACATATCTGTAAAAATAAAAGTAGCACAATTGCCGTTAGATTTAAATTGGAAGCAAATCTTTGGTGCAGGTATTTTAGGAGGCATTGGATTTACCATGTCGATATTCATAACATTACTGGCATTTACAGATACAACCACCATCAACAATGCTAAATTATACATCATTATCGCATCTTTTTTAGCGGGAGTTATTGGGTTGATTTTCTTAAGAAGTGTTTTAAAAACCAATGAAAACTTAAACATAGAATAAAAATTTAATCACAATTTTAAAACTTTAAATCATGAGCAACAGAGTAGTACATTTTGAAATCCCTTGTGATAATCCTGAAAAAACCATGGATTTCTTTAAGAAAGTATTTGGCTGGACTTTTCAGCCATTTGGAACCGAAGAATATTGGGTCGTAATGACCGGAGATCAAAATTCACCAGGAATCAATGGTGGATTAATGAAGAAAAGAGAACCTAATCAACCTATTGTAAATTCGATTGATGTGGCAAATCTTGACGAAACAATCATCAACATTGAAAAAGCCGGAGGTACAATTGTAGTTCCTAAAATGGCAATTCCAACAGTGGGATGGGTGGCTTATTTTAAAGATCCCGATGGAAATATCCACGGAGCCTATCAAAATGATCCAACAGCCACTATGTAAATACATTTTAAAGCATAACAAAAGCCCCAATGTGAAATTCAAATTGGGGCTTTTTTATTTATTTGGTCAAGTACATTTTTCTTCGTGAGTACAATTCGTAAAACTGATCGTCTTTTAAATCGTCGATAAACAAAATACTTTCTCCGGTACTTTTCATTTCTGGTCCTAATGCTTTGTTTACATTCGGGAATTTACTGAAAGAAAAGACAGGTTGTTTTATCGCATAACCTTTCAACTGTGGGTTAAAATTAAAGTCGGTTACTTTATTTTCTCCCAACATCACTTTAGTTGCATAATTTACATACGGTTCTCCATACGCTTTAGCAATAAAAGGTACCGTTCTAGAAGCTCTAGGATTGGCTTCGATAATATAAACTGTATCGTCTTTGATAGCAAATTGAATATTAATTAAACCTACGGTTTGTAATGCCAAGGCGATTTTCTTCGTATGGTCTTTAATTTGTTGCATTACGAATTCACCCAAGTTAAATGGTGGCAAAGTCGCGTTACTATCTCCTGAGTGTACACCACAAGGTTCGATGTGCTCCATAATTCCTATGATATACACATTTTCACCATCACAAATCGCATCCGCTTCCGCTTCAATTGCACCATCTAAATAATGATCCAAAAGCAATTTGTTTCCAGGAATACTCTTTAATAAATCGATTACGTGCTCTTCTAATTCAGGCTTGTTGATGACAATTTTCATTCCCTGACCACCCAAAACATACGAAGGACGAACCAATAAAGGGAAATCTAGAGTATCTGCTAATTTAGAAGCTTCTTCAGCACTTTCTGCAATTCCGAATTGTGGAAAAGGGATATTCAATTCGGTCAATAATTCTGAGAAACGTCCTCTGTCTTCGGCTAAATCCAAAGCATCGAAACTTGTCCCTAAAATCTTGATTCCGTATTTAGATAGCTTTTCAGCCAATTTCAATGCGGTTTGTCCACCCAACTGTACAATTACTCCTTCAGGTTTTTCGTGACGGATGATATCGTAAATATGTTCCCAGAAAACTGGTTCAAAATACAATTTATCGGCTGTATCAAAATCGGTTGAAACCGTTTCTGGGTTGCAGTTGATCATAATCGTTTCGTAACCACATTCTTTGGCAGCCAAAACACCGTGAACACAAGAGTAATCAAATTCGATCCCTTGTCCTATTCTATTTGGTCCTGAACCTAAAACAACTACTTTCTTTTTGTCAGTAACAATACTTTCGTTGTGTACGTATCTTTCTCCGTTAGCTGTTTCAATTTCAGCTTCAAAAGTAGAATAGTAATATGGTGTTAAAGCTTTAAATTCGGCAGCACAAGTATCAACCAATTTATAAACTCTATTGATTTTTTGTTCGTCACGTAGGTTATACACCTGACTTTCCAAACAACCAATCATATGCGCAATTTGTCTATCGGCGAAACCTTTTTGTTTGGCTTCCAACATCAAATCTTTTGGTAAAGTATCAATACTGTATTTAGAGATTTCTTTTTCTAAAGCGTATAATTCTTCGTATTGTTTCAAGAACCACATATCGATTCTTGTAATTTCGTGAATTCTTGACAATGGAATTCCCATTGCAATGGCATCGTAAATCACAAACACACGATCCCAACTCGCGAAAGTCAGTTTTTCGATAATCTGATCGTAGTTTTTATAGCCCTTTCCGTCAGCACCTAAACCATTTCTTTTAATTTCTAAAGATTGTGTTGCTTTGTGCAATGCTTCTTGGAACGAACGACCAATCCCCATTACTTCTCCAACTGACTTCATCTGCAAACCTAAAGTTCTGTCGGAACCTTCAAATTTATCGAAATTCCAACGTGGAATTTTTACGATAACATAATCCAATGTTGGTTCAAATAAAGCTGAAGTTAGTTTTGTAATTTGGTTTTGAAGTTCATCCAAATGATACCCCAAAGCTAATTTTGTAGCAATTTTAGCAATAGGATAACCCGTTGCTTTTGAAGCTAAAGCCGAAGAACGAGACACACGAGGGTTGATTTCGATGGCTACAATATCTTCTTGATTGTCAGGAGAAACAGCAAATTGTACGTTACATCCTCCAGCGAAATTTCCAATGCTACGCATCATCAAAATCGCCATATCACGCATTTTTTGGAATGTGGTATCCGATAATGTCATGGCTGGTGCAACAGTGATAGAATCTCCAGTATGAATTCCCATAGGATCCATATTTTCGATTGTACAGATAATAACTACGTTATCGTTTTTATCACGAAGTAATTCCAATTCGTATTCTTTCCAACCAAGTAAAGCCTTATCAATTAAGACTTCGTGTATTGGCGATGCTTCTAAACCATAAGTTAAGGCAGCATCAAAATCTTCTTTTTTGTGTACAAAAGCAGCTCCAGTTCCACCCAAAGTAAACGAAGGACGAATAACTAATGGGAAACCAAATTTCTGGGCTATTTCTTTTCCTTTTAAGAAAGAAGTTGCTGTTTCTGCTGGTGCAGTTGGTACATTTATTCTTGCAAGTAATTGTTTGAATTGCTCTCTGTCTTCGGTGATGTTGATGGCATTGATATCGACACCAATTAATTTTACACCGAAATCCTGCCAAATTCCTTTTTCATCTGCTTCTAAACAAAGATTTAGAGCGGTTTGTCCTCCCATTGTAGGCAGTACAGCATCAATTTGCGGATGTGCTTTTAGGATTTCGATAATTGATTTTGTAGTAAGCGGTTTTAAGTACACATGATCGGCCATAGTTGGATCGGTCATGATGGTTGCTGGATTGGAATTGATTAGAATAACTTCTATTCCTTCCTCACGAAGTGAACGTGCTGATTGTGAACCTGCATAATCGAACTCACAGGCTTGACCAATTACAATAGGTCCTGAACCTATTATTAAAACCGATTTAATTGAATTGTCTTTTGGCATTGTATTGTTGTTGTAGTTATTGTAAGTTGTATTCTTGTTGTATGTTCCTGTTTAAGAAGGTAGTACTAGCCCTGATGGCAGTGAAAATCCTTTTTAATTTTCTTCAAAATTAAAAAGATTGTAACGTACAGCAGGAAAAAGCTCCTAATACTTATCAAAATTTTATAAACAGGTTTAAAAAAAAGCCGCTACTAATAAAAGTAACGGCTTGATATTGATTAAAGGGCAATCATTATTTTTTGTGTCTTGGTTCGCAAGAAACAGTCAATTTATGTCTTCCTTTAGCTCTTCTACGAGCAAGCACTTTTCTTCCATTCGCAGAAGCCATTCTGTCCATAAAACCGTGCTTATTTCTTCTTTTTCTTTTCGATGGTTGAAATGTTCTTTTACTCATAACTTTGTATCTTTAAAATCTTGTATAATTATCTTTTCTTCGGGTTGCTTTAAAACCGAGTGCAAATATACAAAGGTTTTTTTTTCTTGCAAGTGGTTTTATGAAAATAATTTTAATTCCTTTTACTATATTTGCAATTCATTATAAAAAAACAAATATGTTTCATAGAAATATTAAACTCGTAATAGCTGCATTACTTATCATTACTGGTATTTGGCAATTTACCGAAAATGAAATTGGGAATGGAATTTTCTTCATTTTATTGTCTGGAATTCCTATTTTTCTTTACTTTAAGAATGAATTTATCCTTTTAGCGTTCTTAAAATTGAGAAAACAGGACTTTGAAGGCGCAAAAAAATGGTTAGATAAGATTAAAAATCCGGAATCAGCTTTGGTTCAAAAACAACAAGGTTACTTTAATTACCTTCATGGATTAATGCTTTCGCAAACCAATTTAACACAGGCTGAAAAATATTTCAAAAAAGCAATTAGTTTAGGATTAAGTATGGACCAAGATTTGGCTTTGGCTAAATTAAATCTGGCAGGAATAGCTATGAGCAGAAGAAGAAAAATTGAAGCTACTAATTTGCTTAACGAAGCTAAAAAATTAGACAAGCAAAATATGCTAAAAGATCAGATTAAAATGATGAAAGATCAGATGAAAAAAATCTAATTTTAATTTATAATTGTCAGAAACCACGCACTTTAGCGTGGTTTTTTTTATGCTTTTACGTTACTAATCGAGTATTTAAAACGTCTTGTCGAATAAGCTGAATACCAACAATATAGCTTTGTATATTTATGTTAAATACAAACCGCTATGAAAAAACTTTACTCCGTTTTAATCAGTTTTATTTTTGCTTTTTCGGTTAATGGTCAAGAGAACAGTGGGAACTTTGCAGCTGTCCTAAAATCCCATATTAAGAAATATAATATTAAATGTGATTTGGCTTTTGCCCATAATGACGCCGAAAAAGGTCAAATTCTGTTCGATTCATTAGTTTTAAATCATTTGGTAGGCACCACTTTTGAAGATTACACACTTAAAAGTTTCGAAAAGAAGAAAATCAAGTTAAGCAACATTCACAAACCTATTTTTATTTTAACCTATGCTTCATGGTGCGTTCCTAGTAAAGGTGAAATTCCAGCCTTGAACAAACTGGCACAGAAATATGCTAAAGATATAAAATTTGTGATTTTGTTTTGGGATAAAAAACACAGTGTTAAAAAAATAGCTAGAAAATTCAACCACAATATTAGTGTTTGTTATGCTCACGAATCGTACAAAAACGATGCAAATATAGTGTCCAACCTAAAACATACTTTAGGGTTTCCTACTTCTTATTTTTTAGATGAAAATTTAAAAGTAATTAACGTGAAACGTGGTGGCGCTCAGCCAAACAACAAAAGCACCTATGTAATAGCTTACACAATGAATTACAACTCTTTCCGAGAAGGACTAAGCAGTTTGTTGCTTAAAAAAAACATGACTGTTGAGGCGTTAACTACAAATTAATTATTTCTCCAGTAGCATTTTACCTGCCATAATAATCAAGACAACACTAAAAATCTTTTTAAGCATTTTTTGATCCAAATTTATGGCTAGTTTACTGCCAAAGTAACTACCAACGATAAAGAAAATACCAATAACTATGGCATATTTCCAATTGATATATCCTTGTTTGTAGTAATTAAAGACGGCAATAATCGTTACAGGAGCCAATAGCACAGCTAAACTAGTGCCTTGTGCTTCGTGTTGCTCAAATCCTACTAATAAGACCAAAAGCGGCACCATTATAATTCCGCCACCAACGCCAACTAATCCGCTTAACATACCGGCCAATAACCCAATTATTATTAACGATAGAATCGTTGCTGCACTCATATTTTTCATTTTAATTATATCCTTTTAGTGGAATTTCGATTTGGTACACCTTTTTTGTTGGATTATCCAGTTTCTTATCTCTTAACCACGGATTGTGGTACTTTAATATTTTATAATTAATTCCTTGACCTTTAGCAAATAACGCCAAATTCGTTATAGAACTATCAACCAAAATCTTTTTAGTAGGTAGATTTTCATATAAATCTTTCACAGGAAGTTCAAAACCATATAAAACCGGTTTTTTCATAATTTCTTTCAATGCTAAAATTCTGAAAACATATCTTGACGTTTCATCAGTTAGCAACAAATCATAATAATTATTAACTTGCTGAAACTCAATTTGCTTTGCAATTCCATTCATCCCCCCGTTATACGATGCAGCTGCCAATGTCCATGAACCAAATTTTTCTTTGGCAGCAAGGAAATATCTACAAGCCGCTTCGGTAGATTTTTCCAAATGATAACGTTCATCAACCGTTTCTGAAACTTCCATACCCTTTTCTTTAGCCGTTTCAGGCATAAATTGCCAAACACCTTTTGCTCCAGAACTTGAAGTCGCATTGACTAATGAACTTTCAATAACCGCAAGGTATTTAAAATCGTCCGGAACATTATACTTAGCCAAAATAGGTTCAATAACAGGGAACACTTTGTTGGCTCTTTTCATAATTAGAATCGTAGACGAGTGCAAGTATTCATTAACCAGCAACTCTCTGTCCATTCTTTCTTTGACATCATAAATATGTAATGGTGCTTTTTCTCCTGCAAAATCAATTTCGTCTGGTAAACTAACAGTCGATTTGTTCGAATTCTGATTTAATGTTGCTGCATTAATTAACAATATACTCACTCCAAACAGCGCAATAAACAAGGTGATTTTCTTAATCATTTTCATGTGCTTTTCTTTAAAATGTAAAAGTAGTGAAACGAGTCGTTTTATTTGAGAATGATTTCTGCTAAATTACTGTTAAACCATCTAAATCTGTTTAAAATCATAATATGAGTTCCTCCTTTAATTTCAATAGCCCTTTTGATGTTTTTTATTGGAAAAACTTCATCAGCATCACCATGAATATGGATCACATCTTCATCGACAATAATCCTTTCCCAATTGATAATTTGCTCAATCGCCCAATCTAAGTATTCTTTATCTCGCATGCTTAAAAAAGTCTCATAGAGTTTTAAACGTTGCTGAATAATTTTTCTTCCGAAAGCATATTTTACTAAAGATTCTACATTTTGCAATAAACTAGTTGGGATTAATTTATAAGCCTTGGTCGTTTTGGCAATTTTCATTCTAAGCGGTAATTCTTTATTGGATTTAACGCTAGAAATAATAATCAGCTTGTGTAGTTTAAGGAATTGTGCCATTTCTTGAACCAAAATCCCCCCAAAGGAAACACCAATAAGTACAGGATTTTCATGTTTCACATTTTCGGCCATCCTTTTGGCATAATTTTGTAACGATTCATTTTTTTCTGGAACAACCCATTCTAATAAATGTATTTCGAAAACATCTTGAGGAAGCTTAATTCTCTCAAATATAGATGAACTTGCAGCCATTCCTGGCATGAAGTAGACATGGATCTTAGTCATTATTTAACTCTTTTAATAGCAAAGCCAATTTATTATTCTTAATTTTGTATAAAAATAATTTATTTGGCCGACATGTTGCTCGGTCATTATTATTTTTTCATAAAATTATGGAAATTAAAGACAATACTTTTTCAAGGCAATTTGAAACTTCAATAAACGGACACATGATTTCTTTAGAATATTCTTTTCAAGAGAAGAAAATTTTTCTAACGAGATTGAATGTACCTGAGAATTTTGATGATGAAGAATTCATTTCAGATTTGTTAAAAAACATTATGGCTATAGCTATAGAAAGGAAGTTAAAAGTGGTTCCAATATTACCTAAAATAGCAACTTTCTTCAAAAAAAATCCTGTTTACAAAGAATTACTTCCACCGGGAATTAGAATATAAACACCTAATATTTCAAAACTTCAAACCGTTTCTTAAAAAGAAGCGGTTTTGTTTTTTAGAAAAAAAGTATATCTTTAGACTCTATGAGTGCTGAAGAAACAAACCATAAAATCATTGAATTTTTCGAGAATGTAGAAAAATACTACGGCTGTAAAACAGAAATTACAGAAGGTTTAACGACTCAATCCAATCATTTTGATGTCGACCATACTACTTGGAACTTATCCGAGTTTACCTTAATTCGTTCTGCCTATCGTAATAATGGAGGGAAATTCATGTTAGAAGGCGATAGCACTTATTATGAAATTGACGCTACTTTTATTGTCGATTTGAAAGAGCCTGGTAGAAATAAATTTGAATTTATTGAACAATATAGCGAAAGCGTATTCCGAATTACCAAAATACGCTTTCATTATAAATATTAAAGTCTAAATTATACTAATACGTTAGCAAACTCCATTCGAACACTACCGTCATCATCAATTTTAGTCAAATTGATTTCGTGCAATGTATTGACCAATTCTGGATTCCATGGTGTTTTTACTTTGACATAATTTTCGGTAAAACCGTGAATGTAACCTTCTTTGTTTTCGCTTTCAAATAAAACCGTTCGATTGGTTCCCAATTGGCTTTCATAAAACGCACGACGTTTTTTAACTGAAAGTCCACGTAACATTTTGCTACGTTTGGCACGAACATTTCCCGGAACAACACCTTCCATTTCGGCAGCTTCGGTATTGTCTCTTTCAGAATAGGTAAATACGTGCAAATATGAAATATCTAATTCGTTTAGGTAATTATAAGTTTCTAAAAATAATTCGTCTGTTTCTCCTGGAAAACCAACAATCACATCGACACCAATACAAGCGTGCGGCATGACTTCTCTAATTTTTGTAACTCTATCAAAATACAATTCACGCATGTAACGGCGTTTCATTTTCTTTAAAATCACGTTACTTCCTGATTGCAATGGAATATGAAAATGCGGCACAAAAGTTCTGCTTTTGGACACAAAATCGATTGTTTCATTTTTCAGCAAATTGGGCTCGATAGAAGAAATTCGCAAACGCTCAATCCCTTCCACTTTATCTAAATTCTGAACCAATTCATAAAAAGTATGCTCGTGTTTTTTATTTCCGAATTCACCTTTACCATAATCTCCAATATTTACACCAGTGAGAACAATTTCTCTGATGCCTTGTTGTGAAATTTCTTTGGCATTTTTCAGTACATTATCCATCGTATCACTACGTGAAATCCCACGAGCTAACGGAATCGTACAATAAGTACATTTATAATCGCAGCCGTCCTGAACCTTTAAGAAAGCACGAGTTCGGTCGCCAATAGAATAACTGCCCACATAGAAATCAGCTTCTTCAATTTCGCACGAATGCACTTCACCCATATCGTTTTTGGACAAATCGTTGATGTAATCTGTAATTTTAAATTTTTCAGTCGCACCTAAAACCAAATCTACGCCATCTACATCGGCTAATTCTTCAGGTTTCAATTGTGCATAACAACCCACTGCAGCAACAAAAGCTTTGTCATTCAGTTTCATTGCTTTTTTCACAATCTGCTTGAATTGTTTGTCGGCATTTTCCGTTACCGAACAAGTGTTAATCACATAAATATCGGCAACTTCTTCAAAATCAACGCGAACAAAACCTTCGTTTTGAAAATTTCTCGCAATGGTAGAGGTTTCGGAGAAATTTAATTTGCAACCCAATGTATAAAAGGCAACTTTCTTTTTGTTTTCCATAAGCTTGCTCAATTGATGAAATCGTTGTCAAAAAATTGAGAGTGCAAATTTACGCACAATTTTCTTTAAAATAAAATATATAATTTATTACAAATCACCATTTTATATTGTTCCGATAATTATTTCATAGATTTTGGAGCCAGCATGTTCTCTGGATTTAAAATATCATCCAATTGTTCTTTTGATAAAATCTTGTGTTCCAACACCAAATTGTACACTCCTTTCCCAGTTTCCAAAGCTTCCTTCGCGATTTTAGTACTATTTTTATAACCGATGTAAGGGTTTAACGCTGTTACAATTCCGATACTATGCAAAACCATTTCACGGCAATGTTCTTCGTTGGCCGTAATACCGTCAATACATTTCTCACGTAAAGTATCCATTCCATTAGCCAATAACGCCATCGATTCCATAATCGCATATGTTAAAACAGGTTCCATTACATTCAATTGCAACTGACCCGCTTCGGCAGCCATAGTCACGGTTAAATCATTACCAATAACTCGGTAACAAACCTGATTCATCACTTCGGGAATCACAGGATTTACTTTTCCTGGCATAATAGAAGAGCCAGGTTGCATAGGAGGCAAATTAATTTCATTAAAACCACATCTTGGTCCCGAAGAAAGCAAACGCAAATCATTACAAATTTTTGAAATTTTAATAGCCATTCTTTTTAATGCCGAAGAATAAATCACGTACGAACCTGTGTCTGGCGTGGCTTCAATTAAATTTGGCGCCGAAACAAAAGCCAAACCTGTGACTTTAGCCAAATTCTCGGCACACAACTTGGCATAACCTGGAGCGGCATTCAAACCTGTTCCAATAGCTGTAGCACCCATATTGGTTTCTAAAAAAAGATTGGAATTTTG
>JBDTNG010000066.1:0-12711 GCA_039933895.1 Flavobacterium sp. | reverse complement strand
TGTTAACTGCAACTGTTATTATTTAAAAAGGATAACCAATTGCCAAATTGAATATTAAGTTTTCCTTACGCCAAGAGCCACTACCGAAGTTAATCTGGTCAATTACCCATCGTTGTCCTTCAGGTAAGTAAGGTTTGCGTAACGGGAAAGCGAAATCAGTCCGCAACAATAGAAAGGAAAGATCAAATCGCAACCCTACTCCTGTACCAACAGCCATTTGACTCAGAAATTTTTTAGAGAATTCAGCGTCGGGCTTCTCCGGATTCTTATGCATCAACCAAATATTTCCAGCATCCACAAATACTGCGCCTTTTACAATACTGAATAATTTAGTACGATATTCTGTGTTTAATTCGAGTTTTATATCGCCCGATTGATCTGGAAGAAATACGCTTTCATTTTCAGGAAGATAAGATCCTGGGCCAATCGATCTGGATCGAAAAGCACGAATACTATTGGTTCCTCCTATAAAAAACTGCTTGATATAAGGAAGTTCGGTCGAATTTCCATAACCATAACCTGCACCAACTACTATTCGGCTGGCCAACTGTGATTCTGGTCCTAATTTCATATAATGACGGAAATCATTCTCCATCTTCACAAATTGACTGAAAGCCACGCCAAATACTTTCGTAGTATCTCCTTTTTTTACATTCGCTCCAGAAATCAAACCTGCCAGCGTCCCAGCAACATCTAACATTCCTTTGTAATATATAGTATTTTTTTTCTCCGATTTCATAGTATTCGTATACGTATAAGAATAAGTAGGACCAAAAATCAGCTGTTTCTCAATCACTTTAGCAAGTGTCGGATTAACGGCGATTTGCTCTTTGTATAAATCGGTTACGTTATTTGGACTCACATAATTAATTTCGGTTACGTTTAATTGATGTTCCTTACGGATATTTTCTTTCCATAAATACCCAAACGATCCTTTAAAAGAATTCAGGGCATAGAGTCGTTCTCTCTTTTGAAATTCATAACCAATCGTGGCTTTGGTTTTGGGTAAAAACCCACTCGAAGAACGCAGTCTGAAAGGCGCTATAAATCGAGGCCAAATCATACTAGCTTCCGAACCCACTCGGTACACATTAAATCCATTGTTTTGTCCAGACATTTGAAATTCCAATCCTCCAAAAACAGAAATCGTCAACAATTCTGCTCCTTTAAAAGTATTTCTATTGCTCCAGTTCACACTCAATTCGGTACCTGTATAATTAGCCGAATTGGTTTTACCCAAAACCTCAACCCGAATAGATTTTTTCTTAAGAGGGGTTAAATAATAATAAGCATCCAGTACACTATCCACCGAATCAGATACTACAAATTGGTTTTTAACAAACTTGAATGTTCCTAAATTCACTAGTCGGTTGAGGGACAAATTATGATTCGTACGGTTATATAAATCTCCTTTATGAAAATATAAAGTTCGGTCAAAAATACGTGGATTGAACAGTTTCTCCTTATCAACAATAGTCAAATCATTATAATGCCCCACTGCAGTGCTGTCTTTTTCCATATTCTTCAACTTGCGGTTGCCATCCTTAATCGCATAATTAGGATATACCGTGATTTTTCCTATAGTAAAAACTTTTCTGGATTGCTCTGGTGTTTCTTCTTTTACTTTCACAATAAGATCCGTTTCATAACTTCCTACAGTGCTGTCAACTTGCACTTTTAAATAATCTGGACCAAAATAATAGAATCCTTGTTCTTTAAGACGTACATCTATCCTAATGCGTTCTGCTTTTATTCTGTCAAAATCATAACCATCTCCTGCTTTAAGAAGTGTTTTGTCTTGCGTAGCAGTTACAGCTTTACCAAGAACAGTAGAATCGACGGCAAATTTTACAGTTTTGATATGATATTGTTTTCCAGGATAGGCAATATATTCGGCTGTGGCACGCTTTCCTCTTTTGGTCGAATCAGCTGAAGCTTTGGCTTTAAAATATCCTCTGTTTTCGGAATAATTTTGTAGTAAACGGGCATTGTAATCCAAATCAACCTGACTAAACAATACTGGTGGCTCACCTACTTTTGTACGAAGCCAATACCTGAATCCTTTTTCTTTTTTGGGTTCTCCGGCCAGATAGTAGAAATACAACTTAAAGCGTAATCCAAGAACTTTAGAATTTGGTTTCGGACGTAATAATAACCTCAATTCGTTTTGCAGCGCTTTTCGTTCTTTTCGGGTAACAGAGGTATCAATGACTTTTACTCTTCCTTTAACATACAGTAATTCCCCTTCTGGCAAATGTCTTGTGGTGCTGCAAGATGAAATAATGAGCAGCATTACGAAAAGAAAATAATATAGGATTTTAGTTTTCATACTAGGCTTTTTTATTCTCAGTTTCTTTGATAGTCTCGGGTTGTACTTCCTGTTGTTTTTCTATAGCTTTCTCTTCTCTCTTTTTTCTCTTCATTGATTTATTCAACTCTTTTTCTTCTTCCGAACGATGAAAAAGTTCACGGAATTTATTGTAATCCATTGTAATGATAAAAGCCACACCTGTTTCAATAATTTGACCTTGCAAAGCAACTTGATATTCATTTTTGCGATACGCACGCAAAACATAACGTCCATCTTTTGATAATTGATAATCCAACGAAACATCCCCTGCAATATTGGCAGCTTCTCTATTCGCTTGATCTGGACCTTCAATCCCAAAACTACTACCTACTGTAACTTTCAATCGGTCGTCAAGTAATTTTTTGGAAACACCTACATTTAAATCGGTTCGATTGGCTCTGGCTCCTGTTGTAAAATCTTCAGAAGATTCCAAATCGAAATCAAGTTCCACTCCTTTTATCAAATCTCCGGCAAGATTGTTCAACTGTTGTGACAAAATTTTACTCACACTTTGTCTGGCCAAAGCTTCTGCTCCTCTTCCTGATTCACTGGCAAAAGGATTTTCACCAATAAAGCGGTTCAGTAACAACAAGGCAAAAACTTGTTTGTTCAATTCATCTGGCATCTGGCGTAATTGCTCTAGTTTAGCTCTGGTATTGCTCACGACTTCCGAAGAAACATTATAATTGCCTTCAGGAAGTATGATATCAAAGGTGATTTCGGGTTTTAGCAATTCGCCTTTCATTTTCAATAAAGTTTCAAAAGGAATACGTTGCTTGTATGTATTTCTAACCGCAGCTGAAACATTACCTAGTTGATCATCTAATAAATCAATAGGCGCAGTTTTTGTTTTATATACAGCGGTAATATTGATATCGGCTGTGGTTGGTTCCCCTGTCCACAAAATATAACTGCCTTCCTGAATCTCGAATTTTCTTTTCAGGAAATTAAATGTCATCTCATAAGCACCTTCTTTCAGTTGATAACGACCCGTTAAAGTAGTTTTTCCTGATTCATCAATTCCTCCGGTCAATTGTGCTTCCCCTTTCAGTTTTAAGTAATCTCCATTTCCTTTATCGATAATCATCGTCAATTCGGCTTCTTTATTGATTTCGATATTGACCGATACATTCATTCCTTTAAATTTAGAGGTATTGAGAGAATCTTTAGCCACTTTCAATCGCTCATCTAATATTGGAGCATCCTGATCGATAAACTCCACTACTCCTTCTCTTTCAACAATTGAAGGATCGGATTGCGGTAGTACAATGGTCATTTTGGTATTTTTATTGACTTTGATATTACCGTCTACAACTGGTTTATTCAAATCTCCTTTTACACGCAAATGGGTGTCAATAAACAATTGTCCATAATATAAATCATTGTCTTTGGCAGTCGAATTTGTTACTTTAAAATTATCGGCATCAATTCTTAGGTTAAAAGCAAAATCACGGTAATTGGGTGTTTTTATTTTTCCACGCAATTGCAACACATTCTTTTCGGAATCTGACAGACTAAATTTTTCAAAGTTCATTCCTTCTTCGGTAAATGAAATTGAATCATTAATCAATTCAAAGGCCGAATTCAGTTTAGTTACGGTAAAAGCGCCATCGTGAAATTGCAAGTCACCTATAATTTTAGGTTCCTCTGTAGTTCCTTTAATATGGAACTTTCCAGAAACATGTCCGCTACTTTTGGTAAGTTGTTCGGCTGTAAAAGGCTGTATACTGGCTAGATTCAGCTTTTGAAGATCTAAAATAAGGTCAAAACTCTGATCTCCGTTTTTATACGCACCATCTAGAACCACTTGATTTCCCTGTCCGGTAAGTGCAGCCTGAACAGCATAAGTATTCGCAACCTGATTGTTGACTTTCAGACTAATGTCTCCAATTACTTCTTTTTTGAAGCTAAAGTTTTGAATAGTCAGATCAGAAGTAAAAACTGGGTTTCCAGCTAAATTTTCAAATCGTACTTTTCCATTGACAAGACCTCCAAAGGCTAAAGATTCTTTTTGTACCATTCGTGAAAGGGTAGCAATATCAAAAGCAGTAAATTGAAGTTCTAATGGAGCATTCGGTTGTACTGATTCCGACTGAAGCTTAATCGAACTATTGCCGTTACGCAAATCAAAATCGTTCGCATACACACCTTGTTTTCCAAAACGGATGATATTATTTTCTGATAAAGTCCATTTCTCATAATTCAGCACTAGATCTTCTGGACGTATATGGATTTCGGTAGTCCCATCTGTAGATTTTAATGTACCAGCAACAAGATACTGCTCTTTGTTTTTGTCATCATGCAATGCCAAATCGTAGGTCAATACATTGTCTTTAACAGTTCCTTTTATTTGAGTATTAGGCAAACGGAATTGGGCATTCTGGATTTCATTAATCACTACGCTGTATACCAGTGCATTGTCAACCGTCGTAACAGAAACAACTGCACCTTGGATAGTATTTGCACCATAAATCACCTTTGGAATCGCAGCATTCAATACAATAGTATCGTTCACACTGTTATAGCGTCCAGTAATAGTCATAGGTTCCAATTGTTTAATCCCCGGCAGTAGCTTCATGATCACCGGATCATTGTTCACCTGAACATTAAAAGCAAATTGTTGTGGTTCTGTTGGTTTTTTCTTAGCAGCTGTTGTATTGTTATAATATTTATTTATCGAATTGGTTAGGGCATTAGTTACTTGGCTCAATTGGTACTTGCCATCAATCATGGCTTTTAGGAATTGAGATTTCACCTGTAATGTATTTTTTTCAGGAGTAGCTGTAGCAATTATGTTAATTGAATCTAGAGCAACCTGTTCTTTATCATTCACAATCAGCAAATGGTGTGCAGAGATTGTACCATTTAAATAATCGACATCTGCTGTCTCAATGTTGGCATCCAACTGTCCTCTTAATTTTAAAGGACCAGCATGAAGGTTGAGTTTTTCCAAATCGGCAATATCAACATTCAATTTGACATTCACTTTAGGATAACGATCATTGAAACCACCTTCTGAAACCAAATCAAACTCTAAATTAGGATCGTTGATCGTCGCAGTAGCGTTATAATGTCCATTTTGTATTTCTCCTTTTACATTAAGATTCTGATAGGCATACCCATTGAAAACCCCTTTACGCATTTGCCCATCTACAGAAGCTGTTGCAGTTTTAGGATTCAAACCGCTCCCTTTTACTTTAGCCTTTAAAGTAATCTTCCCTATAGAATTATCCTTAAGAAGTTTACCCAAATCAAAGTTATCCAATTCGGCAATTCCGTCGTATTTCTCTTTATTTTTGATTCGGTTGTCAAAACTGGTTTTAATCTTAGCGGCTCCATAAGTACTGTTCAAAGCCACATTGGTATTGAAATTATTGATTTTCCCTTTAAAAGTCCCTTTCAGCGCTACATGCTCTGGAAACTGAATTGTAGTCGGAAGTACTTCTGGACCTAAAGACGTTCGAATATCATTAGCACCTACTTGCAGATTTTTAATATTCACATCATACCAAGCTTTTTTAGCATCCGGAAGACCAATAATTCTACCACTAGCTACCAAATGAAAAGTACCAATCCCATCAATGTCAAGTTTTGGGAAAGTAAGGTTTTCTAAAGTACCCACAATATGTCCATTCACAGAAGCAATGGCGTTTGGATGATTTTTAAACACTTCAACCTTATCTAAATCTGGAGCAAACAACAGAATATCTTTAAATCCAACACGGCTGTTTTGGAAATTAGCGTTAATACCCATTGCGCCGGGACGTGTTTTCAATGAGGCAACCGATTCGTATCGTATCGCAACTTCATCCCGAATTAAGGTCTGTGGTGTTTTAACATACAGATTTTTGAGGGTTGCGCCTTTATCGCTATAGGCGAAATCCGTGCGCAGCATTTCTACATCCAGTCCGCTCCTATCCTTCACCGTAAAAGATTGAATTGCTCCGGAAAAAGAAATCGTATTGTATTTGAGGTTTTGAGCCTCGAGGTTGAATTTTTCAAGGTTTAAATGTTGGTAATCAATTCCCTTTTTCTTCTTCGGTGCATTCTCGTCATCAAATCTGAAATCCACATTTTTAATACGGGCATCGGCAAGCGTCAAATCCCATTTTGGTGATCTTTGATTAGGAATGGTGGTATTGATAATTAATTTTTGGTCGTATTTCCCAAAAGTCAATCCACCTTTTACACCTTCCAATTCAAACCGATTAATCAAAACCCGCTGCTTTGGTAAATTGGTTTCATCGAACGTGATAAAAAGCTTCTGCAAAGAAAGCCCACTATTCAATTGTGTACCGGCATTATCATAGCTCACATTGATTTGGGTAAAATCGATTTCGCCCAACTTAATACGTAAATCTGGACGTTTTTGGATGACAGAATCGGCGGTAACAATCGTTTTAGTTGTAATTTCACGCAGTAAATCGCCTTGTTTTAACTTGACTTTCAGTCCGTGAAGACGAATCTTCGGAACCTCAAAATTCATTTCATCCAAATCGAATACCTTCATTCGGGTATCAAAGCTTGTTAAAGCTACATTAAGGTTATTTTGGGTAATGGCATCATCAATGTACAAACGGATGTTGTCCAACTGGATGTGATTCATCGAAAAATGCATGGGTTTTTCTGCTGACTTCTTTTCTTTCGAAGCAAAAGCATCTATAATATAATCGAAATTAAAAATGGAGTCTTTATTTCGCTTTACATTGGCAGTGATATTCTTCAGACTAACAGAATTAACTTCAACCTCATTATCCAATAGTTTGAATAAGCTGATGTCCACGGCTATTTTCTCACCGGCCAATAAAGTATCTCCAGCTTGGCTTTGAAAATAGACATTTTCTAAAAGTATCTCTTTAGGTAAACCAATAGATATTTTACCAATACGTACAGGCGTGTGAATTTTACCTTCTAGATAGGTTACTGCTTTGTTTTTAATAACATTCTGTACAGCAGGGATTTGTATTAACAAAACTAGCAACAGAAAAAGCCCGATAACACTACCAGTTATCCAGCACAATATTTTAAATCCTTTCTTTAGATATTTTGGTACTACCACTTCTCTGTTTTATAAAATAGGTGTTTAAAATCAACGTGCTAGTAAAGTTAAATTAACAAATCGATTATATACAAATTTTGCTTAATAATTTTAAAATATACTTATAAAATAACATGCATTTTTTTATATAATTCACAGGTCTTGTACATTGGTAATAATTTTTTGAAAATTTAAGAACCTGTAAATCATGTAACTTTTATTAAAATTTATATAATATTTTAATTGACCAAGAATAGGAACTTTGATACAGTAATCATTCTTAATCAGATAGATACTGTTTTGAAACTAAAAAATAATTACTAACAATTAAAAACAAAAAATTATGAATACAGGTAAATTAATAGCGGGAACTATAACAGGTTTAGCTATAGGTGCAACTTTAGGGATTTTATTTGCACCTGAAAAAGGATCAGTAACACGCAAAAAAATAAAAGATAAAGGAGGTGATTATTTAAATGATTGCTTAACTGATCTTAAAACAAAATTTGACGATTTAAAAAGCACAGTCAAAGAACAATTTGAAAATGCCAAAAATGATGTTGAAGAGCAATTTCAAAATGCTAAAGACGATGTTAGAAAAATCGCAGAGGAAACGAAAACAAAGAATTTTAATGTCTAAAGAATTAAAAAACTAAAACATTTAAAAAACAATAGTTATGACTGACAACCCAACCCCTTTAGCAACGCTAATAGAGCGAGCTGAAGAATACAGTAAATCAACAATAGAATTGTTTAAGCTCAATGCGATAGACAAATCCGCAGATACACTATCCTCAATCGTTTCAAAATTAGTTATTATTATGACGGTTGTCTTGTCAGTTTTAATAATTAACATCGGTCTTGCACTATGGATAGGTAAAGAACTGGGGGAATCCTTTTATGGATTTTTCGTTATCGGCTTTTTCTATGCGTTCGTAGCCATAATGCTTCAAATTTTCCGTAGACAATGGCTAAAATACCCAATCAGTAATTCTTTAATCGAACAAATGTTAAAAAGAAAACACCATGAAAACTAAAAACGCAACCGATTCTTTAGATGAAATGATTTTAGCTATGAAACAAAAAAAAGCCAATGACTTGGCATTGCTTCGAGAACAATTGCATATGTCTTGCGAAGGCTTAAAACCACTCAACCTTATTAAAAATGTATTTGAGGAGATAACAACTTCCCCCGAAATTAAAAGCAATTTAGTTGATAATGCTCTTAGTTTAGGAAGTGGCTTATTGACCAAAAAAATACTGGTTGGTGGTTCTCACAACTCTTTCAGAAAAATATTAGGAACCATTGCTGAATTTGCTACTGCAAACCTAGTTTCAAAGCATACTGACGAAATTAAGAATGTTGGAAAACTTTTTTTTAAGCACTTTATAGGAAAAAATGGAGATCTAAAAAAGGAAGCATCAAACGGCGGAATCAATTTCTTTTAGCTAAATCACTAGTATAGTATGAATGCCCCTAAAACATTCCCCAAACAAAAACAAGAACTGCCTGGCAATGAGTATAAAATGAAGCCACAACCGGAAATCATACGCGATTCCTATATTGGCAGCGAAAAGTTAAAAGGGAAAATTGCTTTTATAACTGGTGGTGATAGCGGTATTGGTCGAAGCATCGCCATACATTTTGCACGTGAAGGTGCAGATATTGCCATTGTATATCTCAAAGAAAGGAAGGATGCCAAAGAAACCAAAAAAATGGTGGAAGAAGAAGGCCGACGTTGCCTGATCATTGAAGCAGATCTTAAAGAAAAGAAAGCCTGCAAAAGCGCAATTGAAAAATGTATAAAAGAATACAATGCCCTTCATATTGTGGTTAATAATATAGCCGTTCAATTTCCAAAAGAAAGCATTGAAAATATCATTATTAATCAACTTCATACCACATTTGAAACCAATATATACAGTTATTTTTATATCGTTAAAGAGGCGATGAAGTATTTAAAAGAAAATGATGTAATCATAAACACCAGTTCAGTTACTGCGTACAGGGGAAGTGACCATTTGCTTGATTACTCCAGTACTAAAGGAGCCATTGTTAGCTTTACAAGATCTTTAGCTGCAATGTTGGTTAAAAAGAAAATAAGAGTAAATGGTGTAGCACCTGGCCCAATCTGGACGCCCTTAATACCAGCTACTTTTAAAAATCTGGCCGAATTCGGAAAACAAACACCAATGGGCAGAGCTGGTCAACCGAGTGAAGTAGGGCCAGCATATGTTTTTTTAGCCAGTGAAGACAGCAGTTATATTACGGGTCAGTTCATCCATGTAAATGGAGGAGAAATTGTAGGAAGCTAAAAATCTGACTGAACATTGATATAAAATTTTTAATTACTTCTTTTAAGAACTGCTAATCTTGATTTAGAATAGTTCAATTTTAAACAAATCTCAACAAAGTGGATATCATCAGCCTGATTGGATTTACTGCTGGAATATGCGTTACTGTTTCTGTAATTCCGCAAATTATAACAGTATGGAAAACAAAAAAAGTACAAAATGTATCTCTTTTCATGTTTGTCATTTTAACTTTTGGAATAATGCTATGGATAATTTATGGTATTCTGAAAAAAGACATTCCTATTATTGTGACAAACTCTGTATCCTTACTGTTAAACATCACAATGCTCTATTTTATAAAACGCTATGAAATAAAATAAGTACTTAAACAATAAATTATTATCTTAAAATAATATAACATTAGCCATAAATTGTATAAAGTATTCATATTCCTCATGATATAATTTTACCATATAACAAAAAACTAAAATATCATGAAAAATTTATTTAATCTAAACAAAGCCTTTTTATTCATGGGAATAATCATTTGCTCTTTAGCTTCTTGTAAAAACTCGGATGCAAAACCTGAAGACACAAAAGATGTAGCTACTGACAAAAATGAAGCTCAATTGGATCAGGTAGCTTCGGAAGATGATGAAGCGACATTTTTTGTAGACATCGCTGAAATGGACTTAACCGAAATTAAACTGGCTGAACTCGCCCAACAAAAAGCAACCAATTTGAAAGTAAAAGAATTCGCAAAAATGATTGTTACTGACCATGCAAATTCAAGTGTAGAATTAAAAAATCTTGCAGATAACAGAAGCTTATCACTACCAACCTCATTGACAGATAATGGTAGAGCAGATTATAATACGCTGAATGAAGAATCAGGAATTGACTTTGACAAAAAATTTGTTGACATGATGGTTGATGCTCATGAAAAAGCAATCAGAAAAATGGAAAATGCTTCAGAGGACAATGATAAAGATGAAACTGTAAAAGTTTGGGCTTCCAATAAAATAGCAGCACTAACATCACATCTTCAAAAAGCGAAAATGCTTAAAGAGGACTTAGACAAAAAATAATAATTAACAATATCATCTTGCTAATTATTCTGAAAAGGTGGTTTTTTATTTAGAAAACTGCCTTTTCTATTAAGCATATAACAAATGAAAAAACATATTACTTTGTATCCAAATAGTATATTTTTCTATTTTAAAATTTTTGAAGGCTTTTTCTCATGCAATAAAGAAAAAATCTTAACTTAGTTAGTTTGTTAAAGCACTTTTTATGTATAAAAATGAGAATATTAGCAATAAAAGTGAACTGCCAGTCTTTTGGCAGTTGTTTGTTTTTCAACAAAACACTGAAAAAATTCCCTACTCTAACAGACTTTGCTTCTCAATCCTAAACAAAACCCAATGAAGCAAAAAAATAATATTACTAATTTACAGTTTCTTGCTGGAGGAGGTGAAATGGGAGAACTTGTGCGTAAAAAAGACTGGAGCAAAAGTTTAATTGGCAAACCTGAAGCTTGGCCGCAAAGTTTACATACTACATTAAGTATTATTCTGAATTCAAAATTTCCCATGTTTTTGTTCTGGGGAACAAACCTGATATGCTTTTATAATGATGCCTATCGTTCAAGTCATTTAAATGATGGAAAACACACGGATATTTTAGGATCTCGAGCAGAAGACTATTTGAAAGAAGCCTGGAAAGATATAAATCCCATAATTGATCAAGTATTGAAAAAAGGGATTGCCACTTTGAATGAAAACCTTTTACTTCCAGTTTTTCGTAATGGAAAAATGGAAGATGTATATTGGACATTCAGTTACAGTCCTGTAAATGACGAAACTGGAAAACCAGCTGGTGTTTTTATTACATGTTTTGAAACTACAAAAAAAGTAAGTGATGGTGAACTTGAAAAACAGGTAACAGAACGAACCAAAGAACTTAAACAAAGTGAAGAACGATACCACTTAATGGTAGAAGAAGTCCAGGATTATGCCATCCTTTATTTAAATAAAAAAGGAATGATTGAAAACTGGAATAAAGGAGCTGAAAAGATAAAAGGTTATAAAGCAGAAGAAATTATTGGGCAAAATTTCTCCGTCTTTTATACCAAAACTGACAGAGAATCTCATCTGCCTCAAACATTACTAAATCTGGCAGTCGAACACGGAAGATCGGGGCAAGAAGGCTGGCGTGTGCGAAAGGACGGGAGTTATTTTTGGGCCAGTGTAACTATCACTGCAGTACATAACAATCAAGGAAAAGTAATTGGTTTTTCAAAAGTTACGCATGATCTTACTGCCAAGAAAGAAGTTGATGACAAAATAAAAATGAACTCGGCACAACTGGAACAGAACAATATCGAACTGCAAAAAATGAACAAAGAGTTACAATCATTTGCTTATATATCCAGCCATGACCTTCAAGAACCTCTCAGAAAAATACAGACTTTTGCTAACCAAATAAGTGAAAAAGAATCCCAAAATTTGTCAGAAACAGGAAGGGAAAAATTCCAGCGAATGAGGAAAGCAGCAGAGCGAATGCAAACACTCATTAATGATCTACTTGCCTATTCTCGAACCACTAATCAGGAAAAAATATTCAAAAAAACCGATTTAAATCAAATCATTGAAGAAGTTCGAGAGAACCTAAAAGAAGAATTGCAACAGGCCGATGCAACCATTCTTACAAACTGCCTATGTGTATTAAATATTATCCCATTTCAATTCCCACAACTATTATATAACCTTATAAGTAATTCTCTGAAATTTGCTAAAGAATCTGTCCCTCCACAAATTGTAATCAAGGGTGAAAGGGTAAAAGGCTTTGATACAGACAATAAGGAGCTGGATGCTGAGACACTATACTGCCATATTTGTTATACTGACAATGGTATTGGATTCGATCATCAATACAATGAAAAAATATTTGAAGTATTTCAACGACTACACGGAAAAGAAAAATATGCAGGAACCGGTATTGGCCTTGCGATTGTAAAAAGGATTAT
>JBDTNG010000065.1:0-15594 GCA_039933895.1 Flavobacterium sp. | reverse complement strand
TTTCATGCTAAAGATACCGTCAAAATAAAAACAGTTTGCTATGATAAAATGATTTTGCAATCTATTGTGGAAGGACAAAAAGGAACCCGATTAGAAGATGAAAAAGTGTCTGAGTTTTATAAATCCTTTTCGACTTTTCCTGCAGATTTAAAGTTTGAAGAACGAATTCTAAGTTATAAAATCCAAATTGATGGTGCTATGGCACACGCCTGGACACCTTATGAGTTTTATATCAATGGAAAATTAAGTCATTCGGGTGTGAATGCTTTTACGCTTTTTAAGGAAAATAACACTTGGAAAATTATTTATATTATTGATACCAGGAGAAGACCTATCAAATAAGAATCTTTATAAAATCTTTATATTTTACCTCTTTTATATTATAAAATACTTACAATAGATGCTTTAACTTTGCAGAGTAAATCTATAAGAAGTGAAAAATTTTATTAAATACAAAGAAGCTAGAATTCAGTATGTAATAAGCATACTTTCGGTAACTATTGTGGCATTGCTTTGCTTGTTTGTTAGAGATATTATCGAATACAAAATCGTTGGTTATTTATTACTTGTTGTAGTTTCCTTACTGGCTATTTTTTTGGAAATTAAACCAGTTTTATTAGGGGCAATATTAAGTGCTTTGGCACTCGATTATTTATTCATAAAACCTTACCATACTTTACATATTGATAATGCTGAGGACGCTTTTTTATTGATTATGTTTTTTATTATTGCCTTGATTAATGCGGTCTTAACGAATAAATTCAGGAGAATGCAACGCGCCATTCACATCAAAGAAACAAGAGCAAATACAATGAAATTGTACAATACGATGCTCGATTCTCTTTCGCACGAATTACGTACTCCAATTGCAGCGATATTAGGCTCCATTGATACATTGCAACAAAAGGATGTGATTTTATCTTCTGATACACAGGAAAAACTCCATAATGAAATTGAAATTGCTTCTATGAAGCTCAATTATCAGGTAGAGAATTTATTGAATATGTCTCGACTAGAATCAGGTTATATTCAACCAAAATTAGACTGGTGCGATGTAAAAGAAATCATTTACAATGTATGCAATCGTTTGACAGAAGAAACAAAAGATCATAAAATGACTTACGATATCGATGATAATTTACCGCTGTTTAAGTTAGATAATGGTTTGATGGAACAAATTATTTATAATTTAGTTTATAATTGTGCACAACATACTCCAAAAGGTGCGACGATTAAAATCAAAGCACAATATGATGTCGATACTGATTATGACAGTCATATCAATTTAATAAAAAAATGCATCATCAATGTTTCCGATGATGGATATGGTTTTCCTGAAGCTGAAATTGATAGGGCTTTTGATAAATTTTATCGATTTAAAAATTCGAAAACCGGCGGAACTGGATTGGGCTTGTCTATTGTAAAAGGATTTGTTGAAGTACAAAACGGAATCATTAGTTTGAAAAATAACGATGAAGGGGGTGCCGTTTTTACACTTGAATTTAAGGTAGATTGTTTGGTTATTAATTCTTTAGAAAATGAATAACGGGTTCTCCATATTGGTCATTGATGATGAAATTCAAATACGAAAATTACTTGAAATTTCATTGGAAGCGAATAATTATAAAGTACTTTTCGCAGTAGATGGAAGGGAAGGAATCGTAATGGCTGCAAGTCATCAGCCGGATTTAATTTTGTTAGATTTGGGTTTACCCGATGAAGATGGCCAAAATGTTTTGATCAAATTACGCGAATGGTTTCAAAACCCAATTATCATCTTATCTGTAAAAAATACCGAAGATGAAATTGTAAAAGCTTTAGATAATGGTGCCAATGATTTTCTAACGAAACCATTCCGAACACAGGAATTATTGGCCCGAATGCGAACTGCATTAAGAGGAAATACTACTCAGAATAACGAGCCAGTGGCAACATTTGGAACAATTTCAATCGATTTGTCTTCCCGAATAGTGAAAGTAAAAGAAGAGATTGTAAAACTCACCGCAACAGAATATGCATTACTTACTTTATTATTAAAAAATGACGGACGTGTTTTAACGCATCATTATATTCTTAAAGAAATCTGGGGACAAAGTTATTCGGAACAAACACAATACTTGCGTGTTTTTGTTGCACAACTTCGTAAGAAGCTGGAAGACGATCCTAACAGACCAAAATATATTCTAACCGAATCGGGGGTAGGCTACCGATTCAATTCTGGATAATCAAACCTTTACATATTAAATAATTGGTATTGCGAATACATTTTTCATCGCGATTCAGTTTTTCTATGCTCAAAAATGAGCGAAAATTAAATTTAAAATTAAAAAAAATGAATAAATCAACCATCCAAAAAGTTAGTGCAGCTTCGCTTTTAGTCGCTTTAGGAATCATTTATGGTGACATTGGAACGAGTCCGTTATATGTGATGAAATCAATTATAGGAAACCGACCTATAACTGAATTATTAGTTTACGGTGGAATTTCATGTGTGTTTTGGACCTTAACTTTTCAAACGACTTTCAAATATATTTTCCTGACACTTTCAGCCGATAATCAAGGGGAAGGTGGGGTTTTTTCGCTCTATGCTTTGGTTAAACGTTTTGGAAAAGGGCGATTGGTTATTCCCACTATTTTGGGAGCCACAACTTTACTTGCCGATGGAATTATCACGCCGCCAATATCCGTAGCTTCAGCTGTAGAAGGCTTTCAGGCCATTGTTCCTAATTTACCTACGGTTCCCATTGTTATAGCGATTCTTTCCGGATTGTTTATTTTTCAACGTTTTGGAACTCAAAAAGTAGGTTTTATTTTTGGCCCTGCAATGGTGATTTGGTTTACGATGTTGTTGGTTTTAGGTGTTTCCCAAATTACGCACCATCCCGATATTTTAAAAGCATTAAATCCAATGTATGGTTATCAATTGTTAGTTGAATATCCACACGGGTTTTGGCTATTGGGCGCTGTGTTTCTTTGTACAACTGGTGCCGAAGCTTTGTATTCAGATCTCGGGCATTGTGGGAAATCAAATATTCGAATTACTTGGATTTTTGTAAAAATTGCTTTAGTGACTAATTATTTGGGTCAAGGCGCTTGGTTAATGCATCAAAAAAGCGAATTTCTAGGAGATAAAAACCCATTTTACACTATCATGCCCCAATGGTTTTTGATTGTGGGAATTGTTATTGCAACTTTGGCAGCTATCATTGCTTCTCAAGCTTTAATCAGTGGTTCATTTACTTTAATAAACGAAGCTATATCCTTAAATTTTTGGCCTCGTGTGGCTTTAAAAAACCCAACAAATCTAAAAGGACAAATTTACATTCCTTCTGTGAATACTATTCTTTGGGCTGGTTGTGTATTGATGATTTTGTATTTCAAAAACTCAGCGCATATGGAAGCCGCTTACGGATTTTCCATCACCATTGCGATGCTGATGACAACTTTGCTTTTATCGTATTACCTGGTTTTTATCAAGAAAATTAAAAAGGTTTGGGTCGCCATAATTCTATTTATTTTTTCGGCTATTGAAATTTCATTTTTCGTGGCCAATGTGGTTAAAATCAAAGAGCGTTGGATGTTTTTATTCTTTGAGTTGTTCATTTTTATGGTGATGTATGTTTGGTATTATTCCCGAAAAATTAACAATCGATTTTTGAAGTTCACCAATCTAGTGGAACAAACCCCGATGTTAAATGAACTCAGCGAAGACGATAGTATTCCAAAATACTCTACGCATCTAATTTATTTGTCTAAAGCTGATAAAACCTATGAAATTGAAGAAAAAATCATAAAATCTATCTTTGCTAAAAAACCAAAAAGAGCTGATGTATATTGGTTCTTGCATATCAACAGAACAAACGATCCGTTTACGCTAAACTATGAAGTAGTCGAAATATTAGATGATAAAGTAATCAAAGTAATATTGAATCTTGGTTTTAGAGTACAACCGAAAGTTGAATTGTATTTCAAAAAAATTGTTCAGGAGTTGGTTGAAAGAAAAGAACTCAGTTTGCACATTCGTCCTGATGGTTCAACGAAATACAATACGGAACCTGATTTCAAATTTATCATTATCGAAAAATTCTTATCTGTTGAAAACGATTTCGAATTAAAAGACGGTTGGTTACTCACTTCTTATTTCTGGTTGAAAGGACTATCGCTCTCTGACGAAAAAGCCTTCGGTTTAGATAAAAGTGATGTCGAAATTGAGAATGTTCCGATGATTTACAGTCCAGCTTCCAGCCTTGAATTAAACAGAAAAACAAATTAAAATGCCACTTCAAATGAAAACAGTACTTTTATTACCGCTTTTATATTCCACAATATTGTTCTCACAAACAGATTCAACAAGCGTTAAAATTCCTTTTGATGGAATGGACATGACTTGGCAAAATGGTTCCGACAGAAGAACATCATCCGTTTTAACAACAAAATATTTCACTGGAAGTATTATGATTGATGGGAACTATACATATTCTTTTAATAATCCAAATGATAATACGGTGGTAGGTTCTACTGCTTTGGCCAGAAATAATGAAATGCAAATATCGAGTGCAAACTTCGGTGGAGATTTTTATTATGAAGGTGCTCGAGGCAGAATTATGACACAGTTTGGCACACGTTCAACTGTGATCCCAAGGAATGATTACAGTTCGTACCGAGGGCAATACGAATTACCAACGGCTTACAGATATTTATCGGAAGCTTATGCAGGTTATCATTTTAACAAGTGGTATGGAATCAATGTTGATGCCGGAATGTTTATGTCTTATCTGGGTTTAAATTCTTATTATCAAGTGGAAAACTGGGAATATCAAGCTTCATTTACTTCGGATAATACACCTTGGTTTTTTAACGGAGTTCGAGTTCAGGTATTTCCAACAAAAAAATTAAAATTTGAAGCTTGGATTATCAACGGATGGCAAAGCTATGGCAAGTTTAACAGCATGCCCGGACTTGGAGGAAATATAACTTGGTGTCCTAATGAGGGAGTAAAATTGTTGACCAATGATTATTATGGTACTGATGCTGCAGGTTTGCCCAACAGAAAACGTTTTCATTCTGATAATAGTTTATTGGTTCGTTATTACAATCAGCCCAAAGCTTCAGGAATTACAAAAATGGCTTTTTCCTCTACTTTTGATGTTGGTTTTGAAAGCGGACAAGGTGTAAGAGGTTTCAATGGAAATGCTGAAACACCTTCTCAATATTTTTTAAGTGGCATGGTTTACAACAGAATTTGGTTTAATAAAAATCAAATGGCTTGGACGATAGGAGGAGGATATATGACAAATCCAGGACGCTATTTGGTTTTGTATCCAACAGGAGATGCTAGTCCGCTTCCAAATCCAAACAATCCAACACAGACGGCAGGAACACATCCGTTTTCTGCGAATCCGGGAGATAAATTTAAAGGGTTTGATTATTCGACAAATTTCGATTGGATGCCTAATCAAAGTATCACTTTTCGAGCTGAATTTGTACATCGTGAAGCCAATGTGCCTTATTTTGCAGGTAGCGGAGGCGTAACTTCTCCAACGGGATATACAACGGCGACGCTTCCTGCAGATTGGAAACCTGATTTAGTAAAAATGGAAAACAGAATTATTTTTGCGGTCCTTTTTAGAATTTAAAAATAAAGCCCAAAAACTGGCAGTCGGTTTTTGGGCTTTTTTATTGAAAAAGACTTTTTAACCTGAAACCGATTTACTGTATTTAATATTTCGCTCCTACAGGAGCTCCCAACATATTTATTGTTTATCAATTTCTATAAATATCCTGCCACTCTGTGGTTTATTGGAGTGTAATATATAAGAAGATTTAGCTCCATCAGAGCATAATGTTTATAGAAAGCGAGTATTATTGAATCTGAGCTCCATAGGGGGCGACATATATTTTAATAATAGTTCAGTTTATTTAAGTTAGTTTCTGATTAATATTTATTTGGTACTCATTAATACTTATTTGGTACTAATTAATATTTATTCAGTACTCATTAATATTTGTTCGGTTTTAATTAATACTTATTCGGTACTATTTAATATTAGTTCGCTTTTCATTAATAAAAGTTCGGTTTTGAATAAGCTTTACTAATCTTTATTTAATTTAAGTTAAGTTTTGCTCGCTACTATTTTAGTAATATTTAGTTGAAGACTGAATTCAATTAAATCTATTAAAAATAAGAGATGATGTGTAAGGAATCTAGCAAGAGTAAGCTATCTCTATCGAATAAATTTTACCATCTCTAAACGCTACAATATAACTTCCGTCTTCAATAGGGAATAAGTAGATATGAGGTGTTTTTTGCTTGCCTATATAAGTTGCATATTTAGTGATAAAATCCTTTTCAGAAAGCGTATGATCTAAAACAGCGCTAGAATTAATAACAAATTTGGTATGCTCATTTAGATATACTTTAACCAATTCTGCATTGTTTTTTTTCTCATCAACAGCAATTTCAAAGTCAGGATAATAGTAAAAAGTATCGCTTAAATAGACACCACATTCATCACTAATTGTTTTAATTTCAGTGGGCTTTCCAAAGTGTTGAACCAATTCTTTTTGTGAGATTTTAAAGTCTTTGAAAGAAATATTATCGATTACAAATGCAGCATTTTTTAAAAAAGCTTTAACCTCTTCTGAAGATTTATGATTGACTAGACCTTTTGCCAAAGTCATATACATTTCAGTATCAGCAATCAATTTTTCGTTTTGCAATTGTTTGGTTACATAATAATATCTGTCGTACGCCGGAAGTAATGTTTTTGGATCACTGTTCCAGGCTAATTCCACTAATCTCTCGGATACTGTTTTTCTTTCAGCAATATTGAAAGTCGCTAATTTGTCAAATTCTTTTACCATTTCATCAAAAACAGGTCTTTTTCCTAAATGTTTTCTTTGAATATAAGTTACTAATTCTGTATCAAATGAACCAGAAATATTGACCCATTCTTCTGTATTTGCAGGGCAATAATTAACAGCAACAGGATCGCCAGTTGACAGAATTTGTCTTGCTTTTGAAGTTTTATCTGGAAGAACCCTTGCTTTTACCGAAGCGGTCATGACAAATAAGTGATTGTTTCCATAGTAAGAATCGGCTCTAATGATTGGGTTTTTGGGATCAATTGGATGAACATTGGAGGCATTTAATCTTTCGGAAATAAATTTAGTTTGCACATATCCTTCCGATAAATTATCCGATTTTATTTTACTCCATCCATCATTGTCTTGGGAAATGATTTGTATTTGCGCACCATAACCGAAATAACCTAAGAATTTAGTTGCATTGCTTTTGCTTGTATATAACTTCGTATCAGAATTAATAAAACGATTTTCCTGTGCATACAGTAAGTTACATAAGATAAATATGATTATGCTAAGTCTGATTTTCATATGATAAAAATTAATTTAACAATCTGCCATGTTTACTGCAATAGCCAAACCGCCTTCTGAAGTTTCTTTGTATTTATTATTCATATCCTTTGCCGTTTGCCACATAGTATTGATCACTTTATCCAAAGGAACTTTTGCATTTTTTGGATCGGTTTCTAATGCTAATTCGGCGGCGTTAATAGCTTTAATTGCGCCCATGGTATTTCTTTCAATACATGGAATCTGAACCAAACCACCAATTGGGTCGCAAGTCATTCCTAAGTGATGTTCCATGGCAATTTCTGCAGCCATCAAAACCTGTTCTGGAGTACCACCCATCAGTTCACACAAAGCGGCTGCAGCCATAGATGATGAAACACCAATTTCTGCTTGACAGCCACCCATCGCTGCAGAAATAGTAGCTCCCTTTTTGAAAATACTTCCAATTTCTCCAGCAACCATTAAGAATTGTTTGATTTCTTTTTCTCCTGCATCGTGGTTCTCGATAACCAAATAATACATTAAAACGGCTGGTATGACTCCGGCACTTCCGTTTGTTGGTGCAGTAACTACACGACCTAGCGCCGCGTTAACTTCATTTACTGCCAAAGCAAAACAGCTTACCCATTTTAAGATCTGACGGAATTTAACTTCTGTTTTTCGGATAGATTCTAACCATTCCTGTGGATTAGAATAATTAGCCAAACCAATTAAATTCTGATGCATATCGAAAGCACGACGACGCACATGTAAACCGCCTGGTAAAATTCCTTCGCTATGACAACCAATATACATACATTCGAGCATGGTTTTCCAAATGCGCATTAATTCATGATCAATGACTTCCTCAGTACGCATTGCTTTTTCATTCTCGTAAACGATTTCTGAAATCTTTCTATTTTGAGTTTGGCAATAGGTTAATAATTCTGAAGCCAAATTAATAGGATAGGGGAAAGCACATTTTATTTCGATCTTTTCTTTAGCGTCTGTGCGTTCTTCTTTGACTACAAATCCACCTCCTATAGAATAGAAAGTGGAAACATATTCTTTATCGTCTGTGGTATAAGCGGTAAAAGTCAAACCATTCGCATGAAACGGCAAGAAGTTTTTATTGAAAACAATATCTTGTAAGAAGAAAAAAGGAATGACAATTTTGTTGCCTAAATTTATTTCGTGTTTGTCTTCAATTGATTTGATAATTCCCGAGATATTTTCCACAGGAATGTATTCAGGATCTTGTCCGCTTAAACCTAGCATAACGGCTAAATCTGTTGCGTGTCCAGTTCCTGTTAAAGAAAGTGATCCGTATAAATCTACTCGTACCCGGTTTATTTTTTCTAAGATGTTCTCTTCAGTTAATTCGTTTAAAAACCGTTCCGCTGCACGCCAAGGCCCTAGCGTATGGGAACTTGAGGGTCCAACACCAATTTTAAGCATATCAAAAACCGAAATACATTCTTCCATAAAACATCGTATAAGTATCACAAAGATAGTTTTTGTTTTATAATTCTTAAATAAATATTATGTATTAAAATTCTCTCGTAAGATTATATTTTTCTACTTTTACAAGTACATTCAAAAACAGACCTTCAATGTTTAAATTTTTCAGATCTCAAGAATATAAAGCCCTTTTTTATAGAATTTTATTAGCTTATTTATTTTATTTCTTCGCCAGATTAGCCTTCTTTTTATACAACTATACATTACTAAAAGTAGATTCTGTTGGGCAATTTTTTACTTTAGAATACCACGGTTTAGTGTTTGATACAACGGCTATTTTATATGTCAATTTGTTGTTCATTCTATTATCAATCTTGCCTTTTTGGATTAATACTTCGAAAAATTACCAACGGTTCTTACTCTGGGTTTACTTTATATGTAATGCTATTGCTTACGCTACTAATTTTCTAGATTTTATTTATTACCGATTCACTTATGCAAGAACAACAATTGCTGTGATGGATATTGCGAAAAATGAAACCAATAAAGGCAGTATGTTTTCTCGCTTTATTGTCAATTATTGGCATGTTTATGTGTTGTTTTTTATATTGTTGTTTCTGTGGATTTATCTTTATAAGAAAGTAAAAGTTAAACCAACTTCTGTACACTGTAGTAAGATGAAGTATTTTTCTTTCTCAATACTTGGGTTTGTAGTTATTGGAACTATAGTTGTTGGTGGTATTCGTGGTGACTTCAAAAAGAGTACACGACCTATTAATGTTATCGATGCGAGTAGATATGTAACTAAAACGCAGCATGCAGATATTGTTTTGAATACGCCATTCTCTTTGATTCGTACGATGAATTCGAATAGCTTCAAAAAAATTAATCTGGTGACCGATGCACAAATTGAAAATAGCATTCAACCTATTAAACAATACAAAAATAATCCTGCGACAAAGCCCAATATTGTTATCATTATCACTGAAAGTTTAGGAAGAGAATACTTAGGCGCGTTCAATAAAAATTATACCATTCCAGATTATAAAAGTTATACCCCTTTTATCGATTCGTTGTCGCAACACAGTTTGATTTTTACGAATGCTTTCGCCAATGGAAGCAAATCAATTCATGGAATGTCGTCTGTTATTGCAGGAATTCCATCGTTTAGAGATGCTTTTACTTCGTCACCTTATCCAAAGCAAAAAATACAATCTTTAGTTTCTGTATTAAAGGAACTAGGTTACGACACTTCATTCTTTCATGGTGCTGCCAATGGTTCTATGGGCTTTTTAGGCTTTGGAAATATATTGGGCTTTGACCATTATTATGGAAGAACGGAATTTAATAATGATACTGAATACGATGGATCCTGGGGGATTTGGGATGAGCCTTTCATGCAGTTCATGAAGAAGGAATTAGACCAGAAAAAGAAACCCTTTTTGGCCACAATATTTACGGTTTCTTCGCATGAACCGTTTATTCCGCCAGCAAAGTATGCGAATACTTTTCCAAAAGGGACAATTCCAATGCACCAGGTGGTAGGTTATACTGATTTTGCTTTCAAAAAATTCTTTGAGTCGGCCAAAAAGCAACCTTGGTTTAACAACACGATTTTTATCATCACTGCGGACCATTGTAACCAAACGTATTATCCTTTTTACAATTTGGTAATTAACCGACAAGCCGTTCCTATTTTGATTTATAAACCAAACAGTACTTTGCAGGGTGTAAATACTGATTTTGCGCAACAAATAGACATTTATCCAACAATATTGGACCTTATTGGGTATCAAAAACCTTTCAGAAGCTGGGGAAGAAGCTTGGTTGGTGATACAAAAATCAAACCTTTTGTTTTTAACTTCAATGGAAACCAGTACCAATTCATGCAAGGCAATTACATTTGTACTTTCGATGGAAAAGATATTACCGGAGTGTTTTTGAAAAATGATTATGGTTTGGAGAAAAACCTACTTTCAACTTTAAATAACAATGAAGTTGCGCAACTTAAAATTGGAGCGAAGGCCTTTCTTCAGGATTATATGGAAAGAATAATTGATAAAAAAATGTCTTTGAATTAGTTAACACAATTTTTTATTTCAAATAGATTTAAACTTATACATTTGCACAATAAATAAATACCTATGAGTCCTAAAGTAAAAACAATTCTTATAATCGTAGTAGCACTTGCTGCCGGTTTTGGCGGTAAATACTATTATGATATGAATATCAATAATAATTTTGAAACGATTACAGAAGGGAAAGTATATAAAAGTGGTGTAATTCCTCCGAATGAAATTGCTGACTATGTAAAGAAATACCATATTAAAAGTATAGTTGATTTGCGTTTTCCGGGAACAGGAGACCTGGTTAATAATCCTGAAATTCCAGTAGAATTAACCGCTGAAAAAGAAGCTATTGCTAAAATTCCAGGTGTTAATTATTTTAATAATGGATCAGATCAGGTACCACAACAGCACAATTTGGATACCTTTTATAAGATTATGGATGACAAGGCTAATTATCCGGTTTTAATTCACTGTTATCACGGTGTAGGACGTGCAGAAATGTATTCGGCTTTGTATCGTATAGAATATGAAAACATGGATAAAGATGAAGCAAGAACAAGTACGCGTTTTCTAACGAAATTTAGTTCTTTCGACCTAGGAAAACCTAAAGGAGATTACCTTCACAATTATAAGACAAGAAAAGAAAAGGCTGCTGAAGCCAAATAATAGAAGCCCCGATATATATTGGGGCTTTTTTTATGCGATTAGTTTGATACTGTTAGGTAAATGTATAAAGAGATAGGCAATACAAGCGTTACTGGAGGTCATTCAAGTGTTACTGAAGGTCGTTCAAGTGTTGATGGAGGTCGTTCAAGTGTTACTGGAGGTAATTCAATCAATATTAAATGTAATTTACTTCAATTGTGAGTACGTGATAAACACTATTGAGATGATGGCTAAGAAAATTCCAATATAGTTCAGTTTAGAAATCCTCTCTTTAAAAATAAGGATACCAATACAACTTCCCAACACGATTACGCCCATATTCATTCCAGCAAAAACAGTAGATGGACTGGTTGAAAGTGCTTGATGTGCTTTGATATAAAAACAGATATTTCCAAAATTAAGGATACCAACAGCAAGTCCCCAAAGTGCGTTTTTGATATCGAACAATTCTTTTTTCTTAAAAACAGCATAGCTTGAAATAAAGGCAGCAATGATAAATGCTCCGATGAAGACCAGGTAAAGAACTTCTGTAAAAGATATTTCACTTAAGCCGGCAATCGCTTTAAACTGCACATCGATAACACCAAAACCTAACAATATGAGTAAAAGATAGTAGGGTTTGTTTTCTTTGTTGGCTGTTGTGTTTTTTTTGTAAAGTGTGAAGAAAATGGCAATAAACGCAAAACCTAAGCCAATAATTTTATAAGAATTGAATGCCTCATGAAAAATAAAATAAGAGCAAATGAGTGATGTCACTAAAGACAAGCGTTGGGCGATATCAGTTTTTACGATTCCGTTGTATTTGATGGCTTTGGCTTGAAAAATAAAAATAGCGGGAAGTAAAATACACAGTATTGAAAGAATAAGACCTGTTGAAAATCCGAAAGTTAGATTGAATTTCGGGTGATAAACACAATAGGTTAGGAGTAAAGCGAAGAGATAATTCCAAGTTATAATTTGTTTAAAACTACCGTTTCCTTTTTTGACAATTTTTAATAAAACGCCAACTAAAACACTACAAACGATACTATAAATGACATATAACATAAGGAGATTCTTTGGTACAATGATACAAAAAAAGCTTCCAAAGAGAAATAGGATTCAATATATAGTTTTTAAAACAGCCTCATTATTGTAAACAAATGAAATATTTATTTTTCAAAAATATAAGAATTTTCCTTACTTTTTAATTTTAATTATTATCTTTAAGTGTTGTTAACTAATTGAGCGTAAGCCGAAAAGCTTAAGAGTAGGCATTATCTAAAACAAAAACTATGGGAACTTTATTTTTTGCAGCATTAGGTTGGTGTGGGACAAAATACCCAGGATGGTGGCGTAGACCAAAGCCAACTCCAGATCCAGATCCAGTACCTTGGAAACCACAGCCAGAACCTTGGGTGAGTTATCTTGCTTTTTCAGTAATTGGAATCGTTGCGGGAATTGCAGGAGGAACGATGTTTAACGATACCATTGCAAATGACACTGTATTTGCTGGGCATGCAATTATTGCTTCGGGGATGTTTGGATTTGCAGCTTCTGCTATTGTAACTGGTTTGGCTTCTAATATGGTTAAGGGAAAGGAAGTCCAATAATCAAAAAGAGCAATCCTTTCAAAATGAATTGAAAGGATTGTTTTTATTATATTTTGAGATTAATTATTTCAAATAGCATCTTTAACAGGATATTGTTTTTGTTAGTCGGATATATTTGATTAAAAGCAAATATTGTCGTAAATTCATTTACTAATTACTAGTATTGTGAAACTTATAGAAGCAATGGGGAAGTCTTTATTTAAAAATAGATTTTTAAAATTTCCGATATTCTATTTAGGGAGTTTGCTCTTTTTTTTCACTTTACAATCTTTCGCTGTATCACAGCAACAAGCCATTGATAGCATTGTTTTAAGAGAATTTGAGAAAGCCAAAAAATTAATTTCTCAAAACAATTATGATCAATATGAACAAGGCACTAAAATCATTGATAATTTAGAGAAGCGGTTAATTTCTCAAAAAAATTATGATCAGCTTTTATATTTATATCTGGAAATTTCCTATTTCTATATAACGCAATATGATTACAATTCAGCAAAAAAAACTTTAGACAAAGTAGATAAGGTATTGTATGAACACAACAACAATTGTATTCGGGGAGAATATTATGAGCATTTAGCCGTATTTTATAATTCTCAAGGAAACGAAGCATTGGACGAAAAATATACCTTACTGTCCAAAGAATATCTAACTAAATATGCTCCAAAAGAAAAACAAGTTGATTTGTATTACAATCTTACTCTTTTATACTTAAAAAAAGAAGATTGGCGTAAAACACTTGAGAATTCACTAGCATTTTTAAAAATTAATAAGGAAACAGGAGGTGATTCTGATCAGCCGGAAATTGATTTGTTTATTGCGGAGTGTTATTATAATCTGAATCAATTTGATCAAGCTTTTGAATATTTAGAAACGGTTAAAAAATCGGATATATTTCAAAACCATGATGATGATTTTTTATTAAAATCAAGGTACTATCTGATTTCAGGTGAATTGTATGAAAAACAAAAAAAATACAAAGAGGCCTCAATTAATTTAAGAATAGCCAATAACTATTTTAAAAAGCGATTGGTATACAGAGTCGTAAAAATGAACCTTTCTCTTAATCAAAAGAGAACGTTAGAGGTTAAAAATATTGAATTTCAATCCATTATTAAGCAAAATGAGCTTAAAAGTGAAAATTTAAAATATAAAAATTCTTTACTTGTACTTTGTCTGATCATCATTATTATTTTATTGATATTATATTATTTTCAATACCGAAATGCAAAATTTAAAACGTCTATCAATAATTTATTGAATGAAAAAAATGCAATGCTTCATCAAGTCAATTCTGAATTAGAAGAAGCTTTGACTATCAAAAAGAAATTATTAGATACAATTTCTCATGAATTACGAACTCCGATATATACCTTAAATGGTTTACTTCATTTGATGAGAGAAGATAAAAGCAATTATGAAAAAAACATCGATCAGTTGCAATCGTCAGTTCAAAGTCTTTATAATTTATCCGGAAACATTATTGAAATCAATGTCTTAGATAGTTTTGATAAAGATTATGTTCCTAAAAAAAATACGATTTATTTAGAAGAACTGCTTACTAAAATACTATCCTTAGTCAAAAAAAACAGAGGAAATAATAACAATAGCACTCTGGTTTTTGATAATACAATTGCGGATAAATTAATATTCGATGAATCCAAGTTATATCAAGTGCTGTTTAGTTTAATTGACAACGCCTTTAAATTCACTAAAGATGGAAATATAATTGTTGAAGCCAAAAAAATAAATGTAGATGAAGTGAAATCGGAAATTCAATTCACAATTAAAGATTCTGGTATTGGAATTGCATCTGAAATTAAAGATAAAATTTACGATTTGTTTTTTCAAGGTTCCGATAAAATCAATTATGAATATGGAGGTACTGGTTTAGGATTAACCTTAGTAAAAAAAACATTGGCATTATTTGATAAAACAATTGTGATAGATTCTGAACCAGATAAAGGAACCACTATTTCTTTTTCATTAGATTTTGATGTGTACAAAGAAACGACTGATTTAAAGATAGGTACTAAAGAAATAAAAGACCCTTCGACGATTAAAATTTTATTGGTTGAAGACAATAAAACGAACCAGCTAATTACACAAAGAATCATTGTTAGAAAAGGATATTCCTGTGATGTGGCCAATGATGGTTTAGAAGCTTGTAATAAAGTAAAAGAGAACGATTATGATTTGATATTAATGGATATTATGATGCCCATTATGGACGGATTTGAAGCATCAGATACCATTTCAAAGCTAAAGCCAAATATTCCCATAGTAGCTTTGACGGCTATATCTGAAGATGTGAACAAAGAACTTTTTTCGGCGTCTAATATTCTAAAAGTGCTCAGTAAACCTGTAGATGTGGAAGAACTTTACAAAACCATTCATACTTATTGTGAATAGGATAAAAAAAAACGCCTCAATTGAGGCGTTTTTCAAGACTTATT
>JBDTNG010000064.1:0-4726 GCA_039933895.1 Flavobacterium sp. | reverse complement strand
ATTGAAATCGCTTTTTTTATGTCTACTTGAAAAGTATTATTTATTTCCTTTTTCGTAATCAGCAATAAATTGAGCAATACCGATATCTGTTAATGGGTGTTTCAACAATCCCATGATTGAAGATAAAGGACCTGTCATTACATCAGCACCGATCTTAGCACAGTTTACAACATGCATTGTATGACGAATAGAAGCTGCAAGAATTTGAGTTTCAAATCCGTAATTGTCATAAATTTGACGAATCTCATCAATTAAATTCAAACCATCAGTAGAAACATCATCTAACCTTCCTAAGAAAGGTGAACAGTAAGTTGCTCCTGCTTTTGCTGCCAATAAAGCCTGTCCAGCAGAAAAGATAAGTGTTACATTTGTTCTAACACCTCTATCAGAAAAATATTTACAAGCTTTAATACCTTCAGCAGTCATTGGTAATTTAACAACAATTTGATCATGTAAATCAGCTAGCTCCTCACCTTCTCTAATCATACCTTCTAAATCCATTGCATTTACTTCGGCACTTACATCTCCTTCAACAATATTACAAATGTCAACGTAGTGTTTTAAAATATTATTTTTTCCTGTAATTCCTTCTTTTGCCATTAATGATGGATTTGTGGTAACTCCATCTAAAACACCAAGTGCTTGTGCTTCTCTAATCTGATCTAAATTGGCGGTGTCGATAAAAAATTTCATTTTTTGTATATTAAATTATTGTTGTGTAAAAATTTGAATGCAAAATTACAATTTATAATGGTTCATTAACATTTTTTCGTAAACTTTATCCGGAAGCACACGTTTTAAAACAATAGAAAACTTCTGCATAAAAGCACCTACTTTATAATGTATTCTTGGATTTGGGTTTTGGATAATGGCATAAATAGCGCCTGCCATTTCATTTGGATTACTTCCGCTGTCCACATGTTCGTCCGTCGATTTTAATGTATTACCATAAGGAATTTCATAAGCTGAACCTTTAATCACGGGTGCATGATAACGTCCCGCAGCAATATTAGTTACAAAATCGCCAGGAGCTACATTTGTAATATGAATTCCAAAAGATTTGGTTTCCATACGCAAGGCTTCAGTAATTAATTCCAAAGCGCCTTTCGATGCAGAATAAATACCTCTGTATGGCAATCCCATATAACCAGCTATCGATGTTATATTGATAATTAAGCCTGATTTTTGAGACCTCATTTGTGGTAAAACAGCTTTTATTACTTCTATTGGGCCAAAAAAATTGGTGTCAAAATGATTTTTGATTTCTTGTGTTGGAATTTCTTCAATAGGTCCGGTAATTCCAACGCCAGCGTTATTGATTAATACATCAATTTTTCCAGCTTTTAAAATAACCTCAGACACTGCTTTTTCAATCGAAATTGCATCTCGTACATCCAAAGCAATTAATGGAAATACTGAATTTTGTATTTTTTCAGGGTTTCGGCTGGTGCCAAAAACAATAAAACCTTTTTCATGTAGAAACTCACCAATTGACTTCCCAATTCCTGACGAACCGCCTGTAATTAAAACTATTTTGCTCATTTTTATTTTTTTAATTTATTGAAATCCCCAATCCGGGTTTTTCAGATAGTTGTATTTTTCCGTTTACAATTTTACTTCCGTTGGCCATATCATTGGCAATTAAATTGGCACCATCCAAATCAGCAAAATCAACCAAAGGCGATAAAACTGCTCCGGCCGAAATACCAATAGTAGATTCTGTCATACATCCAATCATTGTTTTAAAACCAAATAAATTGGCGGCGGCTATTAATTCTAATGCAGGTGTTAATCCACCACATTTAACCAATTTGACATTAATACTGTTATAATGTGGTTGTAAAGTGAATAAATTTATAGTCGATTGGCAATCTTCATCTGCCATCCAATTTGCAAATAAGTTTTGGTGTAAAGTCAAATAATGATTCGGCGGCATAGGTTGTTCCATATAAGTAAACTTACTTGAATGCTCATAATTTTCTAACCAACTACAATCATTCGGCGTAAAACTTCCGTTTGAATCTAATGCTATATTTTTATCTAATGCTACCAATTTTTCAATAGATTCCTTATCAAAGCGATTGCATTTGACTTTGAATTTACTCCATTTTGAAGCTTCAATCTTTTCAATCTGATCTTCGATAGTAGCCACACTAATTGTAATAGAAGATTCTGGGAGCTCGCCAATTTCAATTGAATTCAATTCTAAAAAACTCTTATTTTCTAATTTTCCATATAAATCCCAATACGCACAATCTAAAGCTGAACGTAAAAAACTAGGCAATTCTAAAGATAATAAAAAGTCATAAAATGCTATAGGATATATTGTTTGATGATTTTCAATTAAAGTTTTAATTGAATCTAATTTTTGAGTAAAATCGTTTAGGTTAATTTGGTAATAATCTATGGCAGTACATTCGCCATAACCTGAAATCCCATTTTGTTTTAAGGTAATTATCAAAGCATCCCTATGAGAATAATTCCCGTAAGAAATGGAAAAAGTTTCCTTGAGTGCAAATCGCACTATTTGCCAAGATAAATTCATAAAATTAAGATTGCTGTAAAAATAAAAAATCTCCACAAAGGGAGATAACATTGTTGGAAAAAGATTTATTTCCTTGCAATTAAAAAAAATGGCAAGCGACCTACATCGCACCGCTCAACCGCATACCTTTGCTGTGTTCCCACCCTGGAGGAGTCTGTAGGAGCTGGTCGTGTAGGACTTGCCGGTGCAAATATACAATCTTTTTATATTTTTGCAAGCGCTTTGTTTTATATAAAATCGTGTTGTATATTGTAATCTCAAAAAAAATAGTAATGAAAAAGCATAACGTATTAACTATCATAACTTTAATTTCCCTTTTTACAAGTTGTGATAATGGTAAAAATAATAAAGAAAATTTATTTTCTATTGATGAATCGCAATTTAAAGCTATGTTTCACAATAATGACGTTGTATCATTGACCTTAAAAAACGCCGAAAATAAAGTTATTGACTCTGTAGTTTACTTTAATAATGATATAAAAATAGGTGCTGTAAAAGGAAATGCCAAATTTGACTATCCTTTAACGAAAGAAAAATTAGGGTATCAAAATCTAAAATCGAAAGTTTATTTTGAAGGTGACAGTACTGAAACTTCCACAAGAATTGAATTGGTTTCTAGTATTGAACCAAAAATATTGACTTACACTATTCTAAATACGTATCCACACGATGCTGGTGCTTTTACAGAAGGCTTCGAGTTTCATGGCAATGATTTATTTGAAAGTACTGGAAAAAACGGAACTTCAAATTTTAGAAAAACCGATTATAAAACAGGAAAAGTTATAAAACAAATTGATATTGATTCTAAATATTTTGGAGAAGGAATCACATTCATTAATGGAAAACTCTTCCAGTTGACATGGCAGGAAAAAACTGGATTTATTTATGATGCTGCGACTTTAAAACTAGAAAAAACGTTCGCGTTTGATAAAAATATCGAAGGTTGGGGAATGACAAATGACGGAACAAACATTTATCAATCAGATGGAACAGAAAAAATTTGGAAAATGAATCCTGAAAATCAAAAAATGATTGGTTCTATTAATGTATATACCAATACTGATAAAATCAAAAAGGTAAATGAATTAGAATGGATTAATGGAAAAATCTATGCTAATATTTGGGAAAAAGACGCTATTATCATCATCGATCCAGAAAGCGGAGCCGTTGAAGCATTGGTTGATTTGTCAGGCTTGAGAAAATTAGCTGATGTTACGCCAGAAGACGCTTTAAACGGAATTGCCTACAACGCTATTACCAAAACCATTTTTGTTACTGGTAAAAACTGGAATAAAACTTTTGAAATAAAAGTTAATTCAAAATAATTAACGTTCATCCCAACCTTTTTGCTTTAAATAGTCTCTATACATTATATAGAACCTATTTAAAGTGTACAAAGGATGAAACAAAAAATCAATATCGCTATTCCAAATCCTTGTCATGAAAACTGGCAAGTCATGTCTGCGACTGAAAAAGGAAAATTTTGTGCTTCTTGCCAAAAGAATGTATTCGATTTTACCACTGCATCCGACAGGCAAATTGCTACAGCATATAAAAAAGATAAAAATCTTTGCGGACGCTTTTTAAATACACAATTAGATCGTGATTTGATTTTTCCAAAAGAAAAAAGCACTATTTGGCTAGCAACAACTTCGGCTATTATTAGTTTTTTAGCATTAGGAAATCAGGAAGTTACTGCACAAGAAACTGTAAAAACTGAGCAAACTGATAAGAGGGTTTTATTAGGAAAACCAGCTCCAGCTATTGTTCATTTAGAAAAAGACATTACTGGAATAGTAAGTGATGCCTCTAGTCCTCTTCCAGGCGTTAATGTTGTCATCAAAGGAACTCAAATTGGAACTCAAACGAATTTTGACGGTTTTTATACTATAAAAGCTCAAGAAGGTGAAACTTTAGTTTTTTCTTTTATGGGTATGGGAGATAAAGAAATTATAGTTGGGAGGAACAGTAACTATAATATTAAACTACAAGATGATGTAAAGGGCCAAATTTACGTAAAACATAATTTCATTGAACAAATATTTCATAAAATTGGAAATTGGTTTAGATAAATTATTTCCTAACTGTTTAGAAAACCCATAAAAAAACCGAGTAAATACTCGGTTTTTTATAATAGCTAATTATTTTTTCTTCTTCTTTTTTGGTGCTGGAGCTGCTGCC
>JBDTNG010000063.1:0-1832 GCA_039933895.1 Flavobacterium sp. | reverse complement strand
AAACCTCTGCTTTGTTTTTTATACAATACTAACTAGCAACTTGAATTAAATATAACAAATTCTGCTTTGTTTGAATCCATCAAAATAATTTGTTCGTTATTTAAAACAAACTGGAATAATTTCACCTTTTGCCAAACAGTATTTTTCCACTAATTCTGGAGCTATTTTGTTGGTATAATCTTCTTCGACAACAGTAAAACCAATGCTTCTTAATTTATCAAAATAATCGCGACCATAAATGCGAACGTGATCGTATTGACCAAATATTTTAGCACGTTCTTTTTGGTCGGTAATAGAATCGTCTGCAAATGTAGTTTCTCTTTTTAAATCTTGTGGAATTTGTAAAATTGCCATTCCACCAGGTTTCAAAACTCGAAACAATTCCTGCATAGCCTTGGTGTCATCCGGAATGTGTTCTAATACGTGGTTGCAAAGAATTACATCATATTGATTATCGTCAAAAGGCAAGTCGCAAATATCTGCTTTCACATCGGCCAATGGAGAAAATAAATCGGTTGTGGTGTAATCCAGATTCTTTTGATTTCGAAAAAGTTTGTAAAATGCTTGTTCAGGAGCAAAATGCAATACTTTTTTTGGAACTGTAAAAAAGTCTGTTTTTTCGTTAAGATACAACCAATGTAAACGATGGCGCTCTAACGATAGCGTACTTGGAGAAAGTACATTATTGCGTTGGGTTTCGTATCCGTAAGGCAACATCGATTTGAAACTTTTTCCATCGATGGGATCAGTAAAATTAGTTCCCTTTAATGAAAATGCAATAATAGGGCGTGCCACATAACTCAAACGAATAAGTAAAGGGCGAGGAATGGTATTGAGGATGTGTTTAAAAGCTTTTTTCATTTTATTACGCAGAGATTCACAAAGCTAACGCAGAGATTCGCAAAGTTTTTTAAAGATTAGAATTGATAAATCTTTTTATATTGTTTTTTAATATTTTAGAATTGTAATTGATTAATAATCCTAATGGATAATTTCCTAATTTCAAATAGGTAAGTATTTGTGCAAAATGTACAGAAGTAAAACTTTCAACAGTTTTTAATTCAATAACCAATTTATCTTCAACAAGCAAATCAATTCGGTAACCTTGATCGAGTTTGATTTCTTTGTAGGTTATAGGAAGCGTTATTTCTTTTTCAACTTTCAAACCTGCTTTTTTAATTTCATAATACAGACATTGTTGATACGCTGATTCTAAAAGACCAGGTCCTAATTGTCTATGTACTTCAATTGCCAAACCAATTATTTTGTATGAAAGAGTTTCTAAATCTTTAGAGATTTTTATTAAATCTTCGTTCATTTTGTCATTTTAATTTTAAAATAAAATCTTTGCGAATCTCTGCGTTAGCTTTGTGAATCTTCCTGAAATAACTAAATGACCAAAGGTACTTTTCTAAACTCATCCTCCTCGTTACTCACAATTCCTAAAGCTTGATAGATATATGCAAACGTCGATAAAATCTCTGGTTTGCCGTCAATTAAGGCTACATCGTGTTCGAAATGAGCACTTGGTTTGCCATCGGCGGTTAGAATTGTCCAGCCGTCTTTGAGTTGTTTGATATTTTTCGTTCCCATATTAATCATAGGTTCTATAGCGACAACCATTCCTTCTACAAAAAGTTTTCCACGACCTCGTTTTCCGTAATTTGGCATTTCTGGATCTTCGTGCATTTTTTGACCAACACCATGTCCAACCAATTCTCTAACAACTCCATAACCGTGGCTTTCCGTATATTTTTGAATAGCGTTACCCACATCTTCTACGCGATTTCCGGCTTTAAATTCTCGGATACCAACATACAATGATTCCTTGG
>JBDTNG010000062.1:0-8953 GCA_039933895.1 Flavobacterium sp. | reverse complement strand
AATGAAGCAATGTTAGAAGTCATAGACTGCATTTGTTCTTTTAATTTAGAAGCGTTATCGGCAATTTCGCTGTTAGCTTGTGCATTACGAGAAGCACTTTCTAATTGTATTTTGTATAAGCTGTTTAATGCTTCCATTTGAGCAGCTGCCATAGACATTTCTTCAGCATATTTCTTTTGTCCAGCCATTGAATCAACTGTTGGAGTAATTGCTTTTGCAGCTCCTTCGAAGTTTTTGATGCTGTTTCCTAAACTTGACATTAATTCACCGTCAATTTTAGCCTCTTTCAACATTGCATCTAATTTTTGAGACAATAAACCTTGAGCATCTTCTTTTTTCTCTTTTTTACCACCTGATGATTCACCACCAGCTAATTCAGGGTAAACTAATGACCAGTCAAGATCTTTTTCAACTGGTTCAAATGCAGATAATGCAAAAATGAACGCCTCTGTTAATAATCCTATCGAAAGCATTAGAGTTCCAGTTAAAGGACCTAATTCGAAGTGAGTAATTTTGAATAATGCTCCGATGATTACTACTGCCGCTCCCATACCGTAAGCGAAGTTCATTGCTTTTTTGCTTAAAATTGCCATAATAATAAAATTTAGTTAAGTTAGTTAAATATAAAAAAATAAAGTTTGGTTAATTATTTGCTTGCATTTTTAGTTGCATCAACACCCATATAATCTTGGATTGTACGGAAACCGATATAACTTCTTGCTGAATCAGCGTATTCAAAATCACGAGTACTTACTTGTAGGTAATAAGCAACGTCTTTCCAAGATCCACCACGCGTCACTTTACGCATGTTTTTTGCATCTGAAACGTTAGGATTCATAGTTGAAACATATTCATAAGCAGCAGGATCGTAAGAAGAATCAGTCCACTCAGCTACGTTACCAGCCATATTGTATAAGTTATAATCATTTGGTTCGTATGATTGTGCTTCTACAGTATATAATGCTTGGTCAGCAGCATAATCTCCACGAGCTGGCTTAAAGTTAGCCAAATAACATCCTCTATCGTTTCTAGCATAAGGACCACCCCAAGGATAAGTTCCAGATTCTAATCCACCACGAGCAGCATATTCCCACTCAGCTTCTGTTGGAAGTCTGTAAGTACTTACGAAATCTTGGTGACGTCTTTTTCTTTCAGCATTATGATATAATGTTCTCCAAGCACAGAATGCTTTTGCTTGTTTCCAGTTAACTCCAACTACAGGATAATCCCCGTAAGCAGCATGCCAGAAATAATCATTATGCATTGGTTCATTATAAGAGTATGCGAAATCTTTAATCCATACAGTTGTATCAGGATATATTTGTACTTCTTCCTTACGGATAAACTCTTTACGTTTTCCTTTTTTAGCTTTTGCAGCAGCTTGAATATCCATCCAAGAGTAACGGAATTTCAATTTTTCTACATCAATAGTTCTTAAACCATTGTAAGCTTCTTCAGTAGGAATATACATAGAGTCCATTACTTCAGTGTAATAAGCATCTGGATATTCTCCAGTTTTCCATTTTAATGGAACTTTTTTATTTAATTTTCTACCAGCATACGGATCATCACCTGAACCAACGCTATAATAGTTATCATACATGTACTTGTCATACACGCTCATTTTTGTAGTATCAGCATCAACGAATGCATAATCAGCAATACTTCCTCCTTTTTTTGACTTGCCTTTAGGATCGTTTTTTTCTCCTAATTCGTCAGCAGAAATAGCCAAACGCATTCTCACAATTGAGTCTCTGACCCAGTGAACATACTGTCTGTACTCACTATTAGTAATTTCTGTTTCATCCATGTAGAATGAACGCACTGTTACCGTTTTAGTTGGTGCATCTTGTACATTGGCTAAATCATCATCAGATTTACCCATGATATAAGCACCACCAGGTACCAATGTCATTCCGTAAGGTTTTTCAGGATTCCATTTCTTGCCTTTAACGCCTACAAGCTGACCATTATCTTTAGATCCGCAGCTGTATAAAAATGAAACCAACGCTGTTAATAAAATGAACTTCTTCATATAAATTTGGGTTATGTATGTATTCATAAGTTTTAAGGGCGTAAACCTATTTATTTATTTTCTAAAAAACAATTTTTTTATTAAAAAAACCTTAAAAAAATTGAATTTAGTTCTTTTACGCTTTATTTCTGTTATTATATTCTCTGTTAAATCATGTTTTTGCGTTGTGCTTTCCACCATCTTTCTGGAACTTCTCCTCCGCAAGCTGCTAAATAATCCTCGTGTGCGCAAGGCAATAACGTAGCTTTCTTTAATTTATTGTTCCCGCTGGTAATAAAAGGAATTTCAATCCACCATCTTTCTGTAATATTACTCTTATAGAAAATTAAATCTTCATCGAGCGCTACAATATATTTGATGTAATTTTCTTTAGTCCCAAACGGATATTCGTTCGAGCGATAATGAAATCCTTCGACAAAATACCACAGTATTTGAGAAATCAAACTAGCTTCAGCTTTCGAATTATTGTGATTAAAGATACCAAAAACGGATACTTTATCGCTAATTCCAGCATATCTGGACAGGGAGCAAATTTCTTTTCCGGAAAAACCATTGGGTACAAAAGTACTAAAATTACCTGAATATGAGGACTTTACAGACGACAAATCGAAACTCACCAAATCAGCATCTCGAAAAACAGGTTCGGCAATTGCAGGATTACTACAAACTTCTCCTAAACGATATGCATCGAAATATAATTTTTCGATCAAATCAATTTCTTCTTGCGAATTGAAATATGTTTGAAAGCCAATATTACAATAATTAAATAAATTATTAGGTTCTTCGACAATCATTTTTGTCAAATAAGAATGCGCTGCTATACTTCCTTCTTTTGCAAAGTCAAATTTACTGTCGACCGAAACCATATTGACCATTTGTTCCAATTGATCAAAGGCCCGATACATGGCATAAGTTACATCTTGTGAACCTCCAATAACGACAGGAACTATTTTATTCTTTAATAAACGAGCTATCGCTGTCTTTAAAACATAATAAGTATCTTCAGGTGTATTTCCTTCAACAACGTTTCCTAAATCAACAATTTGCTTTTGCCAGTTGCCTGGAAACAAACTGTAAAATTCTTTACGGATATGGTCTAGATTTACGACTGCATTAGCATCTGGAAACCCTCTGTTTTCTAGTACGCCAATAACAGCAATAGAAACGTCTTCTAAATTAGGGAAATCGGTATCTGTATGAAACACTACCTTTTTACCCAAAGTTTGCGGAGACAATCCTTGAATAAAGTTTAGAAAATCAGCATCTAACGGTTGTAAAAAATCAAATGCCATAGCTTATTTCTTTTTTGCAACTGTTTTTTTTGCGGCAGGCTTTTTAGCAGCTGCTTTTTTAACTGGCGTTTTCTTTTCGATCAATTCTTTTACTTGATCTAAAGTCATTGCTGCTGCATCTACATCTTTGCTCAATTCGATTTTGATTTTACCTTTGGTAATGACCGAACGACCCCAACGGGCTTTTTCAACCAAAATACCTTCAGCTTCCCAGTTGTGGATTACTTTATCGATATTTTTTTGAAGTTTATCTTCAATTAATTCGACCACATCAGATTGTGACAAATTATCGAAATTGTATTTTTTACTCACATTAATAAACAATCCGTTCCATTTGATGAAAGGACCAAAACGTCCTACCCCTTTTTGTACAGGCTCATTTTTATAAGTAGCAATTGGCGCATCTGCTCTCGCTTTATCATCAATTAACTCTTGTGCTCTTTCCATGGTAACATCCAGTGGCTCTTCTCCTCTTGGCAAAGAAATAAAAGCACTTCCATGACGTACGTAAGGACCAAAACGGCCATTACTTACCTCAACTTCTTCACCTTTATATTCACCTAAATTCTTAGGCAGTAAAAATAAATTCAAAGCATCTTCTAAAGTAATATTTCCAATATTTTGTTCAGCACGTAAGCTGGCAAATTTCTTATCTTCATCTTCAGCATCGCCAATTTGAGCCATAGGTCCAAATTTCCCTAAACGAACACTTACTTGTTTTCCTGTTTTAGGATCTTTACCTAAAATTCTTTCACCACTTTCTCTTTCGGCGTTTTCCTCTACATTTTTAACGGTAGGATGGAAATGATTGTAAAAATCCTGCATCATTTTTGCCCATTCGATATTCCCTTCGGCAATTTCATCAAAATCCTGTTCTACTTTGGCAGTAAAATTATAATCTAAAATGGTATCGAAATTCTTTACTAAGAAATCAGTTACGATGGTTCCAATATCTGTTGGTACCAATTTCCCTTTATCAGAACCTGTATTTTCTTTTAGTAACTTCTCTCCTACTTTTCCAGATTGAAGTGTTAATTGGGTGTAGTTTCTTTCCTGACCCTCCAAGTTTCCTTTCTCAACATAATTTCTGTTGATGATTGTAGAAATGGTTGGTGCATATGTTGACGGACGACCAATACCTAGTTCTTCCAGTTTTTTGACCAAAGAAGCTTCAGTATATCTTGCCGCAGCACGAGAATATCTTTCAGTTGCAGTAATATAAGTGTTGACTAACTTCTCATTCACTTTCATGGCTGGCAACATGCCTTCTTGCTCTTCTTCATCGTCATCATGACCTTCCAAATAAACTTTAAGGAACCCTTCAAACTTGATAACTTCTCCAGAAGCCGTGAATAATTCTTTATGGTTGTTTGCTTCGATTTTAACATTGGTACGTTCCAATTCGGCATCGCTCATTTGAGATGCTAAAGTTCTTTTCCAAATCAAATCATACAAACGCGCTTGATCTCTATCGATATTTACAGTATGACGTGACATGTCTGTAGGACGAATCGCTTCGTGTGCTTCTTGAGCACCTTTACTTTTGTTGGTAAACGTTCTCGGTTTAGAGAATTCTTTTCCGTAAGAAGAAATGATTTCAGCTTTAGCAGCTTCCATAGCTTCGGCAGAAAGATTTACACTATCAGTTCTCATATAAGTAATAAGTCCCGCTTCGTACAAACGTTGTGCTAACTGCATTGTGATTCCAACAGGTAAATACAATTTACGTGCAGCCTCCTGTTGTAAGGTAGAAGTTGTAAAAGGCGCTGTTGGTGATTTTTTGGTAGGTTTAGTTTCTAAATCTGCTACCTTATATATAGAACCGATGTTTTGATTTAAGAAATCTTCGGCTTCTTTTTTAGTATTGAAATTCTTAGGTAATTTGGCTTTGAAGGATTTTCCAGCTTCGTTTGTAAACTCTGCAACAATCGAATAAGAAGCTACCGCTTTGAAGTTTTGAATTTCGCGTTCGCGTTCTACAATCAAACGAACAGACACTGATTGTACACGACCGGCAGACAATCCGCCTTTAATTTTACGCCATAAAACAGGAGACAATTCGTAGCCAACCAAACGGTCAAGTACACGACGTGCTTGTTGTGCGTTGACCAAATTGTAATCGATCTCACGAGGATTCTCAATAGCTTTAAGAATAGCATTTTTTGTAATTTCGTGAAAAACGATACGTTTTGTTTTCTTAGGATCTAACTTTAATTCTTCTGCAAGGTGCCAAGAGATTGCTTCTCCTTCACGGTCCTCATCGGAAGCCAGCCAAACCATATCGGCATTTTTAGATAATGTTTTAAGTTTGGAAACCAATGCTTTCTTATCGGCCGAAACTTCGTATTTGGGCTTGAACCCATTCAATACATCTACTCCTATTTCTTTAGACGGTAAGTCGGCAATATGCCCATAACTTGATTCGACTTGGAAATCACTTCCCAGAAATTTTTCGATTGTTTTTGCCTTTGCAGGTGACTCAACTATAACTAAATTCTTTGCCATTATGTATTTATTTCTTCGGCAAAAGTATGGGAATTTTTTAAATATTGCCGTTTTGGTGGGTTTAAAAGTAAAATTAATCGATTTTGATTGTCTTTGGATTGGAAGTTTGGTAGTTTTTTTTACAGACAGATTAGTGTTTTAGAGAAGAATTTTCTTTCACCTTAATATAAAAGAAACAAAAGATCAAAACATCCTATTATTTTTTGGTATTGAAGGGGTTTGCACCGCTTTAGAAATCATTTGCACCAATTAAAATTGACTTGCACCGGCTGTTTTTTGCTTTGCACCGGGTAAGAAATAGTTTGCACCGGGTTGGAAACGATTTGCACTGGCTATTTTTTGATTTGCACCGAGCAAAAAACGATTTGCACCGGCTGTTTTTTGACTTACACCGGGCAAAATATGGTTTGCATCGGATGAGAAACGACTTGCACCGACCAAAATATGATTTGAATCGGGTAAGAAACGATTTGCAGTAGTGGTAAGATAGTCTGCATTGATTCATTTAAAGTTCCAACTTATCGAAACATTTATGATTTCATTTTGTAAGATTTAACTTTCTTTTTTGAACCGCTCTGCTTTATTTTAATTTTTTTTACAAAAAACAAAAACCACAAAGGTTTTACTACAATTAAAAATTAAAAATTTTAATGACTATGAGAGTTAGAAAAGAAGAGTACACGAGTTTGGGTGATTTTATTAAAAACAGTTTTGACAGAGACCAATTGACGATTATGATGCGATTTCCAAAACTGAACGAAACGTTTTTAGCTGAATTTACAGCACAACTGGAGGAAGTTAAGGTTTTGGAAAGCGGTTTAGTACTGACTCAAGAACAGAAATCAGTTACTATGAGTTTATATAATGAAGCTGAAATCCTAAACAAAGAGCTGAATTTTGTGAAAAGCTACATTAGCCATGCCGGTTTAAACACGGAAATCATTGTGGCTTTGAAAGAAGAGTTGGTTAAAAGTAATATTGAAGGTGCTGTATTGAAGGTGGAGAGCCTAAAACAATTTATTACCACCCATTTACCAACATTAGTCAACGAAGGCATGAATGCTACCTTTCCTAACATATTGGATGCTCATAAGATTAGTATGTCAGAGAAGAATGCGGCTCAGAATCAATTTATGAACAGTCGCAAAGCGCTTACTGATGCTAACAAAGTAAAATATCAGGCTTTATATCGTTATATACTGAAAATTTCAGAGGCTGGAAGACTGGTTTTTGACGGAACGATTCAGAAAGACGAATATAGTCTTACTAAGACCATAGGCAGGATGAGATCGGCTAAACAAAATGAAGCCAACAAGGCAGCATAATTTTGGTTTAGGCAAGTTGAAAAACCCAATAATTGAGAAATTGTTGGGTTATTTTTTTTACTTTGGTATATTGAAATTAAGAAGATTAAAAGTAATACACCAACTAAACGCCTTTACTATTGAAAACAAGAATTCTATTCATTTGTCTGGTCATTTTTTTGCTACACACAAACAGTGTTGTTTCGCAGGAATGGAAAAATTTAAAAACCTATCAACAAGAAACAGGGAGTTTATCCCTTCAGAATGGTTGTTGGCTAAAAAAGGACAGACGACAACACAATGTTGTTTGGAACAACGCCAATGTATTTAATCTTTCCTTAGACAATGGCTATTTAAAATACAAAACCGTCAGTCAAATTCGGGATTTTTATGCGTGGTTTGATCAGGAAATAGAAAAAAAAGGGCATGAAATAAAATGGATAAAATCGGCTGGAACTGTTGCCAAGCAGCTTTCAAAAGTAGATTGTGGTTTTATCCGCACTTTTATTGTGAGAAACAAAGAAGTTGTCGTATTTGCCAATGAAGGTTCTAAGACAGTTTTTGCTTTTGGTTACCCGCAATTCAAACAGGTCTATTTTTCTACTGATCTGATTAAAGGCGCTGCAGCCAAAGATTGGGATTCTATTTACGGAATGAGAGAGCAATGTGTAATATTGGAGCCTTTGTATCATAAACTATCGGCAAAAGCACTTTGGAAATTAGACCGAATGGCAAAAGGCAAAGGCATTTTTGCTTTAGCGGTTTCAAAAAAATGGAGATTTCTTGGCCCTATTGGAGATTGCAAAGCGAGATTTGAACACGGCATGAATAAATTTTAACCTTAAGAATAACTAAAACCAACCACATATGAAAAGCACCATGAAAAACCTTCTTTTAACAGGATTATTGGTCGGATTATTAGACGGAATTGCAGCCGTAGTATTTTTGGCAAAAATGAACTTCGAAATCGTTTTCAAATTTATAGCCAGCGGCATTTTCGGGAAAAGCGCTTTTGAAGGCGGAACAGAAATGGTTCTCTGCGGCATAGCGTTGCATTTCTTAATTGCGATTAGTTTTACCGGTTTTTTTTACTTTACGTTTAATCGATTTGATTTTTTAAAAAACAATAAAATCATCAGAGGTTTGATTTACGGTATTTTCATTTGGACAGTAATGAATATATTGGTGTTACCGCTGTCTAATACGCCACAAAACCCACACACTTTAATTGGTATTGCCAAAGGAATGATCATTATTATGATTTGTGTTGGCTTGCCTATTTCTTTACTAACAAAATCATATAGTGAGAAAAGGCTCGATATGGTAACTTCCTAAGCAAACTGAAACACGAATTATTTGTTAAATAAAACTGCCATCTTGTCAGATTTTTTGTTTTGCACTATATTTGCCAGAGAATTTGACTTATGGAAAAGATTATAGAAGAAGATAAGCAAGGTACCAGCCTTGTTTTGGAACATAAAGAAGGAAATACAAAAAAGCTTTTTATTGAAAGTTATGGTTGTGCGATGAATTTTTCGGACAGCGAGATTGTAGCTTCCATTTTGACCAATCAAGGTTATAATACAACGCAAAAACTCGAAGAAGCCGATTTGGTTTTGGTGAACACTTGTTCTATTCGTGACAAAGCCGAACAAACCGTTCGTAAACGTTTGGAAAAATACAATGCGGTAAAACGTATTAACCCAGGAATGAAAGTTGGTGTTTTAGGTTGTATGGCCGAACGTTTGAAAAGTCAATTCCTAGAAGAAGAAAAAATTGTAGACCTCGTTGTGGGTCCCGATGCTTATAAAGATTTA
>JBDTNG010000061.1:0-16203 GCA_039933895.1 Flavobacterium sp. | reverse complement strand
ATTGTTTATGCGGTTTTTTTTGAGCGTTTTGTGTAGCTCGAGGGTTTCTGCCAACTTATATATACACGCTATTTCATAGCGCATATCCCTCTCAATTCGGAACGATTGGCGATACTTTGTAGCATATACTTCCAAAGATACTCTTTTTCATAAAGTATCAAAAAAGAAAAAACAATTCTTAATTTCCTACAAATACCCCATCGAACACACAATTTTTCAACACGCATTTTCACCACCAACACAACAACCTCTCCCCATTTTACCAAAACAATACATATAGCATAGATATAGCATACATACAGCATACATACAGCATACATATAGCATACATATAGTATGGTTGCAGTATAGTTCTAGCATACTTACTCCGTACTTGCGTCGTACATACTCCGTACATGCGCCGTACATAAGTCGAGTAAGCCCAACACAAAACCCATTTCATACACAAAACAAATTCAAATACCCCACTAAATTATCCCCAACCAATTGTAAGTTAACAAACGACTAAGTATCTTTGCCTAAACAACAACACAATGAATTATTTCTCTTCCGATTTCAAATTAGGCATTCTCGGTGGCGGACAATTAGGCAAAATGCTGCTGACCGAAACCCTGAAGTTCGACATACAGACACTCGTGCTCGACCCAAGCGAAGAAGCCCCGTCCCGCCATTGCTGTAACGCATTCTTCCAAGGCAGCTTAATGGATTTCGATACCGTCTATAAATTTGGTAAAATGGTCGATGTACTGACCATCGAAATCGAAAACGTAAACCTCGACGCTCTTGACAAACTCGAAGCCGAAGGCCTATCCGTTTTCCCTTCACCAAAAACACTCCGCCTCATCCAAAACAAAGGCAAACAAAAAGATTTTTACTTCGAAAATAATATCCCCACTTCACCGCACCAACGATTTGCAACCTTGCAGGAGTTGAAAGCAGCCGTGGAAAACAACAAAACAACCTTCCCATTCGTTTGGAAATGTGCGCAGTTTGGTTACGATGGAAATGGCGTAAAGATTGTACGTTCCGCTTCCGACCTAACCGATTTGCCCGAAGTGGAATGCATCGCAGAGCAAATGGTGCCGTTCAAAAACGAACTGGCAGTTATTGTTGCTCGTAATGTTTCCGGTGAAGTCAAAACCTATCCTGTGGTCGAAATGGAATTCCACCCCGAAGCCAATCAGGTAGAATATGTCATCTGTCCTGCCCGAATTGACAATGCCATTGCCGATAAAGCGAGACAAATCGCATTACAGGTATCACAGCATTTCAACCACGTGGGTTTACTGGCTGTGGAAATGTTCCAAACCGCAACAGATGAGATTTTAGTCAATGAAGTCGCGCCTCGCCCACACAATTCAGGTCATTACAGCATCGAAGCCAGTTATACTTCCCAATTCGAAAACCATTTGCGCGCTGTTTTAAATTTACCTTTGGGTAATACCGATAGTAAAGTTGCAGGAATTATGGTAAATTTGGTGGGCGCCGAAGGATATTCAGGCCCGGTCATCTATGAGAATTTCGAGAAGATCATGACCATCGATGGCGTGACGCCTCACATTTACGGCAAAAAGGAAACACGCCCTTTCCGAAAAATGGGGCACGTTACCATTGTCAATGAAAATATAGACAAGGCAAGACAAATTGCCGAAGAAGTAAAAAACACCATTAGAGTCATTAGTTAACTAGTTACGAAATAACACAAAACAACCATGAGTAAAGTAGCCATCATTATGGGAAGTATTTCCGACATGCCAGTCATGCAGGAAGCCATTGACATCCTAAAAGAATTCAACATAGAAACTGAAGTCGATATTGTTTCGGCACACAGAACTCCTGAAAAACTATTCGATTTTAGCACAAACGCACACACCCGTGGCATCGCTGTAGTGATTGCCGGTGCTGGTGGTGCCGCACATTTACCAGGCATGGTGGCTTCTATGTCGCCCCTACCTGTTATCGGTGTTCCTGTAAAGTCAAGCAACTCTATTGATGGTTGGGATAGTGTATTGTCTATTCTGCAAATGCCAGGCGGTGTTCCTGTAGCTACTGTAGCTTTAAACGGTGCCAAAAACGCTGGTATTCTAGCAGCCCAAATTATTGGTAGCCAAGACAAACTGGTTCAGGAGAAGATAATCGTGTACAAAGAAGGATTAAAACAAGCTGTGCTTTCGGCTGCTGCCTCTATTAAAAAATAAAAAGCTCCTAATGTGGTATTTGGAGCTTTTTCGCAAACTTAAATATCGATTGGGTTAAACCAATATCTAAACGTTCTATAATATATGTATTGTCAGGTTAAAACGTACTTTAAATCTATGTTTCTGATAATCAATACTCAAAGATAGAATTAGTTTCGCTATACAACAAATAAAATCGATGAAATACATCAAAATATGAATATTCTTACAACATACTTTGCTAACAAGCACAATACCGCGCCTTTCCAACAAATCAAATTAGGTCATTATTTGCCCGCAATCACAAAAGGGATCGAATTAACCCGTTCTGAAGTCGATGCTATTGTCAAAAATACTGAAAAACCGTCTTTTGAAAACACTGTTGAAGCCTTGGAATTCTCAGGTGATACTTTGGACCGAATCACAACCATCTTCTTCAATTTGAACTCCGCAGAGACTTCAGATGAGATGCAGAAGATCGCACAGGAAGTTTCTCCCTTATTAACCGAATTAAGCAACGACATTACTTTAAACGAAGTATTGTTTCAGAAAATAAAAGCGGTCTACGAACAAAGTGACAGTCTGAACTTAACCACAGAACAGGATACGCTATTAGACAAGAAGTTCAAAAGTTTCTCTCGTAATGGAGCTTTACTTGCAGAAGATAAAAAGACTCGCCTACGTGAGATTGATACCGAACTGGCCAAACTAAAACTGACGTACGGTGAGAATGTCTTGGCAGAAACCAATAACTACCAATTACACGTTACTAACGAAGCTGATTTAGCGGGTTTACCTGAAGGTGCCAAAGAAGCTGCCGCAGCTTTAGCCAAGTCAAAAGAGCTTGAAGGTTGGATTTTCACTTTAGATTATCCTAGTTACATTCCTTTTGTTACTTATGTCGACAACCGTGTACTGCGCAAAGAATTAGCCATAGCCGCTGGTAAAAAAGCATTCCAAAACAACGAATTCGACAATCAGAAGATTACGTTGAGTATTGCCAGATTACGTCACGAAAGAGCTAATCTTTTAGGTTATGAAACCCATTCTCACTTTGTTTTAGAAGAAAGAATGGCCCAAAACCCTGACAAAGTAAAGTCGTTTCTAAATGAATTACTAGCCAAAGCCAAACCTGCTGCTGAAAGAGAGTTTGCCGAGTTAACAGCTTTCGCCAAAGAACTTGATGGTATCGACCAACTTCAGAAATGGGATGGCCCTTACTATTCAGAAAAGCTAAAGCAAAAGTTATTCAGCCTGGATGATGAGAAGTTAAAGCCTTATTTCCAATTGGAGAAGGTTTTAAACGGTGCTTTCACTGTCGCTGAGAAGTTATTCGGTCTTACCTTCAAAGAAGTCTTTGATATCGAAAAATACCATGAAGAAGTACAAACTTTTGAAGTTCTCGATTTCGAAGGGAAGCTTGTGGCTATTTTCTACGCCGATTTCTTCCCAAGAAAAGGAAAACGCAACGGCGCTTGGATGACTTCATACAAATCACAATACATCAAAGAGGGCAACAACGAAAGACCACACGTTTCTATCGTTTGCAACTTTACACCGCCAACAGGAACCAAACCGTCTTTATTGACCTTTAATGAAGTAACGACTTTGTTCCACGAATTCGGTCACGCATTGCATGGCATGTTGGCCAATACTACGTATCCAAGTTTATCAGGTACGTCTGTGTATTGGGATTTTGTAGAATTACCAAGTCAGGTCATGGAAAACTGGTGCTACGAACCTGAAGCATTGGCTTTGTTTGCGAAGCATTACGAAACAGGTGAAATCATCCCACAGGAATACGTTCAGAAAATAAAAGAAAGCGCAAGCTTCCAGGAAGGAATGGCGACTTTACGTCAGATAAGCTTTGGAATGTTAGACATGGCTTTCCACAGCAACAATCCAAACGCCATTACTGATGTCAAAGCTTTTGAAAAAGCTGCTTTCGATGGTACTACCTTATATCCTGATGTCGCAGAAAACTGTATGAGTGTTTCTTTCTCACATATCTTCCAAGGGGGCTATTCTTCAGGATACTACAGCTACAAATGGGCTGAAGTTCTCGATGCAGATGCTTTCGCTTACTTCCAGGAAAAAGGTATTTTCAACAAAGAAGTGGCAACCAAATTTAAAGACAATGTACTTTCACAAGGTGGAACGGAGCATCCAATGACATTATACAAACGTTTTAGAGGCCATGAACCCAATTCAGACGCATTATTAAAACGCGCAGGCTTATTGCTTAATCTATGAAGAAAATGAACTTTAAAAAGCATTACAAAAAGGTGATATACCTTTCTGCTTTTGGATTAATAGTCGTTACGGGTGTCAATATTTACGTAAAGTCTGAAACAAATCCCTTGATTTATACTACTGAAAAAGAAGTACCAAAGACCAATGTTGGGATTATTTTCGGAGCAGGAATCAATGGAGACAAACCAAGTTCTTATTTACAGGACAGATTAGATGCTGGTATCCTATTATTCAAATCAAAGAAAATAAATAAGATCCTACTCTCTGGTGACAATGGCCGTGATGAACACGATGAGTTAACAGTCATGAAAAACTATTGTTATCAAAAAGGTGTGGATACCACAAAAATATACATTGATTATGCAGGCTTCGATACGTATTCAACCATGTCAAGAGCCAAACATATTTTCAAAATAGACAATGCTATCCTGATTTCTCAAGAATACCATCTCAACAGAGCGATCTATATTGGCAACAAATTAGGTGTAAAATCTATTGGGTTTTCAGCCAATGCAAGAAAGTACAGAAACTATAAATATGTTCGTTTTAGAGAGTATTTCTCAATCTTTAAATCGGTTATTGATGTAATAAGAAATCGAGAACCTCATTTCTTTGGTACTGAAATTAACATCAATGGTCTTTCAAATTATTCAAAAGACGACAAACGATAATAAGAACTGAAGTTTAAAGACCTCGGTCCCGTACTAAATAAAAAAAGCCACCTTTTCAGGTGGCTTTTTAATTATAACAATATGAATTAGTTTTTAACTACACGGATTGTTTGTGTTGCATTATCCGTAGATAACTTAACAAAATAAATTCCTTGAGATAAATGAGCCATATTAATTGTTGTTGAAGCAGCATTTGGCGCTATAACAATCACTTGTTGTCCAATTGCATTATAAACCGCTACATTAGTTATCTTTTGAGAATAATCAACATTCAAAACATTCGTTACCGGATTAGGGTAGAATTTGAAGTTAGTCAAATCAAATTGATTACTACTCAAAGCAGCTTGTGCTAAAACACCTAAACTTGTTGCACTACTACATCCAGCAATCGTTTGAGTTGCATAGTAAGTTGTAGCATCAACCAATAAAGTTGAAGTTACTAATGGATTAATAGCAGCAGCAGCATCTGAAGCAGAAGCATACCAAATAATATTACTTCCAGCAACAACAAGATCTGCAAGCGTCTGAGTTGGTGTAAATGTTTGTGGAGAGGCTCCTGTTGGTGCCGCAGTATTATTTACAGTAATCACAACACTATTTGTTGCAATAGTACAACCAGCAGCTGTCAACGTTCCTGTATAAGTTGTTGTTACTGTTGGGGATACTGATAAGTTATTCGTAGTTCCCACTACAGTAGATCCATCAGACCACGAGTAAGCAGAAGCTGGTGAAGGTACATTTCCACCAAAAACAATATTAAAACGTTTAGGACTTAAAGTACCTACTACAGCACCATTATAACCATAAGCAACTGTATTACCAGCTGTTGCAGTATAATAAGTTTGTGCATTGTTAATACTATCTACTCCATTATGAGTCAACTCAACAATCACGTTAGAAGTTCCATCCCATGCAAATGGTGTTGCAAAATTAATCACGTTTGAACCTACAGCATGTGTGTAATTCCCTGAAGGGAATACCGTTGTAAATGAAGCAGTTGAAACATAATCAGTTAAAGCTGTCAATGCAGTAGTTCCCATTTTCACAGTAAACAATGTATTTGAAGCAGAATCACCTAAAGTAGAAATATTAAAAGCCAATGAAGTAATTGGCCCAGGGTTTAATCCTGAAGCCGCTAATTCCGCAGCTGTATATACCAATTGAACTCTGTAAGAAACCCTTCTATTACAAAATGCCGTTAATTCTTCTACAGCACCTGTTAAGGTAACATCAGTACCTATAGAAGAAGCAATACCGTTTCTAATTAAAATAGCACTTAACACTGAAGTCCCTGAAGTACAAAATGTATTTACTGAAGCATTTGCTGTTGCTGAAGCACCAAACAATGGTTCATCTTGATAAGCAGTACCTGAAGTTGATTTACTCACTATCGGATCTACAGCCGAAACATTCCATGTTACGTTTGCATTTGCTGGAACAGCTACAGGAATTGTAGCCGCAAAAGTAGATGTACTACCCGCAGTCAATGTTCCTCCTGTCATCGCAATTGGTGTTTGAGCCACTCCATTGAATGAATAATTTAAGTTTACTGAAGTAATATTACTAGCACCAGCGGTAATATTCGCTGTTACATTTCTACTAATTGCAGTACATTGATTTCCAAGTGGCGTAATCGCAACACTATTAATCGCAACTGTTGATGCTGGAGTTCCAGCAAATTCATCAGCACCAATATCAGGAGTTGAAACATTACGAACATCACCATCAAAATCATCTGTATATGTAGCAATTGTAGTACCATTTCCTTCAATTAAAGTTGGAACCGCTGGGTCAATATGCAAGAACTGCCCGTTAGCACCTACAGTACTTGTAAATGTTGGGTTTTCAGAAATTGCAGAAGCGTCTCTCGAAGCAACACGTGTTTTGTATGCTCCTAAAGTAGCATCCGTATTTGTTCCATCAGTAAAAATTGTACTTCCGTAAAATAAATTATTGTTAGATGCAGCAGCATATGATGTTAATGTTGCACTTGATCTTCTATAAGCAGCAGCTAATCCTGCACCAGTAATACTTGAGTTATTTACGAAGATATTATTTCTTAAATCAACATTTGTACCTGTGGCAGCACTTACAGCACTAGAACCGAATAAAGCTCCAGAACTTGCTCCATTTAGCATAACTGTGTTGTAATATGCATTTACACTTGTTCCAGCAGTAATATTAATACCTACTAATGGATTCGCTAAATTAGAAGATGGTGTTCTCAAATCTCCAAGAATATTATTGAAAACATTCACTACCCCACCGGCAACTAAAATTCCATTAACAGTTCCAGCAGCATTATTCGATTCTAAATTGTAGATTTTATTTTTAGAAATACTACTACTTACAGATAATGCATTTGAAATCCCTGTAACAGCAAATGCTCCAGTAGAAGTTAATCCATAAACTGTATTATTAAAACAACTAACCGTACCTCCAGTATTGTCTCCTAAATTAATTCCATTAATAGCAGAAGTAGATGTTATTGAATTTACATTATTTCCGTTTACAATACTTCCGGCAGCTCCATATCCATGAGAAATCCCAAACATTGCAGCTGTTCCTCCTGTAATTCCTGTAACAACATTATTCGTAATATTCTCTATTTGAGCTGTGGCTGTATACTGTCTAATTCCGTAAAAAGTTGTAGCACCTGTTACAGACATATTAGAGAAATTATTATTGCTAATAGTTGCTGTTCCACCTGTTGGTGACCCAAAATCATAATAACCATAAAGTATTCCTCCAACTCCAGTTTTAGAAAAAGTACCAACAACACTATTGTTATTAACTGTAAATGAATTAGTTGAACAGTTGTTGTTAATTAAATAAACCGTATTAGTAGTATTAACAGTTAAATTGGTGAACTTATTATTATTAATATTCAAAGTACCCGCAGTTGCAGCATTTTGTACAAAAGTAACTACTGCTGTTCCAGCAACTGTATGTCCACATGTATTAAAATCATTATCATTAATGTTTAGCGTTGTAGTTATATTTGTAGTTGTTGCATCATTGTGAATTCCAACAATAGTTGAACCAGCAGCTGCACTTCTTACAGAAACAACATTATTAGTAATAGCGTTAACAATTGTTCCTATTGGTGCATTTGAAAAAGCTGGCACATAAATTCCTCTCAATGCTCCGGCAGTTACACCTCCATTTGAACTTGTAACCGAATTATAAGAAACATTAAAGTTTTTAGTATTTCTCACTAAAATACCAAATACTGATCCTGAAACATTAGCAAATCCAGAAAAAGTTCCAGTAGTACCGTAATTTGTGATTGTATTTCCGTTACCGAAACCTCCAATATCTAATCCGTCATTCTGATCAGCAGCGGCAGTTGGCCCAACTACTAAAATACCAATATTAACATCAGTAATTGAATTGGCATAAAGTTTCAAACCATGATTTCCTCCTGTTGAAGTTGTTGCAGTAGCAGAAGTTGTTGGTGTTGCCACCCCATGCGTTGAATTACTATAAATACCAAAAGTGTTTTGATATGTCCTATCTAAATCGATAGTGTTAATCTGGATAGTATTGTTTTGAGCTCCATTTGTTGTTGAAGCATACAAAAGGGCAACTCCCCATTCTGTCATGTTATTTGTAGCTGCAGCAGTTATTGTATTCGCAGGATTTTCCATCATGGTAAATCTTTGAATTGTAACATAATCTGCACCAACCAATTTAAAAATAGCATCATTTAATGTTCCTGCCACTAATGCAGAAGAAGCTGTTATTACGCTTGAAGTTCCGCTAATTAAAATTGTATTAACCGCTGTTCCTTGAGCAGTAATAGTGTAACCTCCAACTGGAGCTGTTTCATTTCCAACTAAAGTCATCGATACTGGACTGGTAATTGTCGCAGCATTTAATGCAGTAATAGCCGTTGCTAAATCAGGATAAGATGCATTTAATCCTGAACCACTATTCGTGGATACTTGTGCCGAGCTTGCCATTGAAGTTAAAAAAGTAATAGCGATTAAAGCTATTGAGAGAATCGGTTTTCTCATTAAGGATTGTTTAAAATTACTCCCGCGTTTGCTAGAGTTTTCAAGACAATTCATCCTTTTTAATAAATTGTAATTGTTTTCCATAGATTTTTTTGTTTTAAGGGGTACAAGTTACAAAAAATATCTAAATATGATACAATTATCACAATAACTATAATATCCGAAAACCCTTACAAATAAAAGGGTTTTCGTGTTTTTTAAGATCAAAAAACACACTTACCAAAAGCAAAAAAATTCACCCTTTTTTTTCAAAAAGCACTATAAACGATCCTATTTAAAACAAATTAAATTTTTCTCCAAAATCTAATCATAAATAACTTTCATTTTTTTTTGAAAGTTTAAAAACATTTGTTTACCTTTGGACTATGACAATGAGCATTTGTAATGCGATTTGCATTTGACCATTCAAAAACAATAAAAGCGACAAATGACATTCAAAGAAGCAAAAAATAAATTTGTACAAACTTGGGGCGCATTAGGTTCACAATGGGGAATCAACAAAACCATGGCACAAATTCATGCTTTGCTAATGGTTTCAAACGGACCAGTTTCTATGGAAGATATTATGGAAGAACTTCAAATTTCAAGAGGAAACGCCAGTATGAACCTTAGAGCTTTAATGGATTGGGGAATTGTTTATAAAGAATACAAAGCTGGAGAGCGTCGCGAGTTTTTTACTGCAGAAAAAGATTTAGACGAATTGGCTGTCAAAATTTCCAGAGAAAGAAGTAAAAGAGAAATCAAACCTGCCTTAAAAATATTAAAAGATGTCTCTTCCATCACCGCAAATAACACTGAAGAAGAAAAACACTTCGTGGAACAAACTTCAAAACTGTATGACTTTGTTTTAAAAGCCGATAATGTTTTGGACAAAATCACAGAATATAAGGACAATTGGTTGACCAAGTTGGTGGTCAAATTAATGAAGTAGTTTTTAAAACAGATGAAAAAGAAAGCCTTTAAAAAGCTATTCCATGAGACCAATAAAAATCAATAGCAAACCACGAATTAAATAGAGCAAAAAAATTTAAATAAAACTTTCATTTTTTTCTGAAAGTTTAAAACAAACTATAAAAACTAAAATCATGGCTTTTATATCAGCAAAATGGAAAAATCTAATTATGGCAAACTATGTCGTTAATCCGCATCATTTATTAAAATACTTGCCTGTTGGAACTGAAATTGATTTATGGGAAAATAAATGCTATGTCAGTTTGGTTGGTTTTTTATTTAAAGACACAAAAGTTTTAGGATTTAAAATTCCAAAACATACAGATTTTGAAGAAGTCAATTTGCGCTTCTATGTAAAACTTTTTGAAAACGGAGCATGGAAACGTGGTGTTGTTTTTATTAAAGAAATTGTTCCAAGACCAGCAATAACTTTTGTAGCCAACACGATTTACAAAGAAAACTACCAAACTTTCTCAATGGAACACGTAAACAAGTTGGAAGCAGAAATACGAACCGTAGCCTATCATTGGGAAAATCATTCTATTGCAGTACGTGCTTATGATTTTTCTACTGCAATCGATACAAATTCTGAAGCAGCGTTTATTACTGAACATTACTTCGGTTATACCAAATACGATTCAAAAACGACTTATGAATATGAAGTGAAACATCCAAAATGGAATCAATACGTCATTAAAAACTACGATATCAAAGTGAATTTTAAAACCGTTTACGGAAATGATTTTGAGTTTTTAAATCAAATGAATCCAAATTCTATTTTTTTGGTGGATGGTTCTGAAATTTCTGTCGAAAATAAAAGAAAAATAACTTAGAAATCATGGAATCATCAAACTATAACATTATAGGATATTCTATTTTCTTACTGATTATCACTTTTATGATTCTCGTGGTTGGAAAAATCTGTTATCGAAACGGAAATATTTTCGTCGCTGAGCTCATCCCCCACCATAAGGATTTATGCCAGCAAATTAATCAGATGCTGCTAGTTGGTTATTATTTGGTGAATATTGGTTATTGTGCTATGACATTAGTGGATTGGGAAAACATAATCACTATTCAACAACTCGTAGAAGTTCTTGCAACAAAAACCGCTACCATTGCTTTTATCCTTTCTTTTCTGCATTACAGTAACATTTTTATACTCACGAATTACATTCAAAAATTAATTAAATAAATCATATTATTATGGAAACTTCAAAAATTTTAATCGGTTACGCTATCTATTTACCTATTGTTTTCTTTCTAACTTTTTATGTCTCAAGAACGCTTTTCAGAAATGGAAAAATCTTCATGCTGGACATTTTCAAAGGAAGAGAAGAAATCGCTTTTGCAACAAACAAACTCTTTGAAACTGGGTTTTACTTACTAAATCTTGGCTTTGCTTTAATGATTTTGGAAATGAGTATTGCTGAAAATACGTATCAAAATCTGATTGAAAATTTAAGTTATAAAATAGGTGGTTTTTCAATTTATCTAGGAATTATGCTCTTCTTTAATATGTATTTATTCTTTAGAGGAAAAAGAAAAGCAAAAGCTGCTCAAATGAGAGAAGCAAATATTTAAATCATACATTAGCAAAGAATCACGATTGTACATATTTCAATATACAGTCGTGATTTAAACATTAACTGTTACATCAGTAATACTATATCCAAAAATCATGGCAAAACTACTTTCGCTTCAGAAAATTACTCAGGCTATACAAAATACCTTTTTAAGATTTCCATTGGAAATAATAACAGCAATAATTGCCACCGTTTATTGTTGTATTATGATTGAAGAAAATAGCGACACTGAATATATATTTATTAAAACAATCATGTGTTGTTCCTTATGTTTGGTATTATTTTTATCAGTAAGTCTATTTTTCAGCAGCTCAACAAAAAACAAGCTGATTCGTTATGCAACCGCATTAATTCTTGGTAGTTTGGTTGTTGCTTTTGTTTTTAATTTTTCTGAAAAAATAACTCCGGTAGAAGCACTTCAATTTCTAGTGCTCAATATTGCTTTGCATTTATTGGTCTCTTTTGCTGGCTTTCTTCCTAAAAAATATTCACAGGAAGAATTCTGGGAATTTAACAAACAGTTGTTTTTACGTATTTTGACTTCTGCATTATACAGTAGCGTGATTTACGCTGGTCTTTCTTTAGCACTTCTAGCTGTTCACATTCTATTTAATGTCGAGTTTCCCGATAAAATTTATGCGCATTTATTCTTTATTATAGCAGGAATTTTCAATACAATTTTCTTTTTAGCAGGAATTCCAGATATCAGTCAAAATGAGAATCCCTTAATTCTTAATTATCCAAAAGGGCTCAAAAATTTTACACAATATGTTTTATTACCGCTAATTAGTATTTATTCTCTGATTTTAATATGCTATGAAGTTAAAATTACTGCCACATTATCACTTCCAGAAGGCTGGGTTTCCTATTTAGTTTTAGTTTTTGCAATTTTCGGTATCCTTTCTTTTTTACTGATTCATCCTATTGCCAAAGAAAAAAACAATCTATGGATGCATACTTTCAGCCGATGGTTTTATTATTTATTAATTCCATTGTTAGCGTTACTTTTTTGGGCGATTCTTTACCGTGTATACCTTTATGGCTTTACCCATGAACGTTATTATGTAGTGCTATTAGCCATTTGGCTAATAATTGTTGTGAGTTATTTTCTAATAAACAAGACTCCAAAAATTAAATTCATTCCAATAAGCATGTGCATTGCAGCTTTGTTCTCAATTGTCGGTCCGCAAAGTGCAGATTCAATCTCAAAATACAGTCAATTATCAAGGTTTAAAAACTATTTGGAAATAATAAAAACGAAGAAACTTAACTTTAAAGAAGAACAAAATTTAAGCAGTATTACAAGTTTCCTAGAAGAAAATTATACTTCAAAGGTCTTTTTAGATTTAAACGAACCTAAATTACAAAAGCTAATTAAAAAAGATAAGGATGCAGGTGCTTTTGAAATCATGAAGGCGCTTGGTCTTACGTACCATTCAGATTATGAAAGTGAGAAAGATATTGAAAATGAAACTAATTTCAGTTATTATTATTCTCCAGATAACAGCAAAAAAATCGATATACTGACTGGCAATGATATTTCTTTTACCGTAAGGGACAATCTAGAAATTGACTGCGAACAATGCGCAACAATTAATTCCAAAAAAATATCAATTCATACAACAAAAACTGATTATGGAAAATTACTAAAAATTAACAACGAGGAAATTCCATTGCGATTATTTGATTTTATCAACAAAACACCAGCTTTTACTAAAGAAAGCTATTCGAAAAAAAAGATAACACAGGAAGTCAAATCTAAAGATCTAGAGATTTCCATTACTTATAATAGTATCGATGGTAATATTAAAAACAATATTAAAACTCCTGAAAGTTACGAGATTGAAGTGATGATAAATTTCTTAAATAATGACTAAAATTCACCTCATCACCACCATAAAAGCGCCCATTGAAACTGTTTTCGATTTATCCAGAGATATTGATATGCATCAGCAATCTGCAGGAAAATCGAATGAAAAAGCAATTGGAGGCATAACTTCTGGATTGATTAATCACAATGAAACAGTTACTTGGAAAGGAAAACATTTCGGTTTTTATATCACACACAAAAGCAGAATAACAGCTATGGATTTCTATACTTATTTTGTTGATGAAATGGAAGAAGGAAAATTCAAACTTTTTAAACACGAACATTTTTTCGAAGAACATGATGGTGTTACGACTATGACCGACAAAATGTGCTATGAAACGCCTTATGGTCTTTTGGGGGAAGTTTTTGATTTCTTATTTCTAAAAAAACACTTGCACGATTTTTTGATTCTCAGAAACAAAATGCTGAAAAATTTAAGTGAAAAATAACATTTACACTAAAAAAGCAAATGCCTTTTATTATCGAATTAATAATAAAAGGCATTTAAAATAAATTTAATTACTAACACTTAAAAAAGGATCAAAAGCCATTTTCTTTCCATCAATATTAAGAACTACAGAGTATTGAATATTTCCTGAAGGTAAATTTGGAGATAAAAGCCCTCCCCAAGATCCATTAGCATTTACAGTTGGATTTAAAGCATTTGAAGATATCATTTGTCCGGTAAAACTATTGATACTTACATCAGTGTTAGAATCGACTGGAGAAATTGACCAAACAATACTATCTGATTTTTGCTTTGTACTTGTGCATGCAGTATATAATTCTGCTTGACCTTCATTTCCTGAACCATCATGTTTATTCGTATCTATTAAATAAACATTATTTTGAAGATTCCCTGTTGTTGCTGCCCCTAAAGCATCTACAACGATTAATACGCTAATTGTACTCATCTTTTTATTTTTTATTTCTTCTTACTCTTAAGGCTTTTCAGATCCGCCCCCGAAATTGACCTTTACGGGAAGGTTCGTTTATTTTAGTGGGTTCTGCTCCACTTTTTTAATTTACTGTTTCTTGCTAAAATCCCATTAAACAAAGTTTTACAAATCATATAAACATCTATAAGTCATGTTATTGAGAAAATTAATTAGAACCGAATACTGAAAATAAATTTGCTAGCTTTCTTTTCATTTCTAAATCAAAACTACAGCAGAACTAGAGGCAAGATTAATAAAATGGCATAAGACGAGGATTCTTATCCATAAGAAAGGCAAAAAGTGGAATAAGATTTTTATAAAAAGGAAAATATTTTCGATTAGCAGCACTAAATAGAAGGGCAAAAAAAAATCCTCCATAAAAAATGGAAGATTCTGAGAGATCTCTTTTATAGCAAAAGGATTATTTTAAAATCCGAATTTTTTTTATAAGATCTTTGTAAGTATCGCTCAGTGTAACTTTATGATTACCTGCTAATACAACTAGATTATCCGCGGGTATTATTTCAACAATTTTTTCAGTATTTACGATATAGTTTCTGTGGGTTCTACAAAATATTGAGGTATCTAAGAGCTCAAGAATTTTAGTTAACGATATGAGAATTAAAAATTTTTCATTTTCCGTTATGATATTACAGTATTTTTCTTCTACTTCAATATAGACAATATCTGCAATGCGAACTTTTTTTAGGGATTTGCCTTTTTTAATAAATAAGTACTCGGAGCTTATTACGGTGTCTTGTTCTTCGCTGAAAAAAACATCCGTTTGATCATTAAATTTTTCGACTGCCATTTCAATAGCATACAAAATTTCCAGTTCATTAAAAGGTTTCATTAAAAAACTAAAAGGACGGGTGAGTTTTGCTCTTTCAAATATTTGTCGATCACTTGAACTGGTTAAAAACACAAATGGTTTTGATCCGTTTGGAACAATGTTGATGGTCTCAGCAAAAGTAATTCCTTCTGGATTACCGTCTAAAAAAATGTCGATAATCACCACATCCACTTTGTTATTATAAAAAAAAGTTAAAGCTTCATTATAAGTAGATGCAACGCCAACCAGATTATAATCATTGGCTAAAAGTACTTTTATCAGCGCATCGCTTTCTGCAGGCGTATCTTCTATGACAAGTACATTTACGTTATCCATTTTTTTGAGTTTTAGGTAAAGATACAATCATTTTCGTTCCTTTTCCCTCTTCACTTTCAATCATGAATTTACCTCCATTTTTCTTAATCATCGATTTACATAACTGCAAACCCAAACCTGTCCCCACGATGTCTTCATTTTTTTTCTTAGACAATAAAACCGTTTCTTTCAGGAGCTCTTGGCGAGTTGCTTCATTCATTCCCAGCCCAGAATCCTCGATAACCAGTTCCCAATAGTCGTCATTCGCATCTCGGGTGTATACTGTTATCGAATCCTCTTCATTGGAAAACTTAATGGCATTATCCAACAAATTTCTAAGAGTCATTTTTAAAGATTCCTGATCTACAAAAACCAAAGCGCTTTTCGATACTTTATTTTCGAACTGAATGTTTTTATCTACCATCAAGGGGGTGTAGTTGTAGGCTGTTTGCTCCACAATAAAAAACAACCGCAATGATTCCTTGTTAAAATAGGATTGCTTGGTTTGCAACAAAGCCCAATGCAGCAAATTATCTAATAAATTATAGGCTCCATTGGCAATGGCACTGTTGTTATGAAGTTGTGCATCTA
>JBDTNG010000060.1:0-2013 GCA_039933895.1 Flavobacterium sp. | reverse complement strand
TTTGATTAATTTTTTAGCAAAAACAACTTTAGTTTCAGAATAACTGTTTTTAAAATTGAAGTTCTCAATTGATATTTCTATATCACTTACCACATAAATCAAATCATAGTCGTTATTGATTTCAAAATTTTGATTATTAGAATTTAGTTCTAACAAACCAATTTTTTTATTAAAAAATGTAGAATCCCATTCTAGAAAATTAATTACCATTTTCCTTGTCAATTATGTAAGAAGGCCTTCCTTTTGTTTGGTCAAATATTTTTCCAACATAAATTCCTGTTACCCCAATCGTGGTTATAATAACTCCTGATAAGAACCAAATAGATACAATAATTGAACTGTAACCTAACACCTCAATTTGATTCGTTAGAGCCAAATAAATATTGTACATCCCAACTAAAAAGGACAAAATAGAAATTATCAGTCCAAACTTCACAAAAAGTTTCAAAGGTTTATTGGAAAAAGAAATTATGGTATTGAATGCTAAACTTATCAATTTTGAAAAACTATAGCTTGTATTCCCTTCCAATCTTTCAGCGTGTTCTACTATAATTGAGGTTGAATTATAGCCTACAAACTTTACGAACAATGGAAAAAATTTAATTGTATCAGGAACTGCCAATATAGAATAAATTACTTTTTTATTATAAATTCCAAAATTAGCTACTTCATTATCATATTGGGTATCTGTAAAATAACCATATAAAACAGAAAATAATTTAGAGGTCATTCTTTTAAAAAAACTATCTTTTCTAGTTTTTCGTTTGGCTAAAACAATATCAAATCCTTCTAAAGCTTTGCTGTATAATTTTTCAATTTCTTCGGGTTGATCCTGTAAATCGCAATCCATCACTATTATCCACTCCCCTTTCGCCTTTGATAATCCAGCCATAATAGCAGGATGTTGTCCAAAATTCCGGCTTAGTTTTATACCTTTTACATTGTTATTTGTTTTTGCAATCTTTTCAATAACTTCCCAAGAAGCATCTGGACCACCATCTTCAACCAAAATAATTTCGAAGTCAGCAGTGATCTTATTTACAGCATTTTCTATTCTTTCGACCAATAAAGGAATGATTTTTTCGGCCCGATATACGGGAGAAACTATAGAGAAAAGAGGTTTATTTGATTCTGTCATTATAAAATTATAGCTGGAAATTAGTTTCAAAAATACTAATAAATGAATTATAAAAATACTTAAATCAGCATACTCTTTGGTTACAGACTATTTTTTAAAACAACTGCAATTCGTTTACTGGTTCCTTCGAGCGATTTACTTATTTGTAAATCAATCATTTCTTTACGTTGGCGTGTTCTTTCTTTTGGATTTTCTAAGGCTTCATTTATTTGATCTACTAATTCGGTTTTATTTTTGGCAATAGTAACCGATTGACTTTCTACCACTTTTTTATAATGATCAAATTGAAGAAATCGTTGATCATTGTACAGACCGTTTTCTAAATTTCCAAACACCGTATTGATTACAGGTTTATCAAACAACATAAAATCGAGACTCATCGTCGAACACATATTAACATTCAAATCGACATATTCCAACAAAGAACGCAGGTCTTTGATATCCTCATCAGAAGGGACGCGTTGTGACCATGGCTCCGCATGATTGTCACGTGTAAGTATCCATTTAGGCACATTCCACAGGATTTCCGGAAATTCCTCTCGAATGGATTTAAACCTAGAATCGTCTTCTGCAGGAGACGTTCTTACTAAAAGTTGACAATCTAATTTAGTCCTTCTATCTCTTATTGCCCTTGCAATTGCTCGTATAACAATGGGGTCATTTGGTCCAATGGTCACATCAGCACAGCTGTAACAAATCGTTTTAAGACTAGCGTTAAGACCAAATTTAGTATAGAAATCTTCAGCCTTAGTTTCATACTTTTTCATAACGTATGGTTCGAATTGTGGGGTTCCAACCACTTTTACATTTTCCTTTTTTACTTTTGGATAAAAATGTAACAATTCCGTTTTCATCAAATCACTCCAAACCAAAAA
>JBDTNG010000059.1:0-4153 GCA_039933895.1 Flavobacterium sp. | reverse complement strand
TGGAAAAAGGAGAAGAAATTGAACATACCGCAATTCGAGAAGTAAAAGAAGAAACTGGTGTTGGAAAATTAAAGATTACCAACAAATTACAAAAAACCTATCACGTTTTTAAACGCAACGGGGTTTATAAACTAAAAGTGACGCATTGGTTTGAAATGCTATCTACATTCGAAGGAACTCCTGTTGGACAAATCGAAGAAGGCATTGAAAAAGTAGCCTGGCTCAATCCTGCAGAAGTTACTGAAGCGCTGAAAAACTCTTATGAGAATATAAAATTATTATTTCAAGAAGAAAAGCTCCAAAAATAGGAGCTTTTTTATTTCATCTTTTTACTTCACCCATCGGTAGACTGGATATTGTAAATGTGCTTTCTCATAATAAGGCGAATTTTTATAAACCCAATCCAATTGTGCTTCGGGATCTTTAGCAAAATCTTTATCCGTTTTTTTCTTTTCTTCGAATTTGAGTTTGATTTTTGGATTCTCAAGAAGGTATCTTGCCGCTAAATCTTCAAAAACATATTCAGAATATCCTTCTTTTTGTTGTAAAATAGTGTCGAAGAAATTCCAATTGAAAAAACTGTCTATACCTTCAGGTTCTAAAGTTTCCAATAAGTACTTCACTCCTCTTTGTTGGGTTGAAAAAACGTAATCTCCTTTGGCGAAAGCTATTCTTATTTTTTTTGAAGTTACTTTTGTATTTCGGTGAGGATAATGTCCTTCGTAAGCACTCGTAGTTGTCTTAAAATCGGCTATTCTGTAACTTTCGACTTCTATAACAGTATCTTTTTTAAGTTGGGTGTATTCAATGTGATTGCTTTTAATCAAATCGATAACATTCCAGAATCCTTGAGGCACAATATAAGCGTCTGGAATTATAATATCTTTAACCGATTTGTACTCTTTATAATAAGGAACTTCTTTACTGTAAGGCTTTTTACGATCATAAAACAAACGATCTCCGGTAGTCACATCACTTTTCTTATAACTGCCTTCAAAACCTAAAAACGGAATTGTAGTCACTTTCGAACTGTCGATTGCCCATTGAATAGTATATGGTTTTTTAGGCGCATAATTTTGTTCGTTTTTTGAACGTCGGGATTTAATTTCCTGAAAATTTTTATCGGTAAAATCGATAGTAGAAACCATGTATTCGTAAGTAGATTTGACACGATCCGAGTATTTTTTCAGCATGTGTGTTTCCACCACAAACCCAATTGTATTGAACAAAGAAGTATAGCCTGTAGCAAATCGTGGGCTTTCAAAAAACTGGGCAAAACCCTGATCTGGTGTTCCTCCGAAAACATTTACATAAGGTGTCATTTCAATTTTCTTTTTTTGCAAATCTTTGATCAAAGCTGGCACCATTTCCGTATTCATATAATTACCTAACTCTGATCCTAACTTGTTGTGTTGGGTCATGATGTATGTTAATTTATATTGGTAATCGGCACCATCACTGACATGATTGTCGATAAAAACTTCAGGGTTGGTTTTGTGAAATATTTCCACTAGACTTTTAGTATTTCTAGCATCTGATTTGATAAAATCTCTATTCAGATCATAATTTCGGGCATTCCCTCTAAAACCATATTCCTCAGGACCCTCCTGATTTACCCTTGAAGTAGAATTCCTGTTTAAAGCGCCGCCAATATTATAAATTGGAACAGTAACGATCACCGTATTTTTAGGCGCTTTCATTTTCCCTATTGCTAAATCTCTAAAAAGCATCATCGTTGCATCAATGCCATCAGGTTCACCGGCATGAATTCCATTATTGATTAGAATAACTGCTTTTGATTTTTTTATCTGATCAAAATTAAAAACTTTATCAGGGTTAAAAATGATAATATGAAGAGGTTTTCCGCTATCGGTTAAACCCATTTGCTGCATTTCGATACTTGGGAAATCTTTGGCTAAAAGCGTGTAATAATTGATTGTTTCCTGATATGTGGCGGTTTGATTGCCATTCCCTTTTTCAAAAAAAGTTTCATACTTGGTATTCTTTTGAGCAGTAGTAACAATAGAAAAGAGCAGCATTAAAGTAGTTAAAAAGCGCATAATATGGTAGGTTGTTTAGTTGGTATTCAAAAGTAATTAAAAAAAGCAAAAAATATTATTTTGTAAGTGAATTGACGAATAAACAACTAAGATTTTCTAAAAACTCACAATTCATAACTTATAACTCATAATTCATTTTACCTTTGCCGAATGAATCAGAAACACCATTCCAACAATATCCTATTGAATTTAGGAATTGAAAGTCTAAACGAAATGCAAGAAGTAGCACAAGATGCTATTTTGAATGACACTAACATCTTATTACTTTCTCCAACAGGTTCCGGAAAAACATTGGCTTTTTTATTGCCTATTTTCGAAATGCTTCAGGAAGACATTACCGGTGTTCAATGTTTAATATTAGTTCCTTCCCGTGAATTGGGTTTACAAATTGAACAAGTTTGGAAAAAAATGGGTACTTCATACAAAGTAAATGTGTGTTACGGCGGACATTCAATTGATACTGAGATTAAAAATTTAAGCAATCCTCCTGCCGTTTTAATAGGAACACCAGGAAGAATTGCCGATCATATTGACAGAGACACTTTCAAAACAGATAAAATAGTAACCTTAGTGCTGGATGAATTTGACAAATCGTTGCAATTGGGCTTCCATGAGCAAATGTCGTATATCATTGGGCGATTGGCAAAACTAAACAAACGCGTTTTGGTTTCGGCGACTTCAGATATTGAAATTCCGAAGTATACGAGAGTCATTAACCCTACTGTTTTAGATTTTATTCCTACGGAAGAAGAAAAAACCAATCTTTCGATGCAGATGGTGGTTTCTAAAGAAAAAGACAAGATAGGAAGCCTATTCAATTTGATATGTTCATTAAAATCGGAATCGGCAATTATCTTCTGTAACCATCGAGATGCTGTCGAAAGAATTAGCGACACATTGACGGAAAAAGGAATCTATGCTACTTATTATCATGGCGGAATGGATCAGGACGAACGTGAACGCGCATTGATTCAATTTAGAAATGGTAGTGTGAGTTATTTGATAACTACCGATTTGGCCGCACGTGGATTGGACATTTCTGAAATGAAACACGTTATACATTACCATTTGCCTTCTAAAGAAGATGAATTTACACATAGAAACGGAAGAACAGCGAGGATGCTGGCAACCGGAACAGCGTATATACTTGTTCACGACAGTGAAAAGAAAATGGATTACATAGATTATGGCATGAAAGTGCTGAATGTTGACAATTCGACTTCATTACCAAAAGCGCCAGAGTTTCAAACAATATACATTAGTGGGGGAAAGAAAACCAAGCTGAATAAAATTGACATTGTAGGTTTCTTTTCTCAAAAAGGAAAACTAGAAAAAGGAGATTTGGGGTTGATTGAAGTCAAAGATTTTATTTCTTTCGCAGCCGTGAAATCTAAAAAAGTCAAAGATTTGCTTCATAACATTCGTGATGAAAAGATGAAAGGCAAGAAGTTTAAGATTGAAGTGGCGAGAAAAGTCATTAAGAAAGAAGAGGAGTAAATTACCACATTAGCTTATTAACGAATACACTTTGTGCAGGAGCCAGTTCATTCCGTGCAGGAACGACCTCACTCTGTGCAGGAGCGAGTTTACTTCGTGCAGGAATGAATTTACTCTGTGCAGTTATGAATTTTCTTCGTGCAGAAACGAGTTTACTACGTGCAGAAACGAGTTTACTACGTGCAGGAACGAGTTTACTACGTACAGTTAGCAATTTCCTCTGTACAGTGAGGAGTTTTCTCTGAGACGGAGGAAGTTTTCTTTAAAACGATTGGATTTTATTTCATTCTCACCGCATCTGGAACCAATATTTTGTAATCGCCGCCGTTTCTGATGACGTCGCGCACAATACTTGAACTGATATAAGAAGTATCAGCTGCAGTAAGTAGAAATATGGTTTCGATTTTTGACAATCTTCTGTTGGTGTGTGCGATTGCTTTTTCGAATTCGAAATCGGCTGGATTACGAAGACCACGCAAAATGAATTCAGCTTTTATTTTTTTACACAAATCGATGGTTAACCCTTCGTAAGTAATGACAGAAACGGAAGGTTGGTTTTTGAATGTTTCCTCGATAAAATATTTGCGTTCTTCGAG
>JBDTNG010000058.1:0-4257 GCA_039933895.1 Flavobacterium sp. | reverse complement strand
TCTTTGTAGCACCAACATCTTACGATGAAAAAGCAGCAAAAAACTGGAAAGAAGATACACCAAATTTGATGAAACAATTGATTACGGTTTTAGAAGGCATTACCGGTTTCACATCAGTGAATATCGAAACAGTAGTAAAAGAATGGTTAACTACAAATGAAATAGGCATGGGAAAAGTCATGCAGCCTTTCCGTTTGAGTTTAGTAGGGAAGATGATGGGACCTCATTTATTTGACATTGTTGAAATGATTGGAAAAGAAGAAACCATCAACCGATTACATACTGCCATAACAGCATTATAAAAGAAAAACCCTCAAATGAGGGTTTTTTTATTCTAAACAACTCACATAAACAGGTTTATCAAAGAAACCTAAAATGGCGGTATTGTTTATTTGTTGTGAATTTCTATCAAAGTAATTCAATCGGTTTAATAACAAATCACAGCTGACAAAGTAGAGTTTAATCTTAGCATAAATTTCAGCTCGTATGTTGGCATTTTTTACATTTACAACATTGTTAAATTCATGACTGTCAATGACAGTATTCTGTTTGTCTAAGACATAAAACAAATAGAAAACCTTAGTACTTTCCTCCGAATCTTGATCAGGCATAGAAATGCTCACTAAAGTTCTTTCGGCAGTTTCGGCCAAAACAAAGAAGCCACGTACTTCATTTGAATTTTGTAATTTGAATGTTTTAAACTTGTTGACACCAAAAACAACATAATCGAAGTCTTTAAAACTCATTTTTATCTCCGAATCGTTATCCATCAACTTGTAATAAATCTTTTTTTCATTGGCATCTACACGAAAAGAGTTGCTTTTAATGACTGCTTTTGAACCGTCGTTTTTAATGATGAAAGAATCTGCAAACGAATATTGAGCAATAAGCACTAGTAGAAATAGAAATAATTTTTTCATGAGATTGGGTCTTTATTTTATCTTAGTAAAACTAATACACCAGAAACCAAACTCGATTAAAGAAATATTAACAAATAATCAATTAGAAATGAAATTGATTATGAATTAAACAAAAAAAGCTCCCAAAAAGAGAGCTTTATTAAGATTAGGTTATCTTACAAGTTAAAAAGTAACTGCCCACTTAGAATTCCCAAATGACCTTTAAACTCTTTATTTTCATTCAATAATTTTAAATCTTCTTTACTATTCAAATGGTTTAAGAAATTATTCAAACCGTATTGATAAGAGAAAACTGCACGAATTCTTTTGTTTCCAGCCGAAATTCCCATGTATAAATTCCCATTTACTTTAGTAACATCAACAATATCTTTTGCTGTTAATAATGTTCCTGGAATGATGTTATCTTGATCTTTGGCACTAATTTTTAGTTTATCATTCACCTGAAGTACTGGTCCTATGTCGATAGAAACATAGTTTTGAATCACATTGTAACTCAATAACAATCGTATTTGGGCACCCATTAATTTGTAGTTAACGTCTTCAATTTGATTTACACTGTTATATGTTGAAACTGAAAAATTACTTTCCATAAACTGCATTCCGAAAATCATACTAAAATCATTGTAATAATTTCCTCTAACACCAAAGCCTGCAATCCAACCTAATTCTGGTTTGACGTGAAAATTTGTAGTAGTTAAAGATGCTTGTGTAACTCCTGCAGAAATACCAATTCTGTTTCCATCTCTACGTGAATATTGTGCAGAAATAGTCAATGACAGTAATAAAGCACCAACTAAAATAATCTTTTTCATTTTCTTTAAATAAATTTCATCAAAAATAAACATTAATAATAATACAATGATTGTAACTTTAAAAATAAACATACGTATAATCAACATTAATACTAATTAAATCTAAAAACTATGGACGTTTTATTCTATGCAATTTTATTTATTGGATTCTTTCTTTTAATGACTTCCTTTTTTACGGTAAAGCAACAAACAGCAGTTGTTGTGGAACGTTTTGGAAAATTCTTAAGCATCCGTAACTCTGGTTTACAACTTAAAATCCCTGTTTTCGACAGAATTGCCGGTCGTGTAAATTTAAAAATACAACAACTGGATGTTATGATAGAAACACAAACTAAAGACAACGTTTTTATCAAAATGAAAGTATCTGTACAGTTTAAAGTAATTCCGGAACATGTTTATGAAGCTTTTTACAAACTAGAATATCCGCACGATCAAATTACTGCTTATGTATTTGATGTGGTTCGTGCTGAAGTACCAAAATTAATTTTAGATGATGTTTTTGTTCGCAAAGATGATATTGCCGTTGCGGTAAAACGTGAACTGAATGAAGCTATGACTACATATGGTTACGATATTATCAACACTTTGGTGACTGATATTGATCCGGATATTCAAGTGAAAAACGCGATGAACCGTATCAATGCTGCAGAAAGAGAGAAAACAGCTGCTATGTTTGAAAGTGAAGCACAACGTATTCGTATTGTGGCCAAAGCTAAAGCGGAAGCAGAAAGTAAAAAATTACAAGGTCAAGGTATTGCAGATCAACGTCGTGAAATTGCAAAAGGGTTGGTAGAAAGTGTGGAAGTTTTGAATAATGTGGGTATCAATTCGCAAGAAGCTTCGGCTTTAATTGTAATTACTCAACACTATGATACTTTGCAAGCAATTGGTGCAGATACCAATTCAAACTTGATTTTATTACCAAACTCACCTCAAGCTGCAAGTGATATGTTGAATAGTATGGTGACAAGTTTTACTGCTTCCAATATTATTGGAGAACAAATGAAAAAACAAACACCAAGAGTAAAATCAAAAAATCATACAGCGACAGATTATAATCCTTCGGATACATCAAATGCATCGACTGATATTTAAAAATATAATTTTGCTAAAAAAGAGTTTCAGAAATGGAGCTCTTTTTTTTGTCATCAATTTTCAAGTTAAATTTTCTTTTTGAAGCACCTTTTTATCTAAAAATTAAAATAAGCCGATTTCCTGCATTTTTGATTGTAGAAACGATAAAACACCTTGTTCATTTTTAAAAGTGGATTAAAAATAAAATATGGACGTCACTTTTAATAACTAATATTGATGAATTTTTAAAATCAATAATAAAAAACTATTCTTAAAGAAAATTTAAGTCAAAATTGAAATAATGCGTTTTAAGAAAATTTATTTATGAAAACAACAAAACACCTTGTCTGTTTTTTAAAATCGATTAAAATTAAAATATGAAGGTTGCTTTTAATAAAAATTAACTATTAATTTAAAAATTCAATAGTGATTTACTATAATAAAAAAACTCGCTGATTAGCGAGTTTTGTATTTGTAAAATCTATACTACTTAATTATAATAATTCTTGTAAATATTTTAATTCATTGTCTAAAGATTTTTCGATCAAAAATGTTTTTAAAGATTCTAATTTGGGCTGAAACTCATTCAATAGATTTTGGCCTTCATTTTTCAAATTCAAATAAGCTTGAGTTCTAACAAAAGTACTTTCGCTATTTAATGACATTTTATAAAATTTGTTAATGTCTTCTTTTTCTAAATCAGCCGAAGTAATTTTACCTGAATGTCTCAAAATAAAATTGGCAAACAACAAAGCGCTTTTATTATTGCTAACGTTTTTATTTAATGCATTTATCAATAAATCAGTATTTTCAATCAGTTCAAGGCTCTTTATAATAGATTCTTGAATTAAATCTCTCTTATCTTTATCTTCTGCTTTAAAGAAACTATTCACTTCTTTTTGAATGGAATTAAGAAGATTTTCCTCTTTTTTATCGTTGTTTTTAACGGTTACTTTCAAATCAACTGTCTTGTTAAAAACTAATTTATCAGCTGTTGAATCCTTGTCAACACAGAAATATCCAGTGCGTTGAAATTGAAATTTATCGCCTTCTTTAGCCTCTTTCAAACTATTTTCAACAACTCCAATTACAGTTTTTAAAGAATCTGGATTAACAAATTCCAAGAAGTTTTTGTCTTTATGAGTATCCGGAGATTCTTCTGCAAATAAGCGATCATACAATCTAATTTCAGCCTTAACGGCATGAGCTACAGAAACCCAATGAATGGTTTTGGCAACTTTACGATTGCTCGCTTCAGAACCACTACCACTCTTACTATCAGCATCATAAGACGCTACAATTTCAGTAAAATTCCCATCACCATCTTTGTTAATCCTTTCGAAATTTATAATATAAGCGTTTTTTAAACGAAGTTCTTTACCAACAAAATCGGCATTAAAACCTTGAAAATCTTTTTTTGAGGGCAAATGATTATTTGCCCCTACCTCAAG
>JBDTNG010000057.1:0-12246 GCA_039933895.1 Flavobacterium sp. | reverse complement strand
TTGAAACACCGTTCAAAAACCATTGATAAACATACCCTGCTGTGGTACTCAAAACAACTGGAGTTGAACCACAAATTGTTCCTGAACTAGGCGTAACTGTAAATGTTGACCCTGTAGGAACAATACTTACAATCACGTGCTGTGAATAAGCATTCGAAGTACTGGTACAATCACCATAATCAACGGCAACAAAATAATCTCCTGCAGTACTTACACTAAGCGATGGGCCTGTTTGTCCTGATTGAACAATGTTGTTTTTTTTCCAAATATAGGTTAATCCAGGTGTAGATAAAGGAGAGTTAGGCGTCGATGGCGTTGGACCGTCAATAAAGAGTGTAAAACTACCACCACCACAAATATCTACTGTAGATATTTTATTGTTTATCCAAACGGCTTTGTTATATGGTTCGAAATAGGCAGGTGTGCCTTGTGCTGGGAGACTTGCTTGGCTAGTTATTGCTGGTGCAGTACTTCTAACTCTAAGTTTATATCCTTCCCCTGCAGTGCCTATTGGAATGACATAGTCGAATTTCCAATATGTTCCTGTGAATGTAGCTGAATTAGCTACTACTATTGGTGACACAAAACTTCCGCTGGCGTTAGACAATTCTAATATAAATTGATTTCCACCGCCAAAAGAACCGGAAATAGTAAATGTTGATTGATACGTTACTGTTCCTTCGTTTGCACAAAAGGCAGTAACCGGGTTACCGGGCAAACCAAGTGTTGGTGCGCTAATCGTTTGAGCCAATAGGCTAGGTGGAGCATAAAAAACCAGTAAAGAAAGAAGAAGGGCGTATTTATGTAAGACCGTTTTAATTTTAACTTCCATAACACTTAATTTATCAATTAGACAATAATTTTTAGAGACAACATGGCCCTGGTTTTCAACCGATTAATAAAATCCAATAAATCCATTAAGAGCTGTTTTGCTCTTAATGGATTTAAAAATAAGTTGACTTACTGTATTATTTTGAAGCAGTAATTTTTCCGATTTTAACTCTAAAATCTGGATTTTTAGGATTGTACAAGTCAATAAACATTTCTTTATTATCAGTATTTTCATAAAGATTAAAGAAAGCGGTATTACCATAGTAGTCCTCAAGGTCTTCGTTGTTTGAAGTGTTTTCAACAAAAATATTTCCTTTACAGTTGTTGAAATACATTTCTTCAAGCTTAATTTTCTTCAATCCGCCGCCTTCAAGCTTAATATCTGAAGCTAAAATAACTGCTGGCTTAAATCCTGAAACAACGCTCTTTTTAAGTGTAAAAGAGGTATTGTCTGCAACAAAAATCGCTTCTTTAACTAATCCTTGTGCAACATCATCATTTAAAGTTTCTGTGCTATTAACCAAAGTACAGTTAGTAGCCACTACGTTTGATAGATTTTTAGAAAAATCAGCTTCTTCTTTTTTGTCATATGAATTAACATTCATACATCTTGCTCTTGTAGATCCAGAATACAATGAGTGTCTAACCGCAAGTGAATTGTCTATTTTACATTGTGTTCCTTGTGTGAATCTGAAATCATCTCCACTAGAACGAAGCGTAACCATATTTTTCATAGAAAGTTCTCCACCTAAGATTTCAAATGAATTTCCTGCTGAAAAACTACACATTACGTTTTCAATAATTGTTTTGCTCCCAACACCTGCTAATGACAAAGCGTTATAATCTTTAAATCCTTTTATTTTTTTTCCAGCAAACTCAATTCTTAAAAATCTAATTACACCTGAATTGGCTAATGGATTAGTTCCTCCGTAAATTGTTTGTCCTGGATCAAGTTCAAAATTTAAAGAAGCTGAGCCCCCAAATTTATTTATTGGTGCATCTCCTAAAATAATCACACCACCCCAGTCACCTGGTTTTCTTTGTGGTCTGTTTGAAGTAAAAACTATTGGATCTGTTTCAGATCCATTAGCGATTAATTGTGATCCTTTAGCAATTACTAAAGCGCCATTCGTATCATAATCTCCTTTGATAACTGTTCCTGGCTCAATAGTAAGTATAGCATTGTTAGTTACATAAACTGGCCCTTGTAAAAGATACGTGTTCTTCTTATACAATGTGGTATTTGCTGTAATTTTACCATACAAAATCTGACTTGTTTCATTGTATTCAGTTTTTGCAGGCTTAAACTCAGTCCAGTTATTTAACCAGTTACTTGCACCAATTATTCCTTTTTCTTGCTGTGCGTTTGACGCAAAAACAACCAAAAGAACAATCCATTTAAGTTTTAGTAAGTTTTTCATGAGGTTAGATTTAGAGTGTTTATAATTTGGGAATTATTTAAACGGGAACTTAATTATTATTCATTGAGTTGATTCAACTCTTTTAGCATTGATTCGTAGTACAATATAGAACTGATCAAGTTACCTTTATCAGAATACGGCATCATTGTTCTTTGAAACTCAACAGTTGCATTAAGAAAATTTGTTGTGTTTTGCGCTTGAACATCAAGGGCTTTGTTGTTATCAGAATTGTCTGGAATACCAACGTCCTGCATTGTTGTTCCTGGTTTTGTTGTAAGAGCAATGTATGGCAATGTGTTAATAAGAACTTTAATTCTTTCAATGTACAACTCTAAAAGTTGTCCTTTTTGCATAGTCTCTAGCTCGCTTTTTTCATGATATTTCTTCATTGAAGCTCCCATGCTAATAATGCTTTTAGGTTTTCCTTTCGTTTGAGCATTCATGTTGCCTACAGCGAAGAATAAAAGCAGACTTAATAGGGTAATTTTTAATCTCATGGTAATTTGTTTAAAATTTTAATAAAAAGTTCTAATAGTTCAAAAATATACCTTTAAATTGAATTGACAAGTTTTTAATAACTTTTTTATACTTTATTTTAAAAAAGCTTGTAATATTAATTTAAAAGTTGTAATAAAAAATCAAATGCATTTTGTTTTCTTAAACTATGACATGCTAAAAGCGTGCCAAAAAACTTTTCATTGTTAAAAATATATAAAAAATTTTAATATTCTGTGGTTTATCGAGCTTTTTTGTTTTTAATCGGACGCAAAAATATCGCTATTTTCCCTTAACTTCCTAATTTTGAGGCGTTTTTATCAAATAAAAATCTTTTTCCTACAGATGAAAAACAAAAATTTATTAATTTAACAAGTATTTTAGTGTATTATTGTCCTTTCTGTTATTTTACCCGATTAATCTCAATTCGTTATTCCTTTTGATAAAATTAATGTATTCGTTTATCTTTGCCCTATGCAATTTAAAGAAATCGTAGGCCACGAACATTTAAAAAACCACTTGCTACAGAGCGCTTCCTCTGGAAGAATTCCGCATGCACAATTGTTTGTAGGACCAGAAGGAGCGGGGATTTTACTAATGGCCATTGCCTATGCACAGTATGTTTTGTGCAACAATCTTGGTCATGAAAATTCAGGCGGAAACGAAGCTTGTAATTTAAAATTTGAACGTTTTTCTCATCCGGATTTGCATTTTGTATACCCAACTGTAACTACTGAAGATGTAAAATCGAAACCGAAGAGTTTAGATTTTTTATCCGATTGGCGTCAATTCCTCACCGAAAAACCATATGGTAGCTTGTTTGATTGGTATAATTTGCTTGGCGTTCAGAACAAACAAGGTGAAATTAGGGTAGAAGATGCGCAGGAAATTCTAAAATCACTTGCGCTAAAATCCTATGAAGGCGGTTACAAGATCATGATTATTTGGATGGCCGATAAAATAAACATTGCAGCTTCTAATAAATTATTGAAACTACTGGAAGAACCTACTGATAAAACCTTATTTATTTTAATTTCTGAAAACGAAGAAGACATTATTCAAACCATTCGTTCCCGTTGCCAAGTGCTTCATTTTTCAGCTTTAAGCGAAAGCGCCATAGCAGAATCCTTGATAAATAACGAGAATGTTGATTCGAAAAAAGCACAAAAAATTGCCCATAAAGCACAAGGAAATTACAACAAAGCATTACAGCTTTGCAATGAAATAAATGACGATTTGCCTTTTGAAGAATGGTTCGTAACTTGGGTTCGTGCTGCTTTTAGAGCCAAAGGAAATGCTGCGGCGATTCAGGATTTAATTTCCTGGAGCGAACAAATTGCTGGTTTGGGACGTGAAACACAAAAGAAATTTTTGCATTTTTGTGTTGAAATGTTTCGCCAGGCTTTGTTGCTGAATTACCAAGCCGAAAAACTAGTGTATGTCGAGCCTTCAGTGGAAAATTTCAGTTTTGAAAAATTTGCTCCATTTGTCAACGGAAACAATATAAATGATATATTTAAAGAACTTTCCGATGCGATTTATCACATTGAGCGCAACGGAAATGCCAAAATTATTTTAACCGATTTGTCTATAAAATTAACCCGTTTAATTCATAAAAAATAAACTTATGCAAAACCTAGCCGCCATCTTCGCCTTACTTTTCTTAGCCATCACTTTTTTACAATCTGGCTATGATAAATTCACCGATTTCGATGGAAATCTTTCTTGGTTGAACGAGCATTTTTCTGCTACTTTTTTAGCTAAAAAAGTGTCTTTGGCTTTAAAAATATTACTTGCTTTTGAAATGATCGCAGGTATTTTATGTGTCGTTGGTGTAATCGAAATGTCCATAAGTGGCGGTACTGCTTTTGGAAAATATGGAGCTTGTTTTTCATGCATTACCTTGTTAATGTTGCTTTTTGGTCAACGAATTGCTAAAGACTACGATGGCGCCAGAACCATCGCTATTTATTTTGTGCCTGCAATTTTAGCGGTTTTTTGGCTGGGATAATACCTAGTGTACATTCAAGCTCGCTTTAAACATTTTCAATTCATCCCAAGTGAATTTATCGCCCACTTTTTCTTTTAATGGTGTTAAAGATTCTTCTTTATATCCTTTGAAAACCTGAGCCAATTCCAAAATTTTGTCTTCCGGTAAAATGGCGTCAATATGGATGTTACCTGCTTCAATGAGTTTGGCAATGTGTCCGCCGATGGTTTGTGCCGATAGTTTTCTAATCGCAGCAATTTCCTTGAGGGTGTTTTTCTCCAACCACAATTCATACGTTTCCTGAACGGTCGATTTTTTGGGTTCTTTTTTAGTTTTTCCTTTTTTAGTATAGCGCTCAATATCAGCGCCATCATCAATTAACGTGATGTTTAACGCTTTAAATTCAGCCTGAATCGCTTCGAGTTTTTTGATTTTGTAAGTTTTAATTTCATTCGAAGTCATGTTTTCTTTGGAAATTGTTTCACGTGATGCAATCGTTTTTACCAACAATTTTGCTTTCATCAATCGCAAAACAGCTTTAATTTGGACTTCTTCCAAAACCGATAATTCGTCATAAAAAGCTTTGACTTTCTTGATACGTTTTACCTCTTCCAACTTCCATAAAATCTCATAAACCAAATCGTCCATTTTTTTGAAAAAATAATCATATGCTGCATTGACTCTTTCTTCAATAAATTGACAATCAATTATTTCCGAATTGAAAAGCTTCTCCAATTGGTGGGTAAATTTTCGGGCCGGTTCTTGAATTTCCCAAATAATTTGTGTCTGTTTTTGAGCCCAAACAAAATGTTTAGATTTCTCCGAATGTTCTCCTTTTTCGTTATAACTAAACTGATGATTGCGCCATTCTTGAGCCAAATCATTCCAATCGAAAGTCGATTTCAAATAATCCAACAGGAATTTTTGTGTTTCTTTTTGCAAGGAATTCGCCAGTATTTCTTCGTTTACTTTATTTTCAGCATAATCCATCACATCAAGGTCGTTCGAAATACCATTCATTTGCAGCGGAGAAAGTAAAACCAAGCCTTCTAACGAGCGTAAACGCGATAAAGCCACGTAGGCTTGTCCGGGAAGAAAAACCTGCGACACATCCAGCGCCGCTTTATCAAACGTTAACCCTTGACTTTTGTGCACAGTAATTGCCCAAGCGAGTTTAATCGGGTAATGGACAAATGTTCCTAAAACTTCTTCTTCAATTTCTTTCGTATCGGGATTGACAAAATAGCGAATGTTTTGCCATTCGTACTTTTCAACTTCGATTGTGATTTTTTCTTCAGGGAAATACACTAAAATTTCATCAGAAGAAAGTGATTTGATTACCCCCATTTTTCCATTGAAAAAGCGCTTTTCCAACGATAAATCGTTTTTAACAAACATAATTTGCGCACCAATTTTGAGTTGGAGTTGTTCTTCCACCGGAAAAATTTTCTCGGGAAAATCGCCAATAATTTCAGGTTTGTATTGGACTAATTTTCCTTCTAATTCCTCTAAAGCCTTGGCATTCATAGCGTCGGCCTTAGCATTGTGTGTGGTTAAAGTGATGTAGCCTTTGTTTTCTTTTAAATCGAAATTGGGCTTCACATATTGATTCAGTTTTTTGATGTCTTCTTGCGAAATTTGATTGTTTCGCAAATTGTTCAAAACCGAAATAAAAGTACTATCCGTTTGACGGAAAATCTTCGAAAGTTCGATGTATAAAGGAGGATTCAGTTGAATGACATGCGAATGAAAAAAGAATTTCCCATTGTAATAGGAGCGGAGTGTTTTCCATTCTTCGTCACGAATGACTGGGGGCAACTGCATCAAATCGCCAATAAATAAAACCTGAACGCCACCAAAAGGCTTTTTATTTTTGCGAACAGATTGGAGCATAAAATCGATAGCATCCAACAAATCGGCACGAAGCATACTCACTTCATCGATAACAAGCAGTTCCAGATTTCGGAGCACAGATTTTTTTAAAACACTCATTTTAAAATGTCTGGACAATGTTTGTTTGGTTTCAAACTTGGCAAAATCCGAAAATTGGGGAGCGCTGTTGTCTGGAATAAATCCAGCAAATGGCAATTGAAACAGTGAGTGTATCGTGACACCACCTGCATTTAACGCAGCGATACCTGTGGGCGCAACCACAACGACATTTTTATGCGTCGTTTTGATAATTTCATGTAAGAGTGTTGTTTTTCCGGTACCCGCTTTTCCGGTGAGGAATATATTACGCTGGGTTTGGTTGATAAATTGTAGCGTGTACTTGGCGGCTTCTGATATGTTTTCCATTTGGCTTAGACTATTTGGCAAAAATATCGAATTATTTTGAATGAAATTTGAATCGGAAAAATTTTGCACATCAATTTAACAAATGGTGTTTATTATTAATAGGCCACTGAATATCTTTTGAATTAATTGTCTTATTTTAAAATCTTTATGATTAAAAACTCACGCAGAATACAAGGATTTTCGCAGATTAAAAGCTGTTAATCATTTAAATTTCTTTGGAAGATTTTCGTGTTTTAGCCCTGATGGAAATGGAAATCCTGAACTTGTGAGGAACGAAGCAAGGACAGATTGGAATGTACAGCAGGATTGGCTTCAAAAAAAATGCCTTCAATCGGGTTAGGATGAAGGCATTGTGTATTGAGAATGGAAAATTATTTTTTCTCTTCCGTTTTTTCTTCTGTTTTAGCAGCTTTTGGTTTGCTTGCGTAGTTGTCGTTCAATGCCTTAGTCATTTCTTTAGTCAAATCGTAACCATCTTTAGCATATAAAATTGAAGCAGCATCGCCAGTTCCATAGATATAATCATATCCTTCTTTTTTACCGTAATCCTTGATAAACTTCTTTACAGATTTTACCAAAGTATCCATTTCTTTACCGCTTTCTTGTTGCAATTGTTGCATCATGGCTTGGTCAGCATATTGTAATTGTTGTTGTCTTTGTTGTAATTCAGATCCTTTTTGTTGTGCCCAGGCTTGACCTTTTGCCATAGCATTTTGTTGGAAACCAGACATTTCAGCTTTTAATTTTTTAGCTTCAATTTCTAATTCACGGCCCATCACTTCTTTTTTGGTTTTATACTTTTCGTCTAATTCTTTAGCTTCATTGTATTCTTCCATCATTTTTGCAGTGTCTAAGTAAGCAGTTTTAAGTCCTTTTGCTGCATCTGGAGTTTTGTTGCATGCCATTACAGAAATTGCGATTGCTACAAGTAATACGATTTTTTTCATTTTATTTTTTTAATTAATTTTTTAATTTTTGTAAAAGTAATAATTTTTTGGAAAGTGAGAATATTTGATTTTTGGAATATTCTTTTTTTGTTTTAAGTCAAAAACCAAGTATAAGAAATGATGATATAAACCTGTTTTTTATAGTTTTTTGCTATTAAAATCCATTTATTTTAAGCTGTTTTGCGGCATTTTCGAGATTTGAATATAAACGAACATTCTGAGTTGCTAAAAACCTTTTTAAATGGCTTTAAAATGATTTTTAGGTGTTTTTTATCACGTAAATATGAGACGAATACTCTAAACTTCTTTTGGCGCTGTTATTTGACTTCCATCCGATGTAAAATGCTTTCAAAAAATTCATTTTTCCGTTTTTGTATTTTTCAGATAAAAGGGAAACATAAAAACCATCAAAAACCAATGGAAGGATTTTTACAAGTTTCAAATTTTCTTTGGCAAATAATTTTTCGATGGCGATTTTTGAAAAATGCCACAAATGTCTTGGCACATCATAAGCAGCCCAAAATTCTCCATAATAATTAGCATCAAACGATTTAAAATTTGGAACCGCAATAATTATCGTGCCATTTGGCTTCAATAATCGCTTTAAATCCTTGATTTGTTGTTCAATATCTGGAACATGTTCCAAAACATGCCACATGGTAATAACATCAAACGATTGATTATCAATATTTTTAATGTCATTTTGGAAAGAAACTCCTTTAGCAATAGCGCTACTTTTAGCTTTTTCATTAGGCTCAAGTCCTGTAATTTGCCATCCGTTGGCTTTTGCAGTCGCTAAAAAATCTCCAGTGCCCGCACCAATGTCTAACAACCTTCCTTTTTGAGGATGAAACGAATTTATGAGCTGTACTTTCTTTTTTAGAGAATACACTTTTATGAAATGATAAACTTTTTCGAACAAAGAACGCTTTCCATCTGTGTGCGAAATATAATCGTCGCTTTCGTAATATTTGGGAAGTGCTTCTAGAGAAGGTTGCGGATCTGTTTTTAATAATTGCAATTCTTCATCAAGAAGCAATTCGAAATTTTCTTTAGAAACAGAATGGTCCTTTACTTTGATAAAAACAGATGGATTGGAAAAATTCATGGTTTAAAATAAAATATAAAAATATAAATCTCTTTGTTTATAGTATTTGACGAAGGCGTTTCACGTGGAACATTTAACTAAAAAAGATTGCGATATCAAAACATAATTTTCAAAAATTTACCGTTTGTGTTCTGAAATTGCAATCTAAAATTATTTATCGTCCCATAAAAACCAACAACACTGAAATGTCGTTTGGTGAAACACCACTTATCCTTGATGCTTGGGAAATCGTTACTGGACGGATTTTTCTCAATTTCTCACGTGCTTCGTATGATAATGATTTTAATTTTTCATAATCAAAATTTTCAGGAATACGAATATCTTCTAATTTGGTTAATTTTTCAGCATTCGTACGTTCCTTTTCAATATAACCCGAATATTTTACTTGAATCTCGGCTTGTTCTAAAATTTCCTGGTCTAAGTCATGCTCAGTTACATAATCATGTACTTTAGTAAATTTCATCATGTCCGCCATTTCAATTTGAGGACGTGAGAAAATTTTAAACATTTTATCCGATTGTGTAACTTCAGAAGTTTCCTTGGCAATCAAAACCGGATTTGCTTCTGCAGCAGTAACACTTGTTTCTTTAATAAAATCGACCATCGCTTCCGATTTAGAAAATTTCTCTTCCATTCTTCGCATGCGAGCTTCAGAAGCCAAACCAATTTCAAAAGATTTTGGTGTTAATCTGAAATCGGCATTGTCCTGACGCAATAACGTTCTATATTCTGCACGAGAGGTAAACATGCGATACGGTTCTTCTGTTCCTTTGGTAATTAAATCATCTATTAGAACTCCAATATATGCTTCATCACGTTTTAAAATAAATGGCGCTTCTTCTTTTACTTTTAAAGCCGCATTGATTCCAGCAATTAAACCTTGGGAAGCAGCTTCTTCATATCCTGTTGTTCCATTAATTTGTCCAGCGAAATACAAACCGTCAACCAATTTTGTTTCCAAAGTATGCTTCAATTGTGTAGGAGGGAAGTAATCATATTCGATCGCATAACCAGCGCGGAAGAATTTTACATTCTCAAAACCTTCCACCGAACGCAATGCTTTAAATTGAATATCCTCTGGTAAAGAAGTTGAAAATCCATTTACATAAACCTCACAGGTATTCCAACCTTCTGGCTCAACAAACAACTGGTGTCTGTCTTTGTCAGCAAAACGATTAATTTTATCTTCAATAGACGGACAATATCTTGGTCCTAAACTTTTAATTCTTCCGTTGAACATTGGAGAACGTTCAAAACCTTCACGCAACAAATCGTGCACTAAAGGAGAAGTATAAGTCATGTGACAATCACGTTGAATCGTCAATGGTTTTGTAATATCAGAATAGGAGAATTTTGAAGGGTTTTCATCACCCCCTTCTACACGCATTTTGCTATAATCCAAAGAACGTCCATCGACACGCGGTGGTGTTCCTGTTTTCATTCTACCAGATTCGAAACCTACTTTGATCAGATCTTCAGTGATTCCGAAAGAAGCACTTTCACCTGCACGCCCACCGCCAAATTGTTTATCGCCAATATGAATCAATCCATTCAGAAAAGTTCCATTGGTCAACACTACAGATTTAGCACGAATGGTCAAACCAAGTGCGGTTTTGATTCCGACGATTTTATTGTTTTCCACCAAAACGCCTAAAGCCATTTCTTGATAAAAATCAAGATTCGAAGTAGCTTCCAACATCAAACGCCATTCTTCCGAAAAACGCATTCGGTCACTTTGAACTCTTGGAGACCACATTGCAGGACCTTTTGACTTGTTCAACATCTTGAATTGGATCGCAGTTTTATCGGAAACAATTCCAGAGTAACCACCAATCGCATCAATCTCACGAACAATTTGTCCTTTTGCAATTCCTCCCATCGCAGGATTGCAAGACATTTGCGCGATGTTTTGAAGGCTCATTGTTACCAATAAAGTTTTACAACCCAAATTAGCAGCAGCAGCAGCAGCTTCACAACCTGCATGACCCGCACCAACAACAATCACATCATATTTTTCTAAAAACATTTTATTTTGATTTTTGAATTGATTTTGAATACATCAAAATCAATTCTGTATTATTTGTTCCACGTGGAACGATATTGGTTTAAACTCTATTTTTTTAAATTGTTTCACGTGAAACAATTCTGCTATAGAGAAACCCAACTAATGTTTCACGTGAAACAATTTGATTTTCTCATCTTCTTTAGAACGCATTAATTGCTCGTCTACTTCTGTTTTATCTTTGTATCCACAGTAATGTAATATGCCGTGGACTAGAACTCTTTTCAGTTCTTCTTCAAAAGAAACATTAAAATCGTTTGCGTTGTCTTTTACCCTTTCAATTGATATGTAAATATCACCATTGATTTCATTACCTAAAGAATAATCGAAACTAATAATATCAGTTAACGTATCATGATTAAGGTATTGCTGATTAATTTCTAACAAATAATCATCGTCGCAAAAGATGTAATTGATTTCTCCTTCAGTTTTGTTTTCCGATGAAATAATCGTGGAAATCCAACCCAAATACATTTCCTCTTCTGTTATTTCGAAATCTAATTCGTAATTAAAGCTTATCATTTTCTTTAAAATATTCTTGAACCTTGCGGTTAAAATTGGAGCGCAAAGGTAGTGTTTGTCTGTTTAAAATTTCAATACTATTCAAATAATCTTGTAGCTTCTGCGGAAGGGCGGGAGCATTGTTGTTGAATGTTGCTTTGTTTGTGTTTGATTGACGCTTCGTATCCTGATTTTGTTCTTGGATTGCCTTGTCTAATTTGAGTAATTCGTATTTCAAGTTCAAGGCTTTTTGAATAACATCATTCGTAAATCCTTTGTTGATTAACTGCTTTTCAATTTGCTTCATTTGATCTAAAGCACTTTGTCCAGAACCACCCAAACCATTTTTCTCTAACTCTTTTTGAAGAGCATCGCGTAATTGTTGTTGCTCTTTCAGAATATCCAAAACAGCCTTAGCTTCACCTTCGCCATCCTTGCCGTTTTCGCCATCTCCTTTTCCATCACTTTGTCCTGATTGACTAGGTTTTCCAGACTTACCATCTTTACCATCGCCAGGTTTGTCACTAGGTTTATCTCCGGGTTTGTCACCAGATTTTTGGCCTTTCTTCATTCCATCTTTCATTTTTTCTCCA
>JBDTNG010000056.1:0-4294 GCA_039933895.1 Flavobacterium sp. | reverse complement strand
GACTTTCTTCTTTTGAGCCCATTCTTGGAAAAACCTATGCACAAAATACGAGTATTGGTTTTATTGACGACCAAAAAGGATATAAATTAGTTGCTGATGTAGATGAATTTTATTTGGATCGCATTTCAGAAGGACAAAAAGGAACGGTGAGTTTTGACAATAAAGAGGTTGGAGTTCAGATTACAAAAGTCATTCCTGAAGTAAAAGGAGGACGATTTCAAGTGGAATTGGATTTTATTTCTTCGGATAAATTAGATCTGAAGCAAGGTTTGAGTTTTGGTGTGAAATTAAATTTATCTGAAAAAACGAAAAGTTTAGTACTTTCCAAAGGCAACTTTAATGAAGAAACTAGTGGAAAATGGATTTTTGTCTTAAACGGAAATAAAGCCGAAAGAAGAACAATCAAATTAGGTAGAGAAAATCCGTTGTATTATGAAGTTCTTGGCGGATTAAAAGCAGGCGAAAAAGTAATAACATCATCGTATAAAGATTATAAACAAGTAGAAGTTTTGAATTTGGAGTAAGGAAGAAGGCAAAAGTGAAGAGTCCAGAAGAAATAGCAAAGAGAAATAAAACACACATTAAACGAATAAACGATTAACCTTTTACACATCAATCAAAAAACGAACAACAATTATGATACAAATCAAAAACCTTTCAAAAGTATTTAGAACTGAAGAAATTGAAACTAAAGCTTTAAGCGAAGTTTCGTTAACCATTAATCAAGGTGATTTTGTGTCGATCATGGGGCCATCAGGAAGCGGAAAATCGACTTTGTTAAATATTATAGGATTGCTTGATAGCGCGTCAGACGGAAGTTACCAATTGCTTAATCAAGAAATGATTGGATTGAAAGAGAAAGAAAAATCAAAATTTAGAAAAGAAAATATTGGTTTTATTTTCCAAAATTTCAACTTGATTGACGAATTATCAGTTTACGATAATATCGAATTACCATTGATTTACAACAAAATTCCATCATCTGACAGAAAGCAAAAAGTAGAAGCGATTGCCGAAAAATTAAATATATCGCATCGATTGAAACATTATCCGCAACAACTTTCAGGAGGTCAACAACAACGTGTGGCTGTTGCAAGAGCTTTAATTAACGATCCTAAAATTATCCTTGCCGATGAACCAACAGGAAACTTGGATAGCAAAAACGGAAACGAAGTAATGGAATTATTAACCGATTTACACGCTAATGGCGCTACAATATTGATGGTGACACACTCGGATTACGATGCTTCTTTTTCGCAAAGAACCATTTTGATGAAAGATGGAATTGTACTTTCTGAGAAACAAAATCAACGAAATGTGGATGTATTGGTTTCAAAATCTTAAAATCTAAAAAATATGACAAAATTAATTATTGTATTAGCTACCACTTTATTGAGTTTAGTCGTTTCGGCTCAAGTATCAGAAAACAGAACTGTATCTGATTTTTCAAGTTTAAAAGTCGCTACGGGAGTTAAGGTTTCGTACACCATTTCTAATTCCAAAAGTGTATTGGTGGAAACAGATGATACTGAAAAACTACAATTTATAAAAACTGAAGTAGAAAACGGAACCTTGAAAATTTTTATAGACAACAGTGATAAAAATTATAAAGGTTCTAAAAAAAGACTGAATAATATACATTTCAATATTCTGAAAGTTACGATTTCTGGTCCATCATTGAACAGTTTCAAAGCAAGTTCTTCTGGTCAAATAAAAATGGAAAATTTGAATGCAAGCAATGATTTAGAAATTGGAGCGAGTTCCTCTGGAAGTATTTCTGGGAAGTTTAAAGCAAGTACTATTAATGTGGATGTTTCTTCAAGTTCCAAGTTTAAAGGAGATGTTGATGCAAAATTAGTTGTACTAGAATCAAGCAGTTCGGCAGAGATTGTAATTAGCGGAAAAGCTGATAAAATAACAGCAAACGCAAGTAGTTCCTCTAGTTGCAATACCAAAGATTTAGTTGTCGAAACGGCTGAAGTAAAAGCGAGCAGTTCAGCAAATATAAGTGTTTATGCGTCGAAATCATTAGATGCAAAAGTATCATCAAGTGCTACCATTTTTTATTATGGAAATCCAACGCAGGTCTTTGCTGACAAAAGTTCATCAGGTTCTGTAAGCCGAAAATAAGCATCAAAATCATCAATTAAAATCATAAAAAGAATATGCTTAAAAATTGGACTAACATATTTATCTACTACATTAAAAACAACAAGCTTTTTACGGCTTTGAATGTTTTGGGTTTGAGTATTGGAATTGCAGGATTAATTTTTGCTACGCTATACTGGAATGATGAGCATTCTTACGATGCTTGGAACCCTAATAAAGATACTGTATTTCTGCTAGCAAATCAAATGAGCGAAAATACATTTTGGGCTTCAAGTTCAGCACCGATTGGTGCTGCAATCAAAGATAAAAATTCAGAGGTAGAGTCATTTTGCTATTTACAAGGCGGTTATAGTAATGAAATTATTCGCTTTAAAGATAAAAAAGTACAATCTACTAAAATAGTGATAGCTCAAAATAATTTTTTTGATTTCTTTCCTTTTGAATTTGTAGAAGGAAATAAAAAGTTAGCATTACCCGATGAAAATAGTATCTGTTTATCAGAGAATTTAGCTGCTCAGCTTTTTGGAAATGAAAAGGCATTGGGAAAAGAAATTGTTTTTCAATCTAAAAAATTAATAGTAAGAGGTGTTTATAAATCAGAAGACAAATCTTCGTACAATCCTTCTTGTGTGATAAATTTCATGGATGCCAGAATTAAAAATTCTAGTGACCAATGGGGTGCTTTTCAAGTTGTATTATTTCTTAAATTAAAAAATCCTGCTGCAGCTAATGCTGTTACGAAGGACATTCAAAAATTGTATTACGATAATCTAACGGTTCGTTATGCTAAAGAAAAAGGAATAACTCCAGAACAATATATTGAAAAATACGGAGCTACAAAACCATTTTTAGAACCTTTGGCATCACTGCGTTTACAAACAAAAACGGGCGGATTAGGTGAAGGAAAAGGGAATTATCAGTTCCTGCTAATCATGATTGGATTATCGATTTTAATTCTGATTCTTTCCGTTGTAAATTATATCAATTTGGCTACAGCCAACGCAATAAAACGAGCCAAGGAAGTTGGGATTCGTAAAGTTATTGGAGCTTCAAAAAAAAATATTATACAACAATTTATCTTTGAAACGGTTATCATAACTTTATTTTCGATTTTACTTTCTTTAGTAATTATTGAACTCTCATTACCTTATTACAATGCTTTTTTAGACAAAACAATTGTGGTAGAAGGGAGTCAATTTTATACACAACTTATCGCAATATTTTTTATCACTGTTATTTTTGCAGGAATTTTTCCAGCAATTTATGTTTCTAATTTTGAAACCTTAAAAGTGCTGAAAGGTAATTTTGGAAGAAGTAAAAGTGGTGTATGGCTGCGCAACGGAATGTTGATTTTTCAATTTTCAATTGCAGCTTTTTTTATCATCGGATCCTATATTGTTTACCAGCAAATAGAGTATATGAATAGAAAAGATTTAGGTTTCAAAGCCAATCAGATTGTAAATATTTCTTATCGTAATGTATATGGAGAAGGAATAACAGACAATTTTAGATTTGATCGCTATTTAACAATCAAAAATGAATTATTGCGTATTCCAGGAGTAAAACAAGTTGCAGCAGGAGGTTTTGCTTTTGGAGGATCTGCAAAATCAACAATATCTTATACTTATAAAGATGTAAGTGTGGACGGGGATAATATTCCGATAGATTTTGGAATGTTAGAAATGATGCAAATAAAAATTGTGAAAGGAAGATACTTAAGTCCAAAATTTGCTCAAGACTCGATTAATACAATGCTGATAAATGAAACAGCTGCAAAACTATTAAAAGAGAAAAATCCAATTGGTAAAAAGGTAAAATGGGATGGGGATAGTAAAGAGATAACTATTGTAGGAGTCGTAAAAGATTTCAACATAGGTAATCCGAGTGAAGTTATTCCTCCATTATCCTTTTTTCATTTTAAAACTAATTCGTGGTTAACATTTGCCTTAAACAATATTTATGTTGATGCAGATTCAAAAACGATGGACAAAACCCTTGCGGATATTGAAAAATTTTGGTTGAAGAAAGTGGATCCGGAATATCCATTTTCATACGATTTTGTAGATAAAGAATACAAAAGATCCTATAGCAGTTATGTAAAACAAAAAAACCTGTTTTCGATACTCAATATTGTGGTAATCCTGATTGCTCTTTTCGGTTTATTCTGTCTCGCTTCATTTTCTAT
>JBDTNG010000055.1:0-5069 GCA_039933895.1 Flavobacterium sp. | reverse complement strand
ACCCATTGTTACTTTTACAAATTGATCCTTCTCCTCTTTTAGAGGTAAAATTTGCTGAAAAGTCGCTTTCCCTAAAGATTTTGTTCCAACAACCACAGACAAATTGTAATCTTGCATGGCGTTAGTAAAAAATTCACTGGCTGATGCCGAAAAACCATTGATTAAGATAATCGTTGGACCCGAATAACTGTTTTTTGCTTTTTGATTTCCGATGATTTCTTTTTTGTTCGTATTATCTCTTTCCTGACCTAAATATAAAGTGTTCATAAACAAACCGCATAACTTTATAGCTTCTTCCATTGAACCACCGCCGTTGTTCTCTAAGTCTATAATCAATCCAGAAATATTATCTTCTTTTAGTTTGAAAATTTCTTTGTTTACATCATCACTAACATTCGTTTTTCCATCTTCTAAAGTAGAGTAAAAGCTAGGGATTTTAATATAACCTGTCTTTTGATTATCACGTTCCAATATATAGCTATAGACGCTATTTTGATAATCTTTCATGACTTGTTTGGTTAGGTTTACGGTGTAAACTTCTCCACTTTTCTTTCTAAGGGTAAAATAGGCGCTTTTTACTTCGCTGGAACTTACCGTTTTTTCTATTTTTTCGAAATTAAAACAGTTAATTAAGTATTCTTCTCCATTCGATTTTATTTTAATAACTTCATCTCCATCTTCTATTTTTTCAGCAAAAAAAGCAGGACTCCCTGGCAATATTTCAGCAATCGAAATGTTATTTTTCTCTTTTATAGTAAGTATAAGTCCAAAAGTATAGTTATCGGCACTTAAATAAGATAGAAATTCTGATTTTGTATTGCTTGAAAAGTATTCGGTATGGGGATCAAAATAGGAGCAGTAAACAGTAAAAAATTTAGTGTAAAACTCCTCTTCTGTGAGATTATATTTAGCAGATTCACATGTGTAATTATCAAAAATCTTTTGCTTGAAAGTTTTTGATATATTTGGAAATACTTTCAGTATAGAGTCTTTATTCTTGCTGCTTTCCGAAATTTCTTTGAGAACATCAAAGAGCATTCTCTTTTTGTTGATTCTTTTTAAATCGGATAGGGTTTTAGAATAAGGCCTACTGTTTCTATAAAACCTGATTATTTCGGTACTGCTCAAAGGAAATTCTTCCTTTTTTATAGTTTCAATAAGTGCTATATGTCGGTTAACTGCTTTTGTATATGAATTATAAAAGTCGTTTAAGAAATTACAGTCTTGGTCATTAATGTAGTTATCCAGCTTATATTTGTGTTTTTTAAGACCATCGATTTCAGATTCTAGAAACAAGTCATTTCCAGTGTCTAATTTTTTTAAAAACGTCTTAAAAAGATAAGCCGATAAACTATCATTTATCGGCTTAGGTTTATAATGAAATTCTTTAACTAATGCGTTAATTTTGGATAAAGTAACACAGGCACTCGTTTCAGATTGCGCAATTATTTCTTTTGTAAAAAATAAGAAGAGAAATAAAATTACTTTTTTCAATTAGTTATTTCTTGTAAAATGGCAATTTAACAACTTTTGCAGGAACATCATTCTTTCTGATTCGGATAAAAATTTCACTGTCAACTGTTGATAATGAAGTAGGTACATAGCCCAATCCAATTCCAATGTTCATTGATGGCGACATCGTTCCTGATGTAACAATTCCAATTACGTTTCCGCTGGCATCAACGATTTCGTAATCGTGACGAGGCACTGCACGTTCTAGCATTTCAAAAGCAACGAGCTTTCTTGAAACACCTTCTTCTTTTTGTTTTTTCAAATTAGCTGAATTCGTAAATTCTTTGTCAAATTTCGTAATCCAACCCAAACCAGCTTCTAATGGAGAAGTAGTATCATTGATATCGTTTCCATACAAACAGAATCCCATTTCCAAACGCAAAGTATCACGAGCTGCCAAACCAATTGGTTTAATTCCAAATGCTGCACCAGCTTCAAAGATTTTACTCCAAATGGCTTCAGCATCTTCATTCTTGAAATAAATTTCAAAACCACCAGAACCAGTATATCCAGTTGCAGAAACGATAACGTCTTTTAAACCTGCAAATTCACCAATTTGAAATGAATAATAAGGCATATTAGTTAAGTCAATTGATGTTAACGATTGCATAGCTTCTGCCGCTTTTGGCCCTTGAATAGCTAATAAAGAATAGCCATCAGAAAGATTCTGCATGTCAACACCTAAATCGTTATGAGATGAAATCCAGTTCCAGTCTTTCTCTATATTAGAAGCATTAACAACCAACATATAGTGATTGTCAGCAATTTTGTAAACGATCAAATCGTCTACAATTCCACCATCATTATTAGGTAAACAAGAATATTGTGCTTTTCCATCGACTAATTTTGAAGCGTCGTTAGAAGTTACTTTTTGTATTAAAGCCAAAGCGTTTTCTCCTTTCAGGAAGAATTCTCCCATATGTGACACGTCAAAAACACCGACACCGTTACGGACTATTTCGTGTTCTGCGTTTACGCCTTCATACTGAACAGGCATATTGTAACCTGCAAATGGAACCATTTTTGCACCTAAACTTTCGTGAACATGCGTTAATGCTGTATTTTTCATTATTGTGTTGTTAGTTTATTTCGGACGCTAATGTATTGATTTTTTATAAAATGTCAAAGTGAATAAAGCGGAATTAATGCCTTTTTACCGACTTAAATGACTCTTAAGTTCATCATAGTTATTAATTTTAATGCTCACTTTTTCTTTATTCAAAATACTTTCAATTTGTTGAGGAATCAGAAGTTTTATATTCAAACAAGATTCAACAATCTCAGAGAATTTGATGGGATGAGCCGTTTCAAGGAAAATACCAATACAATTCGGATGTTTTGGCAACTCTTTTTTTAATCCCAAATAACCAATGGTACCGTGTGGTTCGGTAATATATTGATGCTTTTCGTAAATATTTTTCATGGCATTTTTTGTTTCTTCATCGGTAAATGAAAAAGCCGAAAATTCTCTTTGAAAGACATTCAAATCATGATTATACAACTCCTGAATACGAACAAAATTACTTGGATTACTCACATCCATTGCATTGGAAAGTGTAGCAATAGTTGGATTGGGAGCATAATTTCCGTTTTTAAGGAATCTTGGAACTGTGTCATTTACATTGGTCGATGCCACAAAATGTGTAATTGGCAAACCAAGGCGTTTGGCCATTATTCCAGCACAAATATTTCCAAAATTTCCACTCGGACACGAAACAACGATAGGTTTGTTTCGCTTTTTTAATGTTGCGTACGCAAAGAAAAAGTAAAACATTTGGGGCAACCAACGTGCAATATTGATGGAATTTGCCGAAGTCAGGTTTTTAGACTTTAAATCTGTATCTAAAAAAGCCTTTTTGACCATATCCTGACAATCATCAAAGGTACCATTAACTTCCAATGCTGTGATGTTTTCCCCTAAAGTAGTCAGTTGCAGTTCTTGGAAATGACTCACTTTTTGACTTGGATAAAGTATGACCACATCTACATTTTTTGTTCCCAGAAAGCCACTGGCAACCGCGCCTCCAGTATCACCAGAGGTGGCGACAAGGACAGTCACTTTTTGATTGTTATTTTGATTGAAATATTCCAGACAACGTGACATAAATCGGGCACCGACATCCTTAAATGCCATCGTTGGACCATGGTAAAGTTCGAGAGAAAAAATATTTTTTTCTACCGAAATTAAAGGAAAATCAAAACACAAAGTTTCTTTTATGATTTGTTTCAAAACTGCTTCTGGAATTTCATTTCCAACAAATTGACGAATTGCTTCAAAAGCAATTTCTTCATTGTTTAAATTTTCAATTGTGTCATAAAAATCAGAAGAAAGCGGTGTTATAATTTCTGGGAAATACAAACCGCTGTCAGGAGCTAATCCATTAATAACAGCTTCCTGAAAGGACAAATTATGATTTTTATTGTTTAGGCTGTAGTAGCGCATTTTTAATTTTTTTATTAATCAATTATTTTTATTCCCTCAGGATTTACTTTCGATACATGAATTTCAAAAGGAATTCCAGTATCCGCATACGTTTTACGCATTGCGTCAGCAACTTTTTCGGCAGTTTCCTGTCCTTGGCTTAAAGCATAAATTGATGGTCCTGAACCTGAAATACCAGATCCTAAAGCACCATTTTCTAAAGCCATTCTTTTGACCAGCTCAAATTTAGGGATAAATTTGCCTCTTAAAGGCTCAACAATTTCATCGTGCAACGAACGTTGTAGCAAATCATAATCACTGGTGTACAATCCCGCGATGAATCCTCCAAGATTTCCCCATTGTGTTATGGCACTTTTTAAGGTAATCATAGGTTCTAAAACTGCTCTCATTTCTGAAGTTTTCAGTTCAATTTGTGGATGAATAACTATTGCAAATAATTGGGATGGACTTTCAATTCGTATGACATCTAAAGGATTATAACCTCTAACCAAAGTAAATCCACCCAAAAGGGCAGGAGCAACATTATCAGCATGTTCGCTTCCACTGGCTAAAGCTTCTCCTTTCATGGCGAAATGAACCAATTCTTTTCTTGAGTATGGTCTGCCCATTAATTCATTGATCCCAAAAACAGCTCCAGCAGCACTTGCAGCAGAACTTCCAATACCGCTTCCGGCTTTTATTTTCTTATGAATTTCGATGTCAAATCCAAAATTCGAATTTATTTCATTGTATATGGCCAGAGCAGCAACTCCAGCCACATTTTTCTCTACTTCAAAAGGCAAATTGGCTCCTGTGATTTGGGTAATTCGAATTCCTTTTTCAGCAGTTTTATGTATAATCATTTCATCTCCAATATTGTCTAGGCACAAACCAAGCACATCAAATCCACAAGAAAGATTGGCAATTGTTGCGGGGCAAAATATTTTTATTGTTGTCATTTTCTTTAAATTAAATATTACCAATACGTATCACATCTGCAAAAATCCCTGAAGCAGTAACCGCGGCACCAGCACCGGCGCCTTTAATTAACAAAGGTTGCTCCGAATATCTGTCGGTGTAAAACAAAACAATATTGTCTTTTCCTTCCAAATTGTAAAATGGATGGTTTTTTTCA
>JBDTNG010000054.1:0-14329 GCA_039933895.1 Flavobacterium sp. | reverse complement strand
AAAGAAACTATTTTTTTGTCTAAACAAAAGGTTAAAATAAAATTTTAATTTTTTTCTTCTAAAAACTTGCAGAAAATAAAAAATGTAGTAAATTTGCACTCGCAATAAGGAATTATTGGTCTATGGTGTAATGGTAACACAACTGTTTTTGGTGCAGTCTTTCAAGGTTCGAGTCCTTGTAGACCAACTTTATAATTTTAAAAACCCTGCAAACATTATGTTTACAGGGTTTTTTATTTTCTCCCCGTAGTAAATCACGTAGTAATTTTTATTTGAGAATAATACACCCGTTTACTTGACTCTATCCCGTTTCCTGCGTATTTTTGCATTAATCAAATATTTTACGGTTTTATAGAGTTTAAATCGAGTACTAAAATCTTTGAGGTCGCCATTGTGAGCAATAAAAAAAAACTCTAAAAAAATATCTCCTTTCAAAAATGAATAAGGAAATTCTCAACTCAAGAGGTGTTATGGCATTATTAGAAATTTGCGAAAATACACTTCTTAAGATGGAAAGTGATGGAAGAATTGTTGTTGATTTTCGTATTAGCAACCGTAAGCGTTATTATCTTAAAAACGTTTTAGATTCTATTTCACGTCTTCAAAACAAAAAATAAAGAAATTTAATCTTTATTATCTGGCAAATAATAACCATAATGCTTAATGGTATTTTCTTGTCTATCCCTAAAATTTCAAAATAATAAATTAAGTCCAGAGGATTTTTCCAAAAACTTTGATATTTATTATAAAATAAGTAATCTATTTTTAAAGGACTTTAGTACAGTACCTAATAGATTAGTAGTATTAACAAATAAACAAATGATTAAAGATGATTATTTAAGTGTAAAAGAAGTTAGTAAACTTACAGTACAATCAACAAGAAATGTAAGAAGGATTATTAAAAAAATTGAAAACGATGTAACCAATAGAATGTTATATCAGGATGAAAATTATAATTGGTATATACACCGCCAATTATTAAGTCGTTTTAAATTACAAAGAATTAGAGCGAACAAATACTATGCATTGAGTATAGACCCGTGTCACAATTATTCTAAAGATGAAATAGAAGAAATATTGAGTTTTGTTTTAAAACAAATGGGTGACACGAACATAGAGATTAACTATGTTATTGAACAGAAGACCAAGAACGGTCAAAATCACTTACATTGTTTTGTTAAATGTAGTAACAAAAAGAAGTTAATACAATGTTTTCGTCTAGGGTTCTCACAAGTAAGCTATCACCAAAGTGCCATTTTCGATTTGGAAAATTGGAAAAAATATATAACAAAAGACGGAAGTCAAATAACAAAATTAAAAAATTAACAAAATGGAGAAATTAACAGATTTAGAATACAATCCAATATTAAAACAACTACTGATAAATTACGTGATTAGAATTTACGAAGAGGATGCTTTAACGGATGATTGGCATTTATGGCAAGAATATTTGATGCTCATTCGAGAAAACAGATTAAATGAAATCTTTGAGAACGAATGCCTAACAAATAAATTAAATGATGAAAATTATATTTGTGGAAACGATAGAGGATAAAATTAGGGTTGTTCAGTTACAATTATCAGTAGAAACTGACCCACAACAGAAACAAGATTTGCAGAAGCGATTGAGAAAATACCAGTTTAGGAAAGAAATAGAAACAATAAGGAAAAAAATCGAGCAATTGGGATGACCCACCTCCTTTGTGTGGGTCTTGGTAAAATAAAAAAGGGTTATTATAGTTACTTCCTACGATTTGGAGAATTTTGGACTTACCTCCTAGAGTGGGTTTGATTATGTTCGTGAATTTCTAAATTTTTTTCACCAAAAAATATGTTCCGATTTGTACCTTCAGAGTTCAGTAGTTGTTCTTAAGGGTTGTCCTGTGAAATAGTGTTTTTTATATCAAAATCGCCATTTAGAATGATGGTGTTCGTAAAGTGTTTTAAAAAAATTAAGGTCATGTTTTTCATGACCTTTTTTGATTTTATGCTACTAATAACTTTTTAACTTTCTGAATTGTACCACTCGATTTGCTCGTTAATTTCATCGTGTTTCGTACTGATTGACCTTGACGTAAATATTTAACAATATCAGAATGTTCAGCAAGTAGTTTCTTAGAGTCTTTAGTTGAGCCATTTTTTCTACCAAGTGCCGAATATCCATTTTCTCGAATAAACTTGTCACGTCCAGAATTTAAACGCTCCTTTATCATGGATAATTCTAAATTCGCAAAAGTGGATGCGATACTGAGCATGGTCTGAACCATTCCATTAATTTCGCCATTTGGTAATAAAGTATGCAGTTTGAAGTTATCAATAATAATATTGATTTTATTTTCGTTACATTTTTCTAGGAATAAAGCGAAAGAACTTATTTTGCGGGATATTCTTGAGGTCTCTATGGCAATAATGTGATGAATTCCATTTTCAATTGAATACGCTAATATATCTTCGTTAACATCGTCGTTCTTCGTACCACTCTTGTAATAAGCGAATTCTTTCACGATGTTGTATTGGTTTCCGTAGGTGGTAATTAACTCTTGAGTGGCACGTGTAACATCCTGACGATTTTCGTTTGAGGAACAGCGTGAAATAATGATAGCGTTTTGCATGGCGAATAAGTTTTAAATTTGTATATACAAATATAGTGTATACAAATGATGTATCCAACTAAATCAAAGAATATTTTTGATACAATTTAGTGTATCATTTCAATGGATTTATAGATTTAGTTTGATACAATATCGCCCTTGATACGTTAGAAATCTAAGTTGCAATCACAATCAACAACGTAATTAGGTTTATAAAAATTCATAAACTTTGCAACCGCTTTAAAGGTCTCATCATATTTGAATTGCAAAAGTCTTTTTATTAAATCTTCCTGATTTTCAAAACTTATATCAGATTTAGTATGAATTAATTCATCTCTAAGTTTTTTTAGATTTGTAATGTGTTGGGTGAGGATTGTCGGATTTATAAAAAAGTTGGCACCATTTAAAAGTTCAGGTAATACTTTTTTTAATTTATCATCAAAAGAAATATGTCGTTGTATTTGTTTCTTATTGTAAAATGATGTGTTTCTATCAGTTACTAGCGTATAAGATTTGTTGTCGGGGAGTATGTTATTAATAAAACTTTCTAAAGATGTAAAAAGAAAAATTATGCAACCGCTAGCATTACCATAGTAATGGTAAATTTCATTGGTTGCGTCTTCTCCAAATTTATCGTTTTTTGAAGTTAACTTATTTAAAAGTTTCGTTTCTACGTCTATCCTTTCCCTATTTTGATTATAGGCACTATCATAATAAACTAAAGTTAAGTCGGGTATCGGAATAACAGCCGTCCCCCTTGAATACTTATAAGTAAATGCCTTTATGAGAAAGTCATTTTCAGTTGTTATATAAAGGTCTTTCTGTTTTGCTTTAGTTAAAAGATTATTATCGTTAACTGATACTTCTTCACCAACCCCTTTTAATTTATGGGCACCTTCGATTTGAAATAGATATTTTTTTTTTATATGTTTCATACTTGTATCTTATCTACTTCCTTCATAATTCTATCCGTTTCGCTTAAAGCCACAATGATTTTTTGATAATGCAAAATATCTTCATAACTCAGCTCACGGTTTTTTCGGTCTTTGAGCCATTTTTGAGCGGGTTGGTAACCACCGATGTAAAAGTTCCAAGTTATTTCGGGAACGTTGGCGAAATATTGCGTTTCGTTAATGTATACGTTACCATTTTTATAAGTTGGTTTGGTTACAATATTATCGCCATCCTCAGGATATTGGGTGATGTATTTTTCAGTTGTTGGACTTTCTAGTAAATGGATTAATCTCAGTTCACCACCCAGTTTAACCAATTGCCAAAATTTCCCAGGATCCGACGGAGTCGGAATCCTCGGGAAATCTATTTTTAGAAATTCTTTATAGGTTTCTCGATAGGTTGGTGAATGTAGAACCGCATAGATATAATCCAATAAATCTATTGGAGCAAAAGTGTTTGGAGTTGCTTCTTTTTCGTTGGTGAATGTTAAACTTAAGCCTTTTGCAATTTCGTTAACAATTTCGATATTTAAATTTGGAATTCGCTCAGTTGTTTCAAATGCGTTTTGTTGGTTGATGTTGTCTTTTAGTATATAAAGAGGAAAAACTGAACCACCACCACGATAATATATATTTTGGTCAGAAATAGTATTCGAAATAAAGGATAAATTCCACTGCATATTGCCTACTGCTTGTCCTTGTCTGCCAGATATTAAAGCATAATTATTTCCGTTTTTAAGATTTTTCATTATTCTATTTTGACTGTAAGCAAAAAAACCTTTTGTTTTACCCGTAAAAAAAGTCCAGCGATTATCAAAAGGGCGATATGTAATATGCTTATAATTTTCATCTTTGTAATTCTCTTTTAGGTCTTGAATTGCTTTTGATAAAATCCAGTCTCGACTATCATTTTTTATATTGTATGTCGTTTTTACTTCACTTTCGGTTAAACAAATAAAGTTTTCAATTCGTGCTTTCAATTCGGGTTTGTTAAAGGAAATTGCAACATCATCATTTTTTGACAATACACCCAATGAATTTTCTAAAAACAATTCTAATAGATGAAAGCCTTTATCGTAATTTACTTTCTCATCAAAGTTTTTTGGGGTAAAAAAATAATGGGGAGATACATTCTCTAGCTTTTGATATGAAGTTGATTTTAGAGTATTTTCAATCAGAAAATCATATTTTGATTCACGCTTACCGAATAAATCGTAGTGAAAAACTTGACCTAATTCACTTGCTTTTTTCTTGCCATTTTTTATAAATAGATTTATTGAAACACCTTGCTCAATATCAAAAACATTTATGTCGGAAGTCCCATCTGGTGCAGTTTCTTTTTTCTTTGCATTGCCATGTAAATCTATTGTATATATTTTATCATAGGTTTTTAATAAGTTCCAACGCATACCACGAAAGGTTGGATTGTCTAAAAAGCCATGTGGGTTAATAAAAGCAAGTACGCCTTCTCCATTTTTTTCGATAAAATATTGACCGAAGCGTAGAAACTTAACGTAATCATCATTGATAAATTTTGAGTTTTGTTCCTTCAACTTCTCTCTGCCTCCTGGTTCTTTTTTGTAGTCTTCCATGAGGTTCATAATCCATTCACCTTTATTAGAACTTTCACCGCTATAAGGTGGGTTACCAATAATAACCATTACTGGCGCATCCCGTTTTATGGTGTTTGCTTGGTCGGCTTCGTCAGATAACCAAGAACTAAAGAGTGTTGCAGTATCGGGGTGTGCTTCTTCTAACGAGTTGGTCAAGAATATTTTAAAACGTTGGTCATCCGTTGGTTTGTAACCTGTTTCGGTTAACAACATATCCATTTTCAAATGCGCCATGGCATAACTCGCCATAAGCAATTCAAAGCCATTTAAACGAGGTATGAGGTCATTGGCTACGTATTTACTCCAAATACCTTGTTGTCCTTCAAACTTTTTGTAAATGTGCTTTACCACTTCAGCTAAAAAAGTTCCTGTTCCTGTGGCGGGGTCAAGTATTTGTACTTTGTGAACCTCCACTTCAGTTTCAACTTCTTTTATTTTTGAGTTTGCACCTGTTCCTGTTTGGGTAACGGTTTTCTTTTTGATTTTTGTCTTACTTGTGTCGGCTAAACCTTGAGGTAAATTAAACTCAGTCTTCAAAATATCATCCACCGCACGAACGATAAAGTTAACTACGGGTTGGGGTGTGTACCATACTCCTCGTGCTTTACGTAAGGCGGGATTATATTCACCCAAAAATGTTTCGTAAAAGTGAACTACTGGGTCTTCCTGTTTGGTGCTTTTACCAAAATTTTTCATAATGGTAGCCACATCAGAAGCAAGGAAAATATTGACCAATTCGTCAACTATCCAAGTTAAACGGATGTCCAAATCAAAACCCGCAATATCTTGAAACAATTTTCTAAGAAATGGGTTCGATTTTGGGATTAATTCAGCGGCTTCCATGCGGGAAAATGTCGGAAGCGTTGGGTCGTGGTATCGAGCCGCAAACATACCGTAAGCAATGGTTTGAGCGTATATATCGGAAAATGCTTTGTTGTCTATGTCGTGAATCAACATTTGTTGAAACGACAACATTTGTGATTTTAATTGTGAGCGTTTGCCTTCTAGGTCGTCATTATGTAACGATTTTTCGATAACGTCAGCCATTAAACGAGCTTTTCCCGCCATCATTTGCGCCAACTTGGTTGGTGATTTGATAGTTTGCGAAATGGTTTCAGCAAAGTTTCTAATTAGTTGTGTGAACTGTTCAAAGTTCTCACCGATTGGAACTATCGAACCGTTTTCAACTTTTGCAATAGCAATTTTTGTGCTCAGTTCTCCATCTTTATAAAAATGGAAATCCATGTAATCGGTAAAAATCAAATTAGATAAACCCGATTTGTAGCGGTCAAATTGTTCTTTTAATGTTTTACTACCTAAGTCAACTCCAATGTCTTTTGCTTCAATATAACCCACGGGAACGTCTTTACGGGTCAATACATAATCGGGCGCACCACAATCAACACGAGCGGGTTCGTTTGTCACCAAAACGTCAGGCAAAATTGCCATAATGAGATTTTGTAAGTCACCACGGTATGAATGTTCACGAGCGTTTCCTGTTTTGTATAGGATGTTTATTTTATCTAGGTATTGTTGGATTGTCATAGAAAGTTATTGTTAGGCTAATATACTATAATTCTTAGTATTTGAAAAGAGGTGATTTTTTTGAGTTTAACACCGTTATTAAATTCACGGCTTTACTTAACATTGTTGTTTTGTCATACACTTGTATAATTGAAGTGTATTTATGTTTAGGGTGGGTTATGGGTTCAATATCTTCATCGTGTATTCCTAAATCTTTTAAATTGGAAACGAATGTACTACGACAATCGTGTGGAGTGAATATGTCGGAAAGTTTTTCTTTGGTGATGACAACATTGTCAATTGTGTAATAATACTTTTTAACATCAATAATGTTCTCAAACTTTAAATGTTTAAGGAGCTTTGTTATATCTTTTCTTATGTTGGTTTGTGATGGGAATTTTGGAAATACGTTATTACTTAATTTGATTAAATCTTTAACAGGTTTAAGTAATGGTATTGTAGTTATTAATTCTTCTTTGTTTTCCTGTGACTTTCTAATTCGGGTAGTAAAGCAATAGTATTGTTTTGAATTGTGGGTCTGTATATCGGGTTTAATTTCATTTAAACATACCATATCGCTAATTCTTAATCCTGTGAATGATGAAAGGATTAGGTAGTTTTTTGCGTGTGTGAGTTCTTTGGAATGACTTACGTCGGTTTTTATTACAGTTGATAATTGGGCAGAAGTTAAAAATAGTTCATTTTCAACATCACGCTTCCGTATTAAATATTCTTTTTTCTTATAGTTAAAGCCAATTTCGATTTCATCTTCAGATGCACAATTTAATATTGCTCTGAAATGTTTGTTTTCTTTTGAGATGGTGTTATGAGCATAAAGTTCTCCTTTTTCTTTTTTGTTAATTTCGTTTATCACTATAAAAAAGTCCATAAAAATATCGCCTGTTAGTTTGCCAAAAGTTAAAACGATATTTTTGTTAGTTTCATATTTTTTAATATGTTTCACTAAATTTGTGTATTGATTTCCTGTTGTTTTGCTCCATCTTTTTGTTGATGTTATGTTTATAGTTGTTCGTTTTGTTACTTGTGCTTCTATGTAGTGCGTTATGATTACATCATTGCTGATTTTTGGAATCCTATCAAGTTTTTCTAACACCAATCTTTTTAATTCATTGGGAGAAGGTTCTTTTTCGTTTATATTTCTGAAATTTGATAACTGGTCATAAGCTACTCGTTCTATTTTGTCGAGATTGTTGTTTAAGTCTTTGCCGAATTTTCTAACATACGTATTATTTGAACGATATAAAGGTCTGCCATTCCAATATTCTTTCCTTATTGTCCATTTAGTAGAAATTCTAAATGGAATATATTTGAAGTTATTTGATTTGGGATTAAATTCTCGATAACCGTATGTTAGATTAAAAAATATTAAATGTTCACCAGATAGGTTTGGTTTAGCTTCTAAATTAAAAAAATGTTTGGGTTGTACCATAGCATAAAGTATTTCACGTAGTAAATCACGTAGTAAAAGTATGCTATTATTTGATGTTTCGCAAAGTTTTTTGAGGTGTTGTAAAAAACTAAATTTTAAAAACCCTTTATTTATTGGGGCTTCAGGGGTTGGATGAGGTTAGATGAGGTGTTTGGAGTATTGTCCTTGTAGACCAACAAAAAAGCCCTCATCCTGAGGGCTTTTTTTATGCTTATATGTTTGGAAAACAATTACTTGTTGTTTTCCATAAACTCCTCTGCTTTTTCAACCATGTTGTAGCTTCCGCAGAAAAAAGGCACACGCTGGTGCAATTCTGAAGGTTGAATCTCCATAATACGATTGTAGCCATCTGACGCTTTTCCGCCTGCTTGCTCTGCAATAAAGGCCATCGGATTGCATTCGTATAGTAAACGCAACTTTCCTTTTGGCGCTTTTGAGCTGGTTGGGTATAAATAAATTCCGCCTTTAATCATGTTTCTATGAAAATCTGAAACCAAACTTCCAATGTATCTTGAAGTATAAGGACGATCGCCTTCTTCCGATTGACAATATTTAATATAATTTTTCACTCCTTGTGGGAAATGAACATAATTTCCTTCGTTAACCGAATAAATATTCCCGTCTTTAGAATATTGCATGTTCGGATGTGAAAGGTAAAAAGTTCCAATCGCTGGGTTCAACGTAAATCCGTTTACGCCATGGCCTGTAGTATAAACCAACATAGTCGATGTACCGTAAATTACATATCCAGCAGCTACTTGATTGACACCAGGTTGCAAGAAATCTTCCAAAGTTACTGGAGTTCCAACAGGTGTTACTCTTCTAAAAACTGAAAAAATAGTTCCTACTGAAACATTTACATCAATATTTGAAGAACCATCAAGTGGATCCATTAAAACTACATATTTATTGTTGTGACTTTTATCTGAACCTTCAACTGTAATAAAGTCATCGTTTTCTTCTGAAGCAATTCCACAAACAATTTCTCTGTTAATTAAAGTTTGAATAAAAACCTCATTGGCATAAACATCCAATTTTTGTTGGTCTTCTCCTTGAATGTTTTGATCGCCTGCAGCACCAACAATGTCTACTAAACCAGCTTTGTTTACCTTATAGTTTACAACTTTTGCCGCAAGACGGATTGAGTTGATAATTCTTGATAATTCTCCCGATGAGTATTGAAAAGCGTTTTGATTTTCAATAATAAATTCTCCTAGGGTTTTGTTGCGTTCTTCCATTTCGAAATCGTTGTAGTTATTTGCGCAAATATCATGATTTTATTTTGAATAATGAACATTGATTGATGTGGTTATTTTTGAAGTGACTGTCTTTTGGGGGTAAAACTATTTCACAAAAAAGAATGAAATATTGATTTTTTTTGAGACATTTCATCGGTTAAATCAGATAAACTTATTTTATCTTTGTTTTCATAAAAAATATCTACCATGAAAAGAAAATCGTTATTGTTCGTTGCTTCATTTGTAATGTTTGGTTTTTCAGAAATCAATGCACAAATTAATTTGGGAGAAAAAGCGCTAGGAGCTTTGCAAAAAGGAGTTGCGGGGTTTACTTTTAGCGATGAAGAGGCTGCAGCTATGTCTAAAGAAGCGGTAACCAAAATGGATACTGAAAACAAAGTGGCTGGGCCAAAAGATGCTTACACGATTCGATTGAATAAAATTTTCACCAAACATAGTAATGAGAATGGATTAAAATTAAATTATAAAGTTTACTTGACAAAAGACGTTAATGCTTTCGCAACTGCAGATGGAAGTGTTCGTGTTTTTTCAGGATTAATGGATATCATGGATGACAATGAGCTTTTGGCTGTTATTGGTCATGAAATTGGTCATGTCGCCAATCACGACACAAGAGATGCTGTCAAGGCCGCTTATAAAAAAGAAGCTTTAATTGATGCTGCTGCTTCGCAATCGGATAAAGTAGGGGCATTAACTCAAAGTCAGTTGGGACAATTGGGTAACGCTATGATAGATAGTAGACACAGTAGAATTCAGGAATCAGAAGCAGATAATTTTTCGTATGCTTTTATGAAACGAAATGGATACAACGTAAATGCTGTTGAATCTGCATTTGGCATTTTGGCAAAAATGAATGAAGGCGCAGAATCTTCTTTTCTAACGAGAATGTTAAGTTCACATCCAGATCCAAAGCAAAGAGCGGATGATGCAAAAGCAAAAGCAGTGGCTGACGGATTGTATAAACCTTACGTGAAAAAAACAGCAGCTAAAACAGTGAAAAAAGCAGTAGTCAAAAAGAAAAAATAAATGAATATACGTACTGGAACCAAGGAAGACATGTCTTTTGTCTTAGGCCTAATCAAAGAATTGGCCACTTTTGAAAGAGAACCTGATGCTGTTGTAGTAACAGTCGACGATTTAATTCGCGACGGTTTCGGCGAACAGCCACTGTTTCACACTTTTATCGCAGAAGTCAACCACGAAATCGTGGGTATGGCGTTGTATTATTACCGCTATTCTACATGGAAAGGGAAAACTATTCACCTAGAGGATTTAATCGTGAAGGAAAAAATGAGAGGCACTGGAACCGGATTAGCTTTGTATACAGAAATTATCAATCAAGGTAAAAAAGACAATGTACGCCGTATTGAATGGAATGTCCTCGACTGGAATACTCCTGCTATTGAATTTTATTATAAATCGGGCGCCAAAATTTTAGAGGACTGGCGAGTGGTTCAAATGGATGAAGTAGGAATCAATAATTTTTCAAACAATTTTTAAGAATTAGTTTCCGTTTTTTGGAACTTTAAGTCTTTCAATTTTTAAATCTTTTTAATAGAATATGAGAATTTTCAAATTTGGTGGTGCATCGGTAAAAGACGCTGATGGAGTTAAAAATGTTTTTGACGTTTTACAAAAAGTAGGTTACGAAGATGTTTTACTTGTGGTTTCCGCCATGGGAAAAACAACCAATGCGTTGGAAGTTGTAATTAAGAATTATTTCGACAAATCACCTGAATTATATGCCTCTATTCAAGACGTTAAGAAGTACCACTATCAAATTCTATTAGATTTATTTGATGATGAAGAACATGAGGTCTTTTGGGATGTCAATACTCATTTTGCAGATTTTGAATATTTTGTTAGAAGTAATAAATCCCCAAATTATAACTTTGTTTACGATCAAATTGTTAGTTATGGTGAAATTATCTCGACTACTATTTTGAGTCATTATATGAATTTTAGAAAAATCAATACCCAATGGCTTGATGTTCGAAATTATATAAAAACCGATAATGCCTATCGTGATGCTGAAGTGAACTGGGAAGTGACTCAAAAAAATATTGCTAAAATTGCTAAGAAGAAAAACCTATTCGTAACACAAGGTTTTGTGGGGGCCGATGAAAATGGTTTTACTACAACTTTGGGGCGTGAAGGGTCCGATTATACCGCCGCTATTTTTGCGTATTGTCTCAATGCCGAAAGTGTAACTATTTGGAAAGATGTGCCTGGTGTTATGAATGCCGATCCTCGTTTCTTTGAAAATGCTACTTTATTGAATCAGATTTCATATCGTGAAGCAATTGAGTTGGCTTTTTATGGGGCAAGTGTAATTCACCCAAAAACATTACAGCCTTTACAGAAAAAAGAAATTCCTCTGTATGTAAAATCGTTTATAAATCCTTTATTGGCTGGAACAAGTGTTTCAAAAGGGCAGGATTTAGAACCGAAATTACCTTGTTTTATTGTCAAAAAGAACCAATTGTTGTTGTCGCTTTCATCCATAGATTTTTCTTTTATCATGGAGGAAAATATCAGCGAAATTTTCAGTTTGCTACACCAATTCAAAATCAAAGTAAGTTTGATTCAGAATTCAGCGATTAGTTTTTCGATTTGTATTGAAGACAAGTTTGGCAATTTCAATGAATTGAAAAAAATCTTATCTAAAAAATTCAAAGTGGCTTACAACGAAAATGTTTCGCTTTATACCATTCGTCATTTTGATGAAAAAGCTTTAAAAATGGTCGAAAAAAACAAAACCGTTTTGCTAAAACAAGTCAGTCGTGAAACTTTACAAATTGTAACCAAAGAATAATCTTATCGACAAAGAGTTAGAAATTATCGGTATACGGCATAATTTATTTGATTTTAACAATTTTAATAGTTGTAATTTTACAATATAACGTTTAAAATCAAATGATTATGAAAAATCTACTTTTCCAAAAATGGTTTATTGTGTTGCTTTTTCTTACTCAATTTTTAACATTTGCTCAAGACAATAAGATAAAAATCTACGAGAGCAAATTGGGGAATGGGACTTGTATCATTGTTTTTCCGGATAGTCCACAGCCTTTAATGGTTATGGTAGGAAATGGAGAATGTACAGTCGTAAAAACTATGGCTATGGATGACTGGAACCAAATGTCTAGCTCAACCGTAGTAACAACAAGTGTATCCGATCTAGTAACAGAGGAGCATAGTGTTAAATCTCCCAGAGATGCAGCATCTGGTTTGGCTACTGGGAAAAGACAACACAAACCTTATCTGCTGAGTGATTTGTCTTTAAATACTTTTGCTGGCGATAATCCTCAGGTTTGTTCATTTTCTTGGAATATAAAAAACAATACTGGTGTAAGATCAGCTTCTGGAAAAGTAGCTCTTGCCACGGGCGGATGCTGTTCTAACGGAGTTTGCACAGTAACCGTTGCAATGAGTAAAACACATACAAAATCTGGTCACGTTACTTTGATGAAATAATTTGCAAAGGATTGTGACTAGTTGAACTCCAAAACATTAAAAAGTAGCTTTTTTCTATTAATTGCAATATCTTTGGTGTTTTGGAGTTTTTTCTATATGTCTAAAAAACAGGCGTTTTTACTATTTATATTTCCTCTCTTTTTTTCGCTAAACGCTTTGGCTCAGGAAATCAGTACTCCATACCAATCGAAAAAAATTACGGTTTCTCGTGATACGATCCAAATTGATAGCGTCAGTGTTAATGAAAGTTTTTTCAAATTGCTTGACGCGAAAGGGGAAGCTATAGATACTTCTTTTTATAAAATGAATTTCCAAAAAGGATTGTTGGTCTTTAAAAAAGATTTTAGACCAAGCGATACCTTAATGGTTCGGTATTTGAAATTTCCACAGTATTTAACCAAAGAATACACCATTTACGATAAAAGTCGTGTTGTAGACAATGGGAATGCAGTAGGGAATCTCTATAAAGTTTCTCGAGATGAAACTAAAAAATTCACTCCTTTTGATGGTTTGACCACTTCCGGAAGTATTTCCAGAGGAATCTCAATTGGGAACAATCAAAACACTTCTGTCAATTCTAATTTAGATCTTCAAATTACTGGAAAATTGTCTGATAAAGTGAGTTTAAGGGCTTCTATTCAAGATAGTAATATTCCGTTGCAGGAAGGAGGATATTCTCAGAAATTAGATGAGTTTGATCAAATTTTCATCGAATTATTTAGCGACAGATGGAGTGTCAGGGCAGGAGATTTGTTTTTGGAGAATCGAAAATCCAGATTTTTAAATTTCAATAAAAAAGTACAGGGTTTGTCTACCCAATTTACTTTTGGTCCACCAGAAAAGAAAACGGATGTATATGCTTCGGCTGCTTTGGTAAAAGGACAGTATGCTAAAAGTACTTTTGTTGGGCAAGAAGGAAATCAAGGGCCTTATAAATTACGCGGACCAAACGGCGAATTGTTTATTCTTGTGATTTCAGGGTCAGAGCGTGTTTTTGTGAATGGAATTTTGCTCAAACGTGGCGAAAACAACCAATATGTGATCGATTACAATGCAGGTGAAGTTACGTTTACATCACTTTATCCAATTACTTCCGAGATGCGAATCACGATTGAATACCAATTTTCCGATAGAAATTATACGCGTTTTGTAACCTATGTTGGCGCCAATCATGAACAAGAAAAATGGAGTTTGGGCGGTTATTTGTATTCTGAAAATGATGTGAAAAACCAACCTTTACAACAAAATCTTTCCACAGATCAAGCCAAGATACTAGCTGATGCTGGTGATAATCCAGATCTGATGAATGCACAATCAGCGGTGCTTGACACTTATTCGGAAAATAAAATTTTGTACAAAAAAGTAATGGTAGGTCTTGTGGAAACCTTCGAGCATTCTACTAATCCAGCGGATGTTTTGTATACCGTAAAATATGCAGACGGCACGGTAAAAAAAAGAAACT
>JBDTNG010000053.1:0-20312 GCA_039933895.1 Flavobacterium sp. | reverse complement strand
AAATCCATGTACCCCAAAAATCATGACTTACAGAAAGTCTTGTTCCTTTTTCATCTGGATCGAAACCAGCTTGAAAAATTCTATATCCTTTATAATCCAATACATTATTCATAAAAATTCTTGCGTCGAAAGGTTTATCATCTAAAACAGTTACTTGACTTTCATAAGCGGAATATCCTTTTTCAGTCCCAGGATATTTTGAAGCAATAAATTTGTTCAATTTGATCTTATAAGGCAATTGATATACTTTACTTCCGAAGAAAACCGTGTATTCTAAATCACCCAATGAAAAAACCTGAGGTTCTCCCATTTTCCCTTTTGAACCCAATAATGTTACCGTTTTTTCTTTCCCTTGATTGGCAATTTTAATTACCACAGCATCATCCGTTTTTTTGTCTTTATAATCATTGTTTGAAACATAATCTTTAGTTCCTTTAATGGCCATTTCTGGAAATACAAATTGAACTCCAGCCAAATTATATAACGAACGCATCATTAATGGCTCTGTTTTTCCTTGGTTTACTTTCCCTTGCATTTTATCAGCCATTCTCATAAAGTTACCATCAAATGGAGTTTCGATAGTATAAATATCATTTTTAACCGTGATATTGATAGCGCCTGCTGTAAATTTATTTAGCGCAAAAAGTACGTTGTGAATGCTTTGTACTTCACCTTCTTTCAAATAATGTTCCTCACGTGCTCCGCTACTTGCTTCAACCATTTTAAGGTATAAAATCCCGTGGTCGTCTTTTTTAATGGTTTCTTTTGCGCCCATAATAAAATCGGTCAAAGAAACTTCAAAAGGGATATCACTAAACTTATAATTATTGCTAAAACTATTATCGACCGCAGCAGAAAGTATTAATGGTTTTTCGAAGATTTTACGTTTCATTTCCCCTTTGTATTGCCCATCAACATAAACAGTCAAAAAGGTTTTATCTGAAAAAATCTGACTTTCCGTAGCACCTTCACGAATAGGCATCATCCCTTCAAAACTAATATAACGGGTCACAAATGCACCCATTAAAATTAAGATAAAAGACAAGTGCAAAATTAAAGTTGCCCATTTTTCTTTTTTATACAACTGGTATCGTTTAATGTTTCCTAAGAAATTGATCATAAAAAACAACATAATCACTTCAAACCACCAAGAGTTATAAATTATAATACGAGCTGTATCAGTATTATAAGCATCTTCAATAAAAGTTCCGGCCGCCATTGCACCAGCAAAAGCAAGGAATAGAAAAGCCATTAAACGAGTTGAGAATAAGAAAGAGAATATTTTTTTGTCCATCGTAAGGGAATTACATTTTTTTTGGTGAAACAAAAGTAATTTAAAATTGTGGATTTTATTTATCCAAACCACGTTTTAAGAATTAATTAAGGAAATCTGAAAATAATAGAAACTTTTTTTAAATTTGAGAAAACAAACTAAATTATGGCTACAGTAAATGCGTATTTAACTTTTAATGGGGACTGTGAAGCAGCTTTTCTATTTTATCAATCAGTTTTTGGTGGAGGATTTCCTTATTTAGGGAGATATAAAGACATGCCGAAAACAGACGACAGCTATTGTCCAGCGGAAGATGGTGAAAAAATCATGCATGTTTCATTGCCTATCAGCAAAGAAACCATATTAATGGGAAGTGATAGTTCCGAATCATTTGGACAAGCAAGTGTAGTGGGAAATAATGTATCTCTTTCAATCAATACAGAATCTGAGGAAGAAGCGACAAGACTTTTCAATGGTCTTTCTGCGGGAGGCGTTGTAAAAATGCCATTAAACAAAACTTTCTGGGGTGCTTATTTCGGTATGTTTACTGATAAATTTGGAATTCATTGGATGGTCAATTACGATTTCAACGAAAAAAAATAAATCAATTATAATCAAAAACGAAAAAAGCGAAACTCATATGAATTTCGCTTTTTTTATTTTCTAAAAAGAGGTGATTAACTTCTTTCAAATAATTTTTTTACATCATCAAGGGATAAAAATCCTGAAATACCTGTAGAAGCAGTTACTTTATTTGTTGTCATAAACTGCACCGCAACTTTATTAGTTGTTTTTGAGAAATGCAACCAAACATAATCATTTGGTAATTCTAATTTAATATCGTTCATTGGCGAAGCATTGAATCCATCCATGATGATTTTATAGAAATTGTCGTAATCATTTTCAACATTTTTGAAAGTGAAATTTCTGATAGATTGATCTTCTAGATTTTCGATGTTTTTATAAAAAAAAGTATATTGACTTCCTTCTTTTTGTACGTAAACATCGTTAACACCAACTCTTCCAAGTCTTTCTAATGGCGTAGTTTCTAATACTTTAATTTGACCAAATGTCATAACGCTTAACAATAAAAGCGCTGCTGTAAATAATTTTTTCATGTGTGTAAATTTAGATAGTAAATGGTTGGGGGCAAATATATAATTTTACTTGAATAAAAAAAGTATTTTATTATAAACTCAATATTATTTTTTTATTTTTTTTGCGAAACACTATGATTAAAGACTTCCAGAAAATTACTATTTTAGCCAAATGATTTCAGTCGTAATAATAGGTTCCGGAAATGTAGCCCAACATTTGTTAAATGCTTTTGAAAAAAGTACCACAACCCATGTAATCCAAATTTATTCCCGAAATACAATAGTAATTCCTATACTTTCTGATGCTGTAAAAATTACCCATGATTATGCTAATATTGTAAACGCTGACCTTTATGTTATAGCTGTTTCCGACAATTCCATTGCGGAAGTTTCTAAAAATTTACCTTTCACCAACAAGTTAGTAGTACATACTTCCGGAAGTGTTGGCTTGGAAGATTTGGATGCTAAAAACAGAAAGGGTGTTTTTTATCCCTTACAAACATTTTCCAAATCAAAAAAAGTCAATTTTAAAGACATTCCTTTTTGCTTGGAAACGGAAAATGAAACCGATTACCAACTATTAGAAACAGTTGCCTGTTCTCTTTCTGATAAAATTTTCAAAATCAATTCTGAACAAAGAAAAGCATTGCACGTTTCTGCGGTTTTTGTCAATAATTTTGTCAATCATTTGTACCAAATTGGAAATGATATTTGCATTGAAAACAATATTCCTTTCGAAATTTTACAGCCGTTAATTTTGGAAACTGCAAACAAGATAGTTACACTTTCGCCGAATGAAGCACAAACTGGCCCAGCAAAACGAAACGATACACAAACCATTAATGCGCATTTAAACTTCTTATCTGATCAAACACAGAAAGAAATCTATAAAATACTAACAAAATCGATTATTGATAATGGCAAAAAGTTATAAGGAAATCATGAACGACATCACTACTTTTATTTTTGATGTTGATGGCGTTTTAACTGATGGAACGGTTCACGTTTCCCAAACTGGCGAAATGCTTCGCGAAATGAACATTCGTGACGGATTTGCGATGAAAGCAGCTTTGGAAAGTGGCTACAACGTTTGCATTATTTCGGGAGGAAGCAATGAAGGGGTTAGAATCCGATTGAGAAATTTAGGGATTACCGATATTCATTTGGCAGCACCAGACAAAGTAGAAACTTTTAAAGAATATATCAAATTATACAATATCAAACCAGAACAGGTTTTATATATGGGAGATGATATTCCTGATTACCATGTGATGAAATTAGTAGGATTAGCCACTTGCCCACAAGATGCAAGTCCTGAAATTAAAGCGATTTCTAATTATATTTCACACAAAAATGGCGGGAAAGGTGCCGTTCGCGACGTCATTGAACAAGTGATGAAAGTACAGGAAAAATGGCATTTGTATTATAATGGTAAATTCGATTAATAAATAAAATCTACGATTACACATAAAATGAAATACTTAAACTTAATTCGCTATAAAAACCTAATAATGATTGCTTTAATGCAATTGATTGTCCTATATGGTTTTTTAAAATTAAAAGATATTGATTTAGCCTTAACCATTTGGCAATACCTATTATTAATCTTGTCAACCGTAAGTATTGCAGCTGGTGGTTATATTATCAATAATATTTTTGATCAGAATACCGATTTAGAAAACAAGCCCAATAATGTTATTGTTGGAAAATCAATTTCAGAAGGATTGGCTTATAATTTATATGTTGGATTTACACTTACTGGCGTTTGTATTGGGTTTTATTTGTCTCATGTAATTTTAAAACCTAATTTTCTACTATTCTTTATCATCCCCTCAGCCCTACTTTATATTTATGCAACAAGTTTAAAACAAATTATGATTATTGGTAATGTCATCGTGGCGTTAATGCTTTCTTTTAGTATTCTAATCGTAGGAATATTTATGGTTTTCCCAGCTATGGATGAACAAAGTAAAGTACAATATACCACTTTGCTTTCCATTTTATTGGATTTTGCAATTATCGCTTTTGTGATTAATTTCCTTAGAGAAATCGTAAAAGACCTTGAAGATATTAATGGTGATTACAACCAAGGAATGCAAACTTTACCCATTATTATTGGTGTATCCAGAACTTCAAAAATTGTCTTCGGATTAAGTTTTATTCCAATAATAATGATTTTATACTATGTATATTATAATTTATTCGAATTATTGTATGCTACGCTTTATATCTTAGGATTCATTATTGGACCTCTACTCTATTTTACAAACAAGATTTGGTCAGCAAAAACAAAGAAAGACTTCCATCATTTAAGCAACGTTTTGAAATTGGTTATATTTTTTGGAATAATTTCAATTGCCGTAATTGGTATAAATATGAAATATCATGTTGCATAAGAAATTTGAAAACACCAAAATTATTCTGGCATCAGGTTCTCCAAGAAGACAGGAATTTTTTAAAAATTTAGATTTGAATTTCGAAATTCGATTGAAAGAAATTGAAGAAATCTTTCCAGATACTTTACAGTCGTTAGAAATTACCGATTATTTAGCCCAATTAAAAGCCAGCGCTTTCGATGATGAATTGCTGCAAAACGAATTATTAATCACCAGTGATACTTTAGTTTGGCTTAACGGAAAAGCATTAGGCAAGCCTTCAGATTATGATGGTGCTTTCAAAATGTTGCAAACTTTATCTAATGCAACCCATGATGTAATTACTTCGGTTTGTTTTAAAACCAAAGACAAAACCGAAATAATAAACGATATTACCAAAGTAACTTTTGGTGAATTATCAAACGATGCTATTGCCTATTATTTAGATAATTATAAACCTTTCGACAAAGCGGGAAGCTATGGTATTCAAGAATGGATTGGTTTAATTGGCATCACAAAAATAGACGGTTCATACACCAATGTAGTGGGCTTACCAACCGAAAAAGTATATCAATATTTACTTAATTTTAAATTTTAACACTTTCAAAAATTGATTTCTGGCACAGTTATTGGATAATATCAAACAAATAAAAACGTTATACAATTACCCATTTAATTAAAACCTATAATCATGAAAAATTTAAAATTTATTATCGGAGCATTCATACTGTTTTTTACATTACAATCAAATGCACAAGTATCAGTCAATGTAAATATTGGTTCACGACCAGAATGGTGTGGTCATTATGATGACGATGTGGATTATTTTTACCTTCCTGAAATTGAAGCTTACTATGATGTTCATTCTTCTGTATTTATTTATATGGGGCCTGGTGGTTGGATAAGAACTGCTTATTTACCTGAATACTGTCGTGATTATGATTTAAATCATGGATATAAAGTAGTTCTAGATTATAGAGGTAGTGCACCATATGCTTACTTCAATCGTCACAGACAAATGTATTACCACGATTATTACAGAAACTATCGTCAAGAATACTACCATCCAAGACAACCAAGAAGAACTCAATATGTTGCGATGGCAAGTCCTAGAGATTATCATAATAATGGAAATCACAACAATCACAACAACGGACAAGGTGGTGGTCACGGAAACGGAAATGGTCATGGTGGTGGTCATGGACATGGAAGAAGATAATACAGCAACTAAATACAAAACAGAGGACTTTAAGTTCTCTGTTTTTTTATATATAATAGCCAACAGATTTCCTTTATCTTTGTAAAAAAATTAGATTTAGTCTTGAGATATTTTATCGAATTTGCATACAACGGAACACAGTATCACGGTTGGCAATACCAACCAAATGCTACTTCAGTACAGGAAACTTTAAACAAAGTTTTTTCAACATTATTACAGGAAGACATTGATATCATGGGTGCTGGCCGAACTGATGCCGGCGTACATGCAAAACAAATGATTGGTCATTTTGATTCACAAAAAAATATTGAAGTACCAACGTTTATCTACAAAGCCAATTCTTTTTTACCAAAAGACATTGTTATTTATGATATTATTCCTGTTCATGAAGAAGCACATGCACGCTTTGATGCCACATCAAGAACATATCATTATCACATTGCTACTTATAAGAATGTTTTCAATACACATTTGGCTTGGCAATTTGGTCAAAATCTAGACATTGATGCTATGAATGTAGCAGCAAAATTGTTATTGGATTTTACCGATTTCAAATGTTTTTCAAAATCAAATACAGATGTAAACACATATAATTGTAAAATTACCGAAGCTTTTTGGACATTACAAAAAGAAGAACTTATTTTTACAATTACAGCCGATAGATTTCTTCGAAACATGGTAAGAGCCATTGTAGGTACATTAATAAATATTGGTTTACACAAAATAACCAACGCCGATTTTGTAAAAATTATCGAAAACAGAAATAGAGAAAATGCTGGAATTTCGGTGCCAGCACATGGTTTATATCTTACTAATATCGAATATCCTTATATAAAAAAAAGATTTTAACTTCGTATGAAAGCATTTGACACTACCCTTTTCAAAAGGATTTTAGAATATACAAAACCATACAAAAAACGCTATTATAGTGTTATTGTTTGGGCTGTATTGCTTTCCCTATTTGCTGCGTTACGCCCATATTTGCTTAAAGAAATCATTGACAATTGTGTCATAAAAAAAGACTTCAACGGTTTTATCCTGATGATTATTTTAATGGGAAGTACCTTAATTCTAGAGGTTTTAGCACAATTTTATTTTACGTATTGGACCAACTGGCTCGGACAAGACATAATTAAGGACATCCGAATTAAGTTATTTAAACATATGACGAGTTTCAAAATGAGCTATTTTGATCATGAACCTGTTGGAAAATTAGTCACACGTTCTGTTTCCGATATCGAATCGATTGCGAGAATTTTTAGTCAGGGGTTGTTCATGATTATCAGTGATATTCTGAAGATGTTTGTCATTCTGATATTTATGTTTTTCATCAATTGGAAGTTGTCGTTTATTGTGATGGTTTCAATGCCAATTCTAATTTACATCACCAAAGTCTTTCAAAGAAAAATGCAGGTTGCGTTTGAAGAAGTTCGAAATCAAATTTCCAATATGAATACTTTCGTTCAGGAAAGAGTAACCGGGATGAAAATCGTTCAGCTTTTTATAAGAGAAAATATCGAACATGAAAAGTTTAAAGAAATCAATGACAAACACCGAAAAGCTTGGGTAAAAAACGTTTGGTACAACTCTATTTTCTTCCCAATTGCCGATATCATTTCGTCATTAACCTTAAGTTTTATCGTTTATTTTGGGGCTAATCTTATATTGGCAAAAGATCCTGCAACAGAATTTGGAGACCTACTGGCCTTTAACATGTATATTTCTATTTTCTTCACGCCTTTGCGTCAAATTGCGGATAAATTCAACGAAATGCAAATGGGAATGATTGCTGCCAATCGTGTTTTTGAAGTATTGGATACTCAAAGTCATATTCAGGACAAAGGCACACAACATGCTCCTAATTTTAGAGGACAAATCAACTTTAAAGACGTTACTTTCGGTTATAAACCGGATGAAGATGTTTTAAAAAGTATTAATCTTTCGGTAGATGAAGGAAAAACGGTTGCTATTGTTGGTGCTACAGGAGCTGGAAAATCAACCATCATCAATCTCTTAAATCGTTTTTACGAAATAAAATCAGGCGTAATTTCCATTGATGGAGAAGACATTACAAATTTTTCATTAGACAGTTTACGACAACAAATTGCGGTAGTTTTACAAGATGTTTTTCTATTTGCCGATACCATTCACAACAATATTACACTCAACAATCCACATATTTCAAGAGAAGAAGTGATTGTAGCATCCAAAGAAATTGGCGCCCACGAATTTATCATGAGTTTGCCTGGCGGCTACGATTATAATGTAAAAGAAAGAGGAAATATGTTGTCTTCTGGCCAACGCCAATTGATTGCTTTTTTGCGTGCATACGTGAGCAGACCGAGTATTTTAATTTTGGATGAAGCCACTTCTTCAATTGATGCTTATTTGGAAGATTTAATTCAAAAAGCAACAGAAACCATCACTAAAAACAGATCTTCCATCGTTATTGCGCACAGATTAGCCACGGTAATTAAGGCTGATAAAATAATTGTTTTAGACAAAGGACTTGTGGTGGAAGAAGGAACACACAATCAATTACTACAGAAAGAAAACGGTTATTACCGAAGATTATACGATTCTCAGTTTGTGAATCACGAAGAAGAAATTTAAACTAGAAAGAAATGCAGAAATTTTCAATTGAATTGACCGTAAGAGATTACGAATTGGACGTACAGGGAATTGTCAATAATTCCGTTTATCAAAATTACTTGGAACATGCCCGTCATGAGTTTTTACACCATCATGGTATTGATTTTGTAGAATTTGCTCAAAACAATATTATGCTAGTGGTTAAAAACATTGAAATGAACTTTAAGAATTCGCTAGTTAGTCGTGATAAATTCAAAATTGAAGTTCATGCAGAAAAAGAAGGTAATTTAAAAGTCGTTTTTCATCAAAACATTATCAAACTTTCAGATGACAAATCTATTTTAACAGCTAAAGTAACAGGAGTCGCTATAAAAAATGGAAGACCTGTCGCTCCGGAAACTATCCCTCAGATAGAAGGTTTTATCACTAATAATTTGGAAGCTAAAAGCTAGTTGGCTAAAACCATTTAGATTAAGACTTGCACCGGTTAGGAGTTGCCTTGCACCGGCCACTTTTTCATTTGCACCGGGTCAGAAACGACTTGCACCGGCCAAAAAACACTTTGCACCGACTACTTTTTCGTTTGCACCGCCTTAGAAACGGCTTGCACCGGCTAAAAAACACTTTGCACCGGCTGTTTTTTCACCTGCACCAACTAAAGTACGACCTGCACCGACTAAGATATACTGAAATTGAAGGTAAGTATTTATTGAAGTTGGTTGAATAACTTTACACATTCAACGGCTTCTTTCACATCGTGAACGCGGAGAATGTTAGCGCCTTTTGTGAGTGCCATTGTATTTACTACCGAAGTACCATTTAAAGCATTTTCAGCTGTAGTTTCCAAGGTTTTATAAATCATTCCTTTTCGGGAAATTCCAATTAGAAGAGGTAATTCAAGTATTTTAAACAAATCCAATTTACTTAAAAGTTCGAAATTTTGTTCGATTGTTTTTGCAAAACCAAAACCAGGATCTATAATTAAATCGTGAATACCAAAACTTCTGGCTTTGGCCACTTTTTCGGAGAAATAAAATAAGACTTCCTTCAGTAAATCATCATAATTCGTGAGGGATTTCATTGTTTGTGGTGTGCCTCGCATGTGCATCATGATATAAGGAACTCGAAGTTTGGCAACGGTTTCAAACATTTTATCGTCTAAATTTCCAGCAGAAATATCATTAATAAGAGCCGCTCCATTTTCAATACAAGTTTGAGCCACTTTACTATGAAAAGTATCAATAGAAATGAGGGTTTCGGGGAAATTATTCAAAACCAAATCTACCACAGGAACAATTCGATTCAGTTCGGCATCAACTGGAAGCCATTCGGAATTGGGTCTGCTTGACTGTCCGCCGATATCAATAAAAGTAGCGCCGTCAGTCAACATCTTTTCAACCTGCAATAAAATAGCCTTATCTGAATCAAATCGTCCTCCATCATAAAAAGAATCGGGAGTGGCGTTTAGAATCCCCATGATTTTTGGAGTAGATAAATCGATAAGTTGCCCTTTGCAGTTAATTGTCATTTTTCAGCTTTCTATTTTCAAAAATCTACGTTAATCTTCGATTGCCAATCAAAAAAATACCTTATTTTTGAACAAATTTGATACAAATATAAATTAATAATGAGTAATACGGCACAACAATACGACGCTATAATTTCTATCTGCCGAAACTTATATAGCAATAAAATGAAAGATTACGGAAGTGCCTGGCGAATTTTACGATTGCCTTCGCTTACCGACCAAATATTTATCAAAGCACAACGCATTCGCAGTTTACAGGAAAATGAGGTTAGAAAAGTAAATGAAGATGAAACATCGGAATTTATTGGCATCATCAATTATTCGATTATGGCTTTGATACAGTTGGATAAAGGAGTTGCAGACCAACCGGACTTAGGTGTGGATGAAGCCGTAAAACTATATGACGAAAAAATAAAAAGCACAAAAGAATTAATGGAAAACAAAAATCATGATTATGGTGAAGCTTGGCGTGATATGCGTGTGAGTTCGCTGACAGATTTGATTTTGCAGAAAATTCTACGTGTTAAACAAATTGAAGACAACAAAGGAAAAACATTGGTTTCAGAAGGTATTGATGCCAATTATCAGGATATGATTAATTATGCTGTTTTTGCTTTAATTTTAATGGATTTCAAAAAATAATTCAAAATGGAAAAAAGTAGAAGCTATTTCTCTTGGGGTTTAAGAATCGTTATTTCGTTCTTGTTTATCATTTCTGCTATTGCTAAATTGTATCCATCTCCTTACTTTGCAATTTCAACATTTGAAGTAAAACAATTATATCCGTTAGGTTTTTCAGATACAATAGCACCTTTTTTCTCCAGAATATTAATTGGAATTGAATTGGCATTGGGTCTTTTAATCCTACAGGATAATTATTTACGAAAAATTGTTATTCCGACAACATTATTATTACTCCTTGTATTTACGACACACCTTACCATTGTTACCATTCAGGACGGCGGAAATTCAGGCAACTGTGGTTGTTTTGGAAGTTTGTTACCTATGACACCAATTCAAGCGATTATAAAGAATCTGGTTGCTATGGTTATATTGCTATATTTATTGCGTTTACTTCCTAAAAACGCAGATGGGAAACGCGATTTTTGGTTTATAACTTCGGTGACATTGGCAGCGATATTGGCTTTATTTATGTTGGCCCCTATTCAGCCAAAAAGTGTTTTTGAATTTGCAGATGATACTACTACTGAAACCGATACAACAGTTGTAGCAAACACCAATCCAATTGTGGAAGATTCTGGGGTAGCAAAACCAATAAAAACAGATTCTATTAAAAAAGAAAACGTTCAGAAAACAGAAGTAAAAACTACAGAAGTAATATCTGATAACGAACCGGTAAAACACAAATCAGGTTACGCTAAGTTTTTCCCTAAAATTGATACTGGTAGAAAAACACTATGCTTTTTTGTTCCAGGTTGTGATCACTGTCGCCAAGCTGCGAAAGAATTGACCGAAATGAAACAAAGAAACAAAAACTTCCCAGAGATTTTGGTGATTTTCATGAATGAAGAAGCCGATTTAATTCCTGCTTTTTTCAAAGAAGCTGGCGCAGAATATCCGTATAAAATTGTGGAAGTGATTCCGTTCTGGAACCTTCTTGGTCCAAAAACAGATACACCTGGCGTTAAATATTTATGGAATGGAAACACCTTCAAATATTACAACGGTATCACAGACAATAAATTCAATCCTGTTGATTATCAGGAATTAATAAATAAACCGTATTCAGAACTAAAAAAATAAAATATGAAAAAATTACTTTTTTTAATCCCCGTTTTAATAGTCTCAGTTATACTATTATCTCTTTCTCACAATTCTTCAGATACAAAATTTAAAAAAGAAGCGCTTGACACCAAATTAATGTCTTTCGACGGAAGTGAGGTTGCTTTCAAAAATATTGTAGAAAAGCACAAAGGCAAGACTTTGGTCATAGAAATTTGGGCCTCTTGGTGTGGTGATTGTGTAAAAAACATGCCTAATGTAAAAGAATTACAAGACAACAATCCCAATACCGATTTCGTATTTCTTTCATGTGATAAAACGGATGCCGCTTGGAAAGCTGGTATTGAAAAACACCAAATCAATGGAGATCATTATTTAATCCCTGACGGAATGAAAGGTGATTTTGGAAAAGCACTCGATTTAAATTGGATTCCAAGGTATATTGTTGTGGACAAAAAAGGTAAAATTGCTTTATACAAAGCCATTGAAACAGATCACGAACAAGTAAAATCTTTATTAAAAAGTTTATAGAATGAGAAAAAAAATTGTTGCAGGAAATTGGAAAATGAATAAAAATGCAGAAGAAACTGAAGATTTAATCAATGAATTAATTCAGAAGTTACCTACTGATAGCGACGCAACTGTTATTATAGCGCCAACATTTGTCAACTTGGCTTCGGCGGTTGATCATACTGAGTTTACAGACATTCAGGTGGCGGCACAAAACATGCATCAGGCGGAAGGTGGTGCCTTTACAGGTGAAATTTCGGCCGATATGCTAAAAAGCATTGGTGTAAACACTGTTCTTATTGGTCATTCTGAGCGTCGTGCTTACTTTCATGAAACCGATGCTTTATTAGCCAATAAAGTAGAAACAGCTTTGAAACACGAGATGACAGTTATTTTTTGTTTTGGTGAAGAACTAAAAGACCGAAACAGTAACAGTCATTTTAATATTGTAGAAGGGCAATTACGTGATGGATTATTTAACCTTCCTGAAAGCGCTTGGGCTAATATTGTTTTGGCTTATGAACCGGTTTGGGCTATAGGAACTGGTGAAACAGCTACGCCGGAACAAGCACAGGAAATGCATTTATTTATTCGTGAAACCATTCGCAAACAATACGGAAATATCGCCGATGATGTTTCTATTCTTTATGGTGGAAGTGTAAAACCTGATAATGCTAAAGAAATCTTCTCTAAACCAGATGTTGATGGAGGATTAATTGGTGGCGCTGCTTTAAAATCGGATGATTTTGTGGCAATTGTTAATGGAATATAATATTCAAATTAGAGTTACTAAGGACAATTAAAATAATACGAAACAATTAAAATATGTTTGGATTTAAACACATAAAGTTTGACGCGATGACTTATGTTCTTCATTTTAAAAATGGAAGTATCAAAAGAGAAGGTCGTGGATTATCGTTTTTTTATTTCGCTCCTAGTAGCTCCATTGTGGCAATTCCAATGGGAAGTAACGATTTACCTTTTATTTTTAGTGAATCAACAAATGACTATCAAACAGTCACTATTCAGGGTCAAATAAGTTATAAAATTACAAATCCAAAAACTTTATCTGATGTCTTAGACTTTACGGTACAAGACAATGGACAATATAAAAAGAATGATATTGAAAAGTTAAACCAAAGATTAATTAATGAAGCTCAGACAGCGACTTCTTCTTTTATTCATGGTATAAAACTAAAAGATGCCATTCGTTCGGCCAAAACTATTGAAGAAAGTATTATTGAAGGATTGAAAAATTCATCAGCCATAAATATGCTTGGAATTGAAATTTTAGGAGCCAATATTTTAGCTATTTCTGCAACACCAGAAATGTCAAGAGCATTGGAAACCGAAACAAGAGAAAAATTACAACAAGAAGCAGATCAGGCCATTTACGAAAGAAGAAATTTTGCCGTAGAACAAGAAAGAAAAATTAAAGAAACGGAACTGAATACTGAAATTGCAATTGAAGAAAAACAAAAGCAAATCACTGAGAAAAAAATGGAATCTGAGGTCATAAAAGCCGAAAATGACAGAAAACTAAGGGAGATGAAACTTGAGGCGGATATTTCTGTTGAAAATCAAAGAAAACTATTGATTCAGGAAAAAACAGAAAACGACAAAATAGAAGCCGAAACACAAGGATATGTAATTGAAGCCACTTTAAAACCATACAAGAATATGGATTGGAAGATTTTAACGGCGTTAAATAATAATCCTGATCCAAAATTCAATATTTCTGTTGCCTTTAGAGAATTAGCTGAAAATGCAGATAAAATCGGAAACTTAAATATCAGCCCCGATTTACTAGATTCTTTATTAAACGACAAATAAAAAGATGAGTGTTGAATATGCAATAATTGTAAAAAACAAAACGCGTCTTGAATTATTAATCGAACGATTTAATACCAAAGCTCAGGCAAAATTTTATATCGAACGTCTTGGCGGAAATTTTGACGATTACGAAATTGAACATGAAATTTTTCAAAACTCGTTACAATCATTGCAAATTCAACTTTCAAAAGTGATTAAAAATAAAATTGTGGAACGGAATTTCGTCTCCTCATTCATATTTTCTGAAAATCAATTAATCATCGTTATTGGGCAGGACGGACTCGTAGCAAATACTGCAAAATATTCCAAGAACATTCCAATCATTGCCGTAAATCCAGATAAAGAAAGGTATGATGGCGTTTTATTGCCTTTTGACATTACCAACTTTATTGTTGGAGTTGAACAGGTACTTTCCGGTACATTTATAGCTAAAACAATGCGTTTTGCCGAAGCAAAATTAAACGATGGACAAAGACTGTTAGCTTTTAACGATTTATTCGTTGGCGCTTCTTCACACGTTTCAGCAAAATATAAAATAACCTATAACAACACGGTCGAAGAACAATCTTCGAGCGGATTGATAGTCTCCACTCCTGCCGGTTCAACTGGTTGGCTGAGTTCTATTTTTAATATGTCCTACGGTATTACGAGTATGTTTGAAAAGAATTTGAAACCCAAAAGGCCAAAATTAAAAGACAACCAATTATTATTTGCTGTTCGTGAACCATTTCAAAGTGTCAGAACTCAAATTGGAATTACTGCTGGAATTATCGAAACACAAAATACACTAACCATCGAATCTTTGATGCCAACAAGTGGTGTGATTTTTAGTGACGGAATTGAATCCGATTTTATTAGGTTTAATAGCGGTTCTGTTGTCACTATTGGAATAGCGAAAGAAACCGCCAAATTGGTTATGATTTAAAAAAAAGAGACGACCAATGTCTTTCTTTTTTTTCATACGTTTGTATAAACTTGCAATTATGAAAACTGAAAAGCCTTTAAGATTAATCGAATTACTACAACAACTTTTGGCAGAAACCGACAAAATGAATGTGGGTAAAATTTATATCGCCATAATTGAAGAGATGAAAAAGACAACTTTTGCTGAAGGGCAAAATCACCCTTATTCTAACGTAGTTTACAAGCACCTTATTCAGTTATCAATAAAAGATTTTATTCATGCCGGTCGTTCGGAAGCAAGTAGTAATGTGGTAAATGATGTAATTGAAGTACTTTCAGATTCGGAGATTGTCTTATAATATATTTGTTTCTTCAAACGAAAAAATAGTATAAAAAAACAGCGGAACAAACCGCTGTTTTTTTATTTATTAGAAACTCATTCTAAATTTATGCAATTACTAATCCTCTAATCCTTTTCCATCAAGAATCTGTTCCAAATATTTTTCAACTCTTGATACTCTGGTTTTCTCTTGTTTGGCTGCCGAAAAATAAAGCAAGTACCCTTTTTGCCTCCCAGGTGTTAATGCTTCAAAAGCCTTTTTTAAATCAGGCATCTCATCTAATTTGGTTTGAAATTCTTCAGGAACTTTGAATTCTTCAGTCTTTTTAAAATCCACCTTCAACCCCGCTTTCTCCACTTCAAGGGCTTCATAAATATAGGTTTTAATAATCTTTTCCATTTCAACTATTTCCTGAACACTTGTAAATCGTATCTGACGAGCGGATTGCACGTTTTCTGTTTGTTGTACCAAAATACCTTCGGTATCTTACAATAAAACACCTTTGAAAAATAAAACGGCACAGTAATCCTTAAATGTATGTATTAAAACGATGTTATTGTCATGGTACATATAAGTGGGAACACCCCATTTCAATTCTTCGGTTAGTCCACAGTCCAAAATTATTGTTCTTAATTTCTCTACTGATTCCTGCCACTTTTCGGCTTTGCTAAAATACCAATCTACTTTCGGATTCATACAATATTGTTTACTGGTTAATAACAGGAATTAATCTTCTTGATGCTGGTCTTAAATACCATGAAGCTATCGCTAAACACACAATTATCAAGGGTACAATAATATGAAATGTAGTATCATTAACTGATATATGAGAAATTGAAGCTCCTGTCATGGCAAAAACCACGCCTGCGTAAGCCCATTCTTTAAGCAATGGAAATTTAGGGATGAGTATGGCAACAATCGCCATCACTTTCCAAAATCCAATGATCGATATAAAATACAAAGGGTAGCCTAGCGGTATAAAACCATCTACCACTTGTTTCACTTGAAATAGTTGTCCAATTCCTCCTAGTAGAGAAAAACAAAGTAATCCTGTCGTAAGCCAATAGGCCATTTTTCTTCTTTTTTCCATTTTAATTTATTTTAGTTTGTTGGTTAAATATATCTTGTAATCTATCGTGTGCCATATTGATACCATAAGCAAAAGGTAATTTTAATTGTGCTGCTCTGTGTTCAACCGATTTAAAAACGATTTGCATAGTAAGCTTACTTCTGTCTTCAGTGATTTTTTCAAATTCCAAAAACTCAAGTTGCACGCCAAAAGGCATATTCTGAAATTCAAATGTTCTTGTGATTTTCTGATTTGGAGAATACTCATGAATTACACCGTTGAAAGCATGTTTGTTTCCTTTTCCATCTGACGATTCAAATTGGTAACTCCCATGTATTTTACTTTCAAGCTTTAATACTTTCGTTCCCATCCATTGTTCAACAAGTTCGGGTTCTACGTAGGCTTTAAAAAGTAATTCTAAAGGCAAATCGAATTCTCTTGTAATCAATAAATCCTGTTTGCCTTCTTCAGCATTAATTTTTGTTTTCTGTTCCATAATTCTGCTATTTATCGGATTTGTAATTTTTCATTAAGTCTTCCAATTTATTAAATCTCTCATCCCACATTTGGCGGAATGGCTCAATAAAGTCTGCTACTTCTTTCATTTGACCAGCATTTATTTTATAGTGAACTTCTCTTCCATTTTGCTCTTGTGAAAGCAAATCACATTCGGTGAGTATTTGCAAATGTTTTGAAACTGTCGGCCTTGCTGTGTCAAAGTTTGAAGCAATGGCCCCGGCTGTCATCGATTGCGTAGCAACCAACATCAATATTGCTCTTCTTGTAGGGTCTGAAATGGCCTGAAATACGTCTCGTCTTAAATTCATATGAAGTTATTTGACTACAAATATATGTGTAGTTATTTAACTACGCAAATAATTTAACACTTTTTGTAAGAAAAATTTCTCGAAAATAAAAAATAAATATTGATTATCAAACAATTACAATAAAAAAAACCAACGCTCTGTGACTTAATTGGTCCAGAACGTTGGCTATTTTATTGGTAGTAATTTCTACTATTCCTTGTTGATCAATTCCCAAACTTTCTCATTAAAGTTGGTTTTATTTATGCCTGTTACTTTTTCTAACGCTTGAAAATAGTTTGCATTTTCTTTAGTATATTTTCCACAGCTTACAAATTCAACAACACTGGAAAATCCTTTTTCTTTTTCTATTTTTTGAACAATTAATGCATTTATTACATATTCAGCCATTAAGTGTTTTTCTTTACTTTCTCCGAAATTATCAAACTTGCCATATTCTTCTAACCAATCTTTTTGTTTGTTATTAGCTACTTTCAATTTAAAAGTCTTAAAAATATCTTTCCAGCTTATCCCCCAACTTCCACCATACAAATAAGCACAGCCTTCATCAATAGGTTTGTTCAATATTTTGGAAGAAACTGCGTTTTTTAATCTCTCATGCCACAAATCATGCATGTCGAAATCATCAAAATTAGTGTCATTATTCCCCTTTACAATCAACAATCTATTGCCACCATTCGAACTAAAAACACTCGATTTCTTTCCGTTATAATCTAATTTGTATTCGACTCCAATCAATTTCAGTAATTCTGGTAAGTCTTCACCAAAATAAATATCTGTTTGTTTATTGGTCACCTTTAACTTTTTATCAAATGCGTTTACTGCTTTTTCATAATTGACAGCCGTTTTTTCGTTGATTTCCTTTTTGTAATGAAAACTATAATTGCCACTAATTTTCGTTTTCCAACTTGATGTATTTCTTAATAATGGAGAAGAAAACTTAAATTGATCGTTTTCTTTGTGGGCAACCAATTCAAAACTTGCTCTTAGCATTGGAACATTTTCTCCTACACCAATATAAGAAAGTTGAATATAGTATTCCGAATCACTCTTTTTAATCAAATTCGTCAAATACGGTTTATAAAAAAAATCGTCTTTGTATTTTCCGCTTTTATCGATTCCATTCATCTCATCAAGTAAAATATAAGTCTCTACTTTTTCTTTGTTCCAAACTAAATTGTTCTCTTCATTTGGTTTTTCCTTGGCAATTAATAAATCATTAAGCGACAGCAGTATTTTTTTTACTTCAAGACTATCCTGTGGCAAGGTCGTGGTTTTAGGAACAATCAAAGGGTTATTCTGTCCTACAACAACTGAAAAAGAGAAAATAACAAGAAGAATCGTAAAAAGGTTTTTCATTTCAATTTTTATTAAATTATAATATTTGGGTTTTCAAATTACGCCAAATGTAGCACTGTTATTTTTCCTGTGCTTGTATAATATTGCAACTCCGTTTATAATCTGTTGGGGAGATATTAGTGTAGTATTTGAAAAATTTACAGAATTGCGCATGATCATAAAAACCAACTTCCAAGGCAACTTCACCAATAGGAATGCCTTTAATGAGAAGACTTTTAGCATGATTTATTCGGTGAATTAATATATAAGATGCTGGCGTAAGTCCCGTCTTTTTCTTAAAGTATCGTATGAATTGAAACTTACTAATTTTACTTTCCTCCGACATTTTACCAATATCAATTTTATCAGAAAAATGCAATCTCGCTTTTTCAATACTATCATCAATAGCATTTTTACTGGCGTTATCTATGATAATATTTTCTTTTGAAGAGCCTTTAGCAATAAGAGTTGCTACTAAGTTTTCCAATTTCTGTTCAAGAAGACTTTCTTCTTCCATTTCATTAAAAAATTCCAATACCAAAGAAACTACCGTAGCATCGGTAATCAAATCATTCGAAAAAACTAAGTTTTCATGTTGCCGTCCTGTAATCTTTTTGGAGAAAAAATTCAAGATATCCTGATTCAAATAAATCATTCTAAAATGACAATCATCCTGATCAATATTCTGGTCGGAATGCACCTGATACGGATTGATGATACTCACACTATTGGAATGAACAAGCTGTGTCGTGTTTTCTATAGTACAATGTTTAATGCCATTATTGAGCAAACCGATGCAATACGTATCATGAAAATGATCTGGCAAATCAAATTCTTTAAACAACGTCTCTTTGATTTCAAGTGAATCAAATTGTTGGTATCGATTTGTTTTTAAATACATTCAATTATAATTGTTTGAAAGCTTCAATAAATTGTACCAAAGCTTCTCCAGTCTTAGCATCTGTAATTTGTCCTTCTTCATTTATTTTTCCTCTTACGCCTTGTATGAGCAATGTAGTTTCGGTTGAAAACTTAGCCATTAATGTTTTCATAATCAGCAGTAATTCTTGATGCCCTTTTTGTCCATCGGCTGAAGCTGTTATAATCCCAAGGGGTTTGTTTGAAAAAATAGTAGTAGACACACACCACTCAACGGCATTTTTCAATCCGCTGGGAATACTAAAAACATATTCTGGTGTACAAATGATAACACCGTCAGCTTTTTCAATAGCAGCTCTAAATTGAACAACCTCTATGGGCGGTAGCTCAGCTGAAAGTTCCGGATCAAAATGAGGGAGTGTTTTCAAAGCTTTAAAAACCGTTACATTAAAAAAACTACTTGTCAAGCGAGACAAATTCTCAATGAGTTTTTCATTAGCCGAATTCCGACTGGCACTTCCTATGATTACAAAAATATTTTTCTTTAAGACCATTGTTATTTCTCTTTACAGCTTTTTTTCCCGCCGAACGAATATAAGAAATAAAAGACACTTCACTAGCCTTCTCAATCAACAAACAACCTAAATAAAACAAAAAAAGATGCCCTTATAGCATCTTCTTAAATCAAACAAAACCAACCTTATTGCGGTGTGACTCTTGATGATGAACTTGGTTTTGGTGTAGGTGCTGGTGCTGGCGTCGGAGTTTCTCTTGGCATTTGTGGTTGA
>JBDTNG010000052.1:0-5995 GCA_039933895.1 Flavobacterium sp. | reverse complement strand
TAATTTTGATTGGTAGGATCTAAATGTTCATTCATGTGGCAAAGATAGAAAAAGTTTATTCGAGGATTTGGTTATTTGTTCTTTTGAAAAAATTAAACATTGAAACCTGGAGCCAAAATGCTTTTCCAATCGGGATGTCTTTTTACATAGGCCGCAACAAAAGAACAAAGTGGTGCCAAAGTATAGCCTTTCTCTTTTATATATTGTAATGTTTTTGAAACGATTGCTGATCCCACACCTTTTCCTTCCAAAGCGATTGGAACTTCGGTATGCGTTAAAAACATAATATTTTCGTTGGTTAAAATATATTCAATAAATGCGATATGATTTTCTACTTCGAATTCAAAACGCTTTTTTTCTTCGTTCAAAACCAATTGACTTTCTAAACTACTCTTACTCATTTTTTCCGTCTTTATTATAATAAAAAGAAAGTGCGCCCGATGGACATTTTTTGATCTGATTTACGATTTCTTCGGTAGTGGCACCTTCTGGATGAATCCAAGGTTTATCTCTTGGCTTGAAAACATCGGCCAAACCTCTGGCGCAAATACCAGAATGAATACACAAATCCTGTTTCCAAACGATAGTCACTTCTCCGTTCGAATATTCATGCTCTTTATTCATAATTTATTGTTTTTATTTGACTAAAATTACAAAAAAATTGGGTGTAAAATATGTTTTTATATCTTTAGCATAAACTAACCAAAAATTATGCAAGAAGAAAAACAAACTTTTAAACGTGAATTAGGCTTACTCGATGCCACTATGCTTGTTGTGGGTTCGATGATAGGTTCCGGTATTTTTATTGTAAGTGCTGATATTACCCGAAATGTAGGAAGTGCTGGTTGGCTGATAGCCATTTGGGTTGTTTCGGCTTTAATTACGATGACTGCCGCAGTAAGTTATGGCGAATTGAGTTCGATGTTTCCGCAAGCTGGAGGACAATATGTTTACCTAAAAGAAGCATACAATAAGTTAATTGCATTCTTATACGGGTGGAGTTTTTTCGCAGTCATTCAAACAGGAACTATCGCAGCAGTTGGCGTTGCCTTTTCAAAATTTGCCGCCTATTTGATTCCTTCTTTTAGTGAAAATAATATTTTGTTTGAAGTGGGTTCATTCAAATTGAGTGCTGCACAATTAGTATCAATTGTTACTATTATTCTATTGACCTATATAAACAGTCGCGGAGTGAAGAACGGAAAAATTATTCAGAAGATATTCACCATTACTAAAATTGCCTCATTATTTGGATTGATTATTTTCGGATTTATTTTGGCAGCAAAAAGTAATGTTTGGAATGCCAATTGGTCTGATGCTTGGAATGCGCAATCTTTTAGTAAGGACACCAATACTTGGTCAGTTGTTTCAGGATTTGCATTGGTTTCTGCAATCGCGGCTTCTATGGTAGGCTCTTTATTTTCTAGCGATGCTTGGAATGGAGTAACTTTTATTTCGGGTGAAATTAAAAATCCAGAACGCAATGTAGGGTTGAGTCTGTTTTTAGGAACATTGATTGTGAGTATCATTTATATTTCAGCCAACTTAATGTATTTAGCAGTAATGCCTTTACATGAAATAGCTTTTGCTCCTTCTGACAGAGTTGCGGTTGTGGCTTCAGAACATATTTTTGGTGCTACGGGAACCATCATTATTGCTGTAATGATTATGATTTCGACTTTTGGTTGTAACAATGGATTAATTATGGCTGGGTCACGTGTGTATTATACGATGGCAAAAGACGGTTTGTTCTTTAAAAAAGCAGCAAACTTAAACAAGGCGAGCGTACCAGGTTGGGGCTTGTGGATACAGTGCATTTGGGCTTCGGCATTATGTCTGACAGGAAAATATGGTGATTTATTGGATTTCGTCATGATTATTGTCATCATATTTTACATTCTTACTATTTATGGAATTTTCATATTAAGAAAAAAGATGCCAGATGCGGAACGTCCTTACAAAGCATTTGCATATCCTGTTTTGCCTGCATTGTACATTATTGTAGCTACAGCTATTTGTGTAGCTTTACTGATTGACAGAACCAGCACTTGTGGTTGGGGAGTGTTGATCATGCTGGCTGGAATTCCTGTTTATTATCTGACAAAACCGAAAGAATAAATTCTTCATTTGATTTGAAAAAACAAACCCGACAAACATAATATTTGTCGGGTTTTTTAATTCAAAATAGAAAATTATTATCTTTTGATGAAATTCGAAATCTGTAATCCGTTTTCTGTTTGAACACGTGTAATATACATTCCCGATTGTAATCCTGAAACATCAATTGAAGTTACATTTTCAAAACCTAAAACTTTCTGACCTTGAACGCTCCAAATTGTAATTTCTTTGATAATGCTACTGCTTTTTATGTTTAATAAATTGCTCGTAGGATTAGGGTATAAAACAATTCCTTTGTTGATAGCAAAATCGTTAACTCCTAAAACCGCATCTTGAACACTTCCAGTTAATATAGTATTAGTTGAAGTTAAAGCACCTCCACAAAGACCTGCTGTCATCCCAATGTTTTCAGACCAAACACCTAAAATTAAACTTGGTGGATTTGGTGTAGACGCTGATGCATTAGAGTAAATTAACTTTGGATTTACAAAATCTCCATCACCATTATCAGCCAAAAACTCCCAACGTAAATTGGTATTATTCCAAGTAATTTTAAATTCACACGTTCCTAATCCAGAACAAGCCTGACCATCAACCGGAGTAGTTACATAAATATTTCTACCAGTTGCATCAGTTCCTGTAAGATTGAAAATAAAGTTTTGGTTATCAAATAAAGCTGGACAACCATTGAACGTAATTGTTTGTGCGCTTACCAATGAAAACATCATTAATAAACATAATATATATATCCTTTTCATTATTATGGATGTGATGGAAAAATACCTTGAACAGCGATAATATAAGTAAGGGTCGTATAAGGTTGTACGTTATTTACTGGTTGGCTTCCACCAGTAATTCCAATCATTTGTGGACTCATTGTAGTATCAGCATTTCCAGCTGAGTATTCTTTATCCAAAAGTTTAGTATTTGCAGGAAGACTTCCTGTAGGAATATTTTGATCTCCATCAGTAGAAACTCCATTAACTGTATGGTTGTGCGCTGGCATTTGAGCAACGGTAAGTGTATTCGTTTCAGTTCCTCCCATTTCTCCTAAAACTCTAGGTGTTAACCCAGGACCTTGACCATCAGACATTGGCACTCTACCTCTTAAATCTGGTAAAGCGAAAGTAGTTTGTCCGTTTCCTCCATAAGTAGTTCCCAACAAAGCAAATAAAGCTTGATTTTGTGCGATTGACAATAATTGTCCATCGCATCTTGCCCATCCAGTTGGTGCGAAATTATAAGGAACCAATTTGATTTCTCCTAAATAATAATCCTGAGAAAATGCTTTTGTCCCAGTTAAAAGTGTCGTAAGCAATAATGCTAAAAAAGTAAGTTTTTTCATATCTTTTTGAAATTTTACACAAAGCTACTACTTTATTTTTGTTAAAAAAGGACTCCTTTTCGCTTTTCATAAAAAATAGATTAATGGTCAAAAACAATCGATAAAATACTCTTTTTTAACTTTTGCGTTATAAAAAAGCCCGACAAACTTATCATTTGTCGGGCTTTTAATTTTATAAAATAGTGAATCTTATTTCAATTTTTTCTTCACTGCTACTTCAGTAAATCCTTCGATTACATCATTAAGTTCAATGTCGTTGTATCCTTTAATTTGAATACCACAGTCATACCCTTTAGACACTTCTTTCACATCGTCTTTGAAACGTTTCAATGCAATAATATCACCTGTGTAAATTACTACGTTGTCACGGATTAATCTCACTTTGTTAGCTCTAAAGATTTTACCATCTGTAATCATACATCCTGCAATACTTCCAACTTTAGAAATTTTGAATATCTCTCTAATTTCAGCAGTACCTGTAATTTCTTCTTTCATCTCTGGAGACAACATACCTTCCATTGCATCACGTAAATCGTCGATAGCTGCGTAGATAATTGAATAGTGACGGATATCGATTTCTTCTTTGTCAGCCAATTGCTTAGCATTTCCAGCTGGACGAACGTTAAATCCGATAATAATTGCATCAGAAGCAGAAGCCAACATTACATCAGATTCGGTGATAGCACCAACTCCTTTGTGAATGATATTGATTTGAATTTCTGGTGTTGATAATTTAGAGAATGAATCAGATAATGCTTCAACAGAACCATCAACGTCTCCTTTAAGGATAATGTTCAATTCTTTAAACTGACCCAAAGCGATACGACGTCCAATTTCATCTAAAGTAATGTGACGTTGAACACGAACAGATTGTTCACGCATTAACTGCGTACGTTTAGCAGCAATTTGTTTAGCTTCTCTTTCTTCATATACGTTGAATTTATCCCCTGCAGTTGGTGCTCCATCTAATCCTAAAATAGAAATAGGTGTTGAAGGACCAGCTTCTTGAACGTTATTTCCACGTTCATCGTGCATTGCTTTAATTTTTCCATGGTTTTTACCTGCAAGAATATAATCTCCTACACGCATTGTTCCTGCTTGTACTAATACCGTTGAAACATATCCACGTCCTTTATCAAGGAAAGCTTCCACTACAGTTCCAGTACCTGGTTTGTTTGGATTGGCTTTTAAGTCTAAAAGTTCCGCTTCAAGCAATACTTTTTCCAATAATTCTTTCATTCCGATACCTGTTTTCGCAGAAATATCGTGTGATTGGTATTTTCCACCCCAGTCTTCAACTAAGAAGTTCATGGCTGCTAATTTTTCCTTGATTTTCTCAGGATTAGCATTTGGCTTATCTACTTTATTGATGGCAAATATAATAGGCACATTAGCCGCTTGAGCGTGGCTGATGGCTTCTTTTGTTTGTGGCATGATATCATCATCGGCAGCAACTACGATAATCGCGATATCGGTAACTTGAGCACCACGTGCACGCATTGCCGTAAAGGCCTCGTGACCAGGTGTATCTAAGAAGGCAATTTTTTGACCATTGTCTAATTGCACTCCGTAAGCACCAATATGCTGTGTAATTCCTCCTGACTCACCAGCGATTACATTTGTTTTACGAACATAATCCAGCAAAGATGTTTTACCGTGATCGACGTGACCCATTACGGTTACGATTGGCGCACGATGAACTAAATCTTCTGGTTTGTCTTCTACAACTTCGATATTTTCTTCGATATCTGTAGTAATAAATTCTACTTCGAAACCAAACTCATCTGCAACGATGGTTAATGTTTCAGCATCCAAACGCTGATTCATCGTTACCATGATTCCAAGAGACATACAAGTTCCGATAACTTTAGTAATAGGCACATCCATCATGGTTGCAACTTCACCTACAGTAACGAATTCTGTTACTTTGATTGTTTTGCTTCCTTCTTCTAATGCTCTTTGCTCATCATCCGATTTCTGACGGTGCGTATCACGTTTATCACGACGGTATTTTGCCGCTTTTGATTTATTTCCTTTACCTTGTAATCTTTCAAGCGTTTCTTTGATTTGGTTTTTTACTTCCTCTTCAGTTGGCTCAACTTTAGCAACAATTGCCGGTCGGTTTCCTTTAACAAAACCACCTCCACCACCTGGTCTTGGAGTGAATTTTCCCCCGCCTCCACCTGGTCTTGGTCCATTACCAGTTGCTGCCCCAGGAGTACCTGGTTTATTCTCACCTGGTTTTGGTGCAATACGCTTACGTTTGTTTTTGTTCGCGTTGTTATTGTTTGCTCCAGCTGCATTATTACCTGGTTTTCCTGGAGTTGTATTTGGTTCAATTTTCTTTTTAGGCTTATTAAACTGCGATAAATCGATAGTTTGACCTGTAAAAGTAGCACCTGTAAGTTTTTGATATTGCGTTGTAAAAGTTTCGTCTACTGGAGCAGCTTCTTCAACTGAAGGTTTTGAAGATTCTTTTTCTGCTTTTTCCACAACAGGTTTTACCTCTTTTTTGATTGGCGCTTCTTTTTC
>JBDTNG010000051.1:0-3769 GCA_039933895.1 Flavobacterium sp. | reverse complement strand
ATCGTATTAATAGTTGCTTTGACCATTACCGTATTTCCAGTTTCAAGAATCACATAATTTGTTTTGCCTTTTACAAACAAATTTTTTAAATTCTCAGCCAAAAAAGTCCCCTTGTCTGAGAGTGGCACAATTTTTACCTCTGGATGATTTTGTTCAAGATATTGTTTTGATGATTCGCGCTTTACATCGACAACGGCTATCATATTCCCTCTTTTTGCATTCATATAACTGAAAATGGCATTTTTCAAATTTTCTGCAGTTGGGATTGTTTGATACAAATTTGAATAAGGATTTCCGATATCTTTAGACAATGGCGAAATCACAGGAACATTTGTATTGCTTAATAATTGAGCTGTTGATTCAAGATTATTTTGATAAAATGGGCCAATTACAGCATCTGCAGTTTCAAGATTATTTTGCTTAATTATATTCGAAATATCAGAATATATTTTTGTTTCTTTAGAGTCGAAAATAGTGAAATCAACTGGTAAACCAAGAGTTTTAGCAGAATCTATTGCAATTAATGCACCCGAATAAAAGTCTAAAGTCATATTCAAAAACTTATCATTTTTAATTCGTGAAGACATAGAATTTATAGTATCCGTTTCTATTGATGCTAAATTGAAAGGCAATAATAAGGCTATTTTTTTTCTATTACCTGAATTCGTTTGATTCGATAAAGTTGTGATTGTCTTATTCGTTTCTTGTGAAATTGACGAATTTAAAGATGATTTTGGAACTTTAATATTCATTCCAATTTCGACACTATTCGCTAACACTGGATTCAATTTAATTAATTCTTCTTGGCTTAAACCAAACATTTTCGACAAACTAAATAAAGTCTCTTTTGGTTTCACTTCGTAGTTTACATATTGCACTGTCGCGACAGTATTTCCAATAGTTTTCGGTGCAATTTCTTTTTTTGTTTCAGAAGTTGAAATTGTAGCTGTTTTTGCAGGTGTCCCTTTTATCAATAATTTATATCCAATTGTCAAATTAGGAATGATTTCAGGATTTCGCTGTTCTAATTGTTGAATTGTAATTCCATATTGTTTGGCTATAGAGTATTTTGTTTCTTTAGGCAAAACTTCATGATAAACAACTTTTTCTTGAATTGGAACAATAGTTCTTGTAGCTTTTATTTTCGCAGCATTACCCCCTGGAATAATCAATGTTTGTCCTATTTGTAATCCGTCTTTTTCGAGAAATGGATTGGCTTTTTTTAAAGCTTCATCAGAAACTCCATATTGTTTTTCAATAGAAAACAACGTTTCTTTAGGCCATACTTTGTGTGATTGGGTTTGAGATACAAGTCTTGATTTGGAATTCTTATTTGGAATTAGCAAAACCGTATTTAGTTTCAAACCACTTTGAGCATCTGGGTTCAGTTGATAAATATCATACGGAGTGACATTGTATTTTTTAGCTATTTGAGTAATAGTTTCCCCTTTTTCAACTTTATGGGTTATACTTTTTTCTTGGGAAAAACTATTTAAAGAAAAAGCCAAAGTAGCCAAACAAACCGTTATAAAATATTTCATCCTTTTGATATTGTAAAAAAATTAGTTTTTCAAAGATAACAAAACGGTATCAAATTTTATTCCAAAATCTGATACCGTTTTTATATAATTTGCATTTAAATGTATTATTCCCACTCGATAGTTGCTGGTGGTTTTGAACTAATGTCATAAACAACACGATTCACACCTTTCACTTTATTGATAATATCATTAGATACTTTCATCAAGAAATCATAAGGTAAATGTACCCAGTCAGCAGTCATTCCATCTGTCGATTCTACTGCACGAAGCGCAACCACTTTTTCGTAAGTACGCTCATCTCCCATTACTCCAACGCTGTTTACTGGAAGCAAAATCGCTCCAGCTTGCCAAACTTTATCGTACAATCCCCAAGATTTTAATCCGTCGATAAACACTTTATCCACATCTTGTAAAATTTGTACTTTTTCTAAAGTAATATCTCCTAAAATACGAATCGACAATCCAGGTCCAGGAAAAGGATGTCTTCCTAATAATTCGGGATCAATTCCTAAAGTTGCTCCTACTCTACGCACTTCATCTTTAAAAAGCATACGCAAAGGTTCAACAATCTTCAATTTCATATAATCTGGTAATCCACCAACATTGTGGTGCGATTTGATAGTAGCCGATGGTCCTTTTACCGAAACTGATTCGATAACATCTGGATATATTGTTCCTTGAGCCAACCAAGTTACATCTTCGATAAGATGTGATTCTACATCAAAAACTTCGATAAATGCATTTCCAATGGCTTTTCTTTTCAATTCTGGATCCGTAACTCCAGCCAAAGCATCATAGAAACGTTGCGAAGCATCTACTCCTTTCACGTTCAAACCCATTCCTTCGTATTGATCTAAAACAGATTGAAATTCATTTTTTCGAAGCAAACCATTATTCACGAAAATGCAATACAGGTTTTTACCAATAGCTTTGTTCAATAAAACGGCAGCTACTGTAGAATCTACTCCTCCAGAAAGACCTAGGACCACTTTGTCGTTTCCGATTTTTTCTTTCATTTCAGCTACAATTTCTTCTACGAAAGCATTTGGTGTAAAATTTTGAGGAACTTCGGCAATTTTTACCAAGAAATTCTCTAACATTTTAGAACCATCAGTAGAGTGAAAAACCTCTGGATGGTATTGAATGGCATAAGTTGTTTCGCCTTCAATTTTATAAGCAGCAAATTCTACATCATGAGTGCTTGCTAATTTTATTCCATTTGTTGGCAAAGCCTTGATACTATCACTATGACTCATCCAAACTTGACTGTTTTCAGAAACACCATCAAAGAAGGTTTCGTCTTCTTTAATATAAGATAAATTAGCTCTACCATATTCTCTTGTATTTGATGCAGCGACTTCACCTCCACTAAAATGGGCTAAATATTGCGCTCCGTAACAAACGGCAAGCATTGGTAGTTTTCCTCTAATTTGGGATAAATCTGGATGTGGAGCATCTTCTCCGCGAACAGAAAATGGACTTCCACCAAGTATTACAGCTTTATAACTAGACAAATCATCTGGAAAATGATTGTATGGAAAAATTTCGCAGAAGATATTTAATTCACGAACTCTTCTTGCAATAAGTTGAGTGTATTGAGATCCGAAATCTAAAATAAGTACGTTATGTTGCATACTAAAAAATATAGTTGTGTTTTAAATCGTTGAATACCAACGAACTGTAATTCATTTTTCAAAAATTAGTAAATTATAAACTTGATTTTCAATTTTGAATGGGGCAAAGGTAACAAAAAAGAGCAAAAGACCTAAAAGGAGATTGGTTTTAGATACTAAAACGAACAAATTGCTACACAAACTTTCAAGGATTTCTTAATTTGGGATTGATTTAAAAACGAAAATGAAATTTTATAAAATAATTAACCCATTTATTGCAAATACTTTTTAAAATTCATTTGTATATTTGTGTAATCCATTACATAACTATTAGAAGTTGCAAAAATTCTATAAATAAAACTGTATGCGACAGACTATTAATCAACCTAAAAAAAAACTTATTTTGAAATGAAACATTACAAAAAATTTTTAATTGTTTGCTTATTTGCTTTATTTTTAACGCAAAATGCTAACGCAACATTACTTTTACCAAACATTCCTGCAACTAAAGGATGATTGAAGTGACTTCCGTACTCAAATTCTAATTCTTCTTGTGATTTTGGCAACACTCCGAGATCGATTTTTTGATTGAAATGTCTACCGAATACTAATTTG
>JBDTNG010000050.1:0-8672 GCA_039933895.1 Flavobacterium sp. | reverse complement strand
CAGAGCCATACGCAACTATTTATACAGGAATGACTCCTCATGTTGTGATGACAGTATCGCCGCCTAAACTTAGTGAAGCAATTGCCAACGATGGAAGTTTTTCTGCTGGTGCTACTATTCTTTTAGCAACTAATAATGGAACTTTTACACAAAGTAGTGGAACAATGAGCTTAGGAACACATTATACTATTTCAGGTGTACCATCTGGGTTAACTCCAGTGCTAACGGTTTTAAACAACACTCAAATCCAACTTACTTTTACAGGAAATGCAACTCAGCATATGTCAGATGATGACGCAACTGTAGTAGTAACGTTATTAAATCCGGCAATTACAGGAGGAGCAACCGTTCTGGAATCTGCAGTATTCTCTATTGCTTTAGATTTTGAAGATGCTTACGGTATTTATTATGTTAATATTCCTGATATTACCGTAGATCCGAATAATGTATGGGAATCACTTCAAATTGAACCCAATGCTGATGATAAATATTATGGAGCATTTGTAGATGCAGCTTCGCAAAATGCTTTAAAATTAGAAACATACCAAAAACCTCTTATTTGCAATGGAGCAACCAAAAACATTACTCTTTTAGGGAATAACGAACCAGTTGACGCTACAAGAAATATGGTTATTGGTGGAGCTTATCCTGATTTGCATGTTTTGAGAAATGCATCTTACACTGTATGGGACGGACAGTCAGGTTATATTGGTTTTAAATATTACAAAAACGGTAATTCTTGTTATGGATGGTTTGCAGTTTCAGTTTCAGCGGATGGTTCCAGCTATACTTTAACCGATTACGCTTACAATACACAACCCAACGGTACAATTTACACGCCAAATGTTCTGGGTGTAGATGAAATGAACCAAGAAGAGGATATAGCGGTTTATCCTAATCCGTTTGAATCACAATTTACCATAGATACTTCTAAATTATTGGGAGAGAATATTGAGATTGCTATTGTTACTATTTTAGGTCAGCGTATTTATGAGAAATCATTCAACGTAAGCAAGCAAACTATAAGTATTGATACTCATTCGTTCAGTAAAGGACTGTATGTAGTTCAAGTTATTGTTAATAAAGATAAAGTGATCAAAAAGAAAGTGATCAAAAAGTAAAATTCAGTTTTGTTAAGTGAAAAGGCCTCTGATATTTGCTTGTCAGGGGCTTTTTATGAATACATCTTTCGGTATTGAAGTGGAGATATGTGCTTGATTTCTTTAAATTTCCTATTGAAATTTGAAATGTTATTAAAGCCACATAATTCAGCAACTTCCAGTACTGAAAACTCTTTATTTTTTAATAATAGTTTTCCAGCTCTTTCAATTCGGATTTCAATTAGAAACTGAAAAAAAGTCTTATTGGTCCTCACTTTAAAATAACGGCAAAAAGCATTTTTTGTCATATTCGATACCGATGCGATTTCTTCAAGAGTGATGTTTTTCTGATAGTTAGTCATTACATATTCAAAAACGGATTGCATTCTTTTGCCTTCGTTATCCGTAAGTGTTTTCTCGTATATGAAACTAGAAAGTGCTGTTTTTTCAGAAAGACAAAGATTTTTCACGATTTTTAGAAAAATGGAGAAGCGGTCAAACTCATCCGCTTTTTTAAATTTTTTAAATTGATTTACCATTTTCTGTGGCGCAGCATTAATTTTAAAACCATTCTTAAGCGCTATAAAAAAAGGAATAAGGGTTTTGAATTCCGGTAGTTCAAAAAAATCTTTACCAAAAGAATTGGGTGTAAAAAAGATAGTTAGCATCACAGATTTTTCATTGTTATTAATCTCGCTTCGAAATACATGAGGTAAATTACTTCCCATAACAATGATATCTCCATTCTGATACCCTGTTATAGTATCGCCTACAAGTATTGTTCCTTCACCTTTTTTAATATAACTAATCTGGATTTCTTCATGCTGATGTAACTTGTCGTAAAAGAACAACACTCTGTCTTCTTGATAAATGAGCGCTTCCTCTTTTGCTTTAGGTATTTTGAACGGAAAAATTTTCATAAAGGTAAATTCTGGGAAATCAAATATATATTTTTTATTAAAAACAAGTAAATATTAATTGAATAATTTGACTGTTGGCATAAAATGGGGTAATATAGTATAGTTCTAAGATAATATACCCTAAATAGTTTTAGTGCATACTTGATAATTTTGAAAAAAAATAAATAAACAATTATGAGTATTCAGTGGAAAGGGGTAATGCCAGCAGTTACCACAAAATTTAAATCAGACGATACACTAGACTTCAACATGTTTGAAGTAAATGTAAAAGCACAATTGGAAGCGGGAGTAAATGGTATAATTCTGGGAGGAACCTTAGGAGAAGCAAGTACACTTTTGGACGAAGAAAAAAGAGAGCTTGTTAGAGAAACCGTAAGAATTGTAGATGCAAGAGTTCCTGTTGTAATGAATATTGCCGAGCAAACCACCAGAGGAGCAATTGAAGCTGCTAACAAGGCCGAACAAGACGGAGCAAAAGGACTCATGATTTTACCTCCAATGCGATATAAAGCTACTGATCATGAAACGATAGTTTATTTTTCCGAAGTGGCTAAAAATACTTCATTACCCATAATGGTTTATAATAACCCAGTCGATTATAAAATAGAAGTTACGCTTGACATGTTTGAACAACTGTTAAAGTTCGAGAATATTCAAGCCGTAAAAGAATCAACAAGAGATATCTCAAATGTTACTAGAATTAAAAATCGTTTTGGAAACAGATTAAAAATATTGTCTGGAGTAGATACTTTGGCCTTAGAAAGTCTATTGATGGGTGCCGATGGATGGGTTGCTGGTTTGGTTGATGCTTTCCCAGCAGAAACAGTAGCTATTTATAGCTTAGCTAAAGCCGGTAGGATTGAAGAAGCATTAACAATTTATAGATGGTTTTTACCTTTATTGGAATTGGATATCAATGCGCAATTAGTGCAAAACATAAAATTAGCCGAAGTCGCTACAGGAATTGGGACAGAATATGTTCGTGCACCTAGACTTCCATTATTTGGAGTAGAAAGAGAGAGAGTTCAAGCGATTATTGATGAAGGTTTAAGGACAAGACCTATCCTGCCAGATTATAAAAAGTACATTACGGAAAACTTGTTGTTAAGTTAATTACTTCAGCTTGTATGATGTTGATTTTAAGATGGTTTTCCCCAAATTAACCGTCTTTTAATCAGCAGTATTAAAATTATTTGGAATGAATATAATAAGTTAAGTTTTTCTTTTTTAACCAAAAGAGACAAAACCGAAATCAAATAACAAGTGATGATTACAGGAAAAAATTATATAGGCAGTCAGCTTATTGCCAGCGGAAATAAAACGTATAAAACGTTTAATCCACAACTTAATATCGAAAACCCCTGGGTGTTTACTGAAGCTACTTCAGATGAAATCAATCTCGCTGTGGAGTTAGCTTCAAAAGCATATGATACATATAAAAATTATTCAGGAAATCAAAAAGCAGCTTTTTTAAACGCAATTGCTGATGAAATCCTAGCACTTGGAGAGGAATTGTTAGAAATGTATTGTACAGAATCTGGTTTGCCAAGAGGAAGAGCAGAAGGAGAAAGAGGACGTACCATAATGCAATTGCGTTCTTTTGCAGATATGGCAGCAGAAGGGAATTGGGTAGAAGCAACAATAGATACTGCAATTCTGGACAGGCAACCTATTCCAAAAACGGATTTACGTAAAATGTTAATCCCATTAGGTCCTGTGGTGGTTTTTGGTTCCAGTAATTTTCCTTTTGCTTATTCAACAGCGGGAGGAGACACAGCTTCAGCTCTTGCAGCTGGTTGTCCTGTAATTGTAAAAAGTCATTCTATGCATGTGGGAACAGGCGAAATGGTTGCTTCGGCAGTCATTAGAGCGGCAAAAAAAACAAACATGCCCGAAGGTGTTTTCTCAAACCTAAATGGTAGCGGAGTAACTGTAGGGAGTAGTTTAGTGAAACATCCGCTTGTGAAAGGGGTTGGTTTTACAGGAAGTATAAAAGGAGGTAGAGCCTTATTTGATTTGGCTTCACAACGTCCTGAACCGATACCGGTTTTTGCAGAGATGGGAAGTATTAATCCGGTTGTTTTATTACCAGAAGCCTTAGAGCAAGGAAGTATTGCCTGGGCGGTTCAATTTGCAAACTCAATTACTGTTGGATCTGGTCAGTTTTGTACTAATCCAGGATTGCTTTTAGGTTTAAAAAGCGATAGACTGAATCAATTTATAAATCAACTATCTGAAGAAATAGAAAAAATAGCTCCCTCCTGTATGCTTCATCCTAGCATTCTGAATAATTTTACTACTGGGAAAAATGAATTCCAACAGCAAGACGGAGTTATTACTTTAACTGAAGTAAATACCGAAGTTGCTCCTAACTACGCTATACAAACATTGCTTTGTGTTGAAGGAAAGACTTTTTTAGAGAACGCATTGCTTCATCAAGAGGTATTTGGACCATTTTCGATAATTGTGGAATGTGAGGATCAAGCAGAATTAGTAGCCATACTTAATCAACTGGAAGGACAGTTAACAGGAACCGTTATTGCTTCAGAAACAGAATTAGAAAAATATACTAAAGTAATAACTTCATTACAAAACAGAGTTGGAAGATTAATTTTCAATGGTGTGCCAACAGGTGTTGAGGTTTGTCCATCTATGTTGCACGGTGGGCCTTATCCGGCTTCTTCAGATTCTAGATTTACTGCCGTGGGAATTCATGCAGTGAAGCGTTGGGTTAGGCCGTTTAGTTATCAAAATTGGCCGAATGCCTTATTGCCAAAAGAATTACAAAACGAAAATCCATTGGGAATTTCCAGATTAATAAATAATAAACAAACTCATTTATCTGTAGAATTATGTCTAGAAAAACCTTCTTTTGCGTAGATGCGCATACTTGCGGAAATCCAGTTAGAGTAGTAGCTGGCGGAGGGCCTAATCTTGTAGGGGCAAACATGAGCGAGAAGCGACAACATTTTCTGAAAGAATTCGATTGGATTCGTAAGGGATTGATGTTCGAGCCACGTGGCCATGACATGATGAGTGGCAGTATTTTGTATCCGCCAAGTAATCCTGAAAATGATTTTGGTATTTTATTCATAGAAACTTCTGGTTGCTTACCTATGTGTGGACATGGAACTATCGGAACCATTACTATAGCTGTTGAAGAAGGATTGGTAATGCCGAAAATCCCAGGAAAGATAAAAATGGAAGCTCCAGCAGGTTTGGTTCAAATTGAATACAAGCAAACTGGGAAGAAAGTAGATTGGGTAAAGTTGATCAATGTAAAATCCTATTTGGCTGCTGAAGGATTAACAATAGACTGTCCTGAGCTGGGTGAAATTGTTTTTGATGTTGCTTATGGCGGTAATTATTATGCTATTGTAGATCCTCAAAATAATTTTTCCGGGGTTCAGGATTTTACTGCGGCTAAAATTGTACAGTATAGTCAGGAAGTCCGTAAGCGTATTAACGAAAAATACCCTGATTTTTTTATTCATCCCGAGAATGATACTATTCGTGACGTGAGTCATATGCTATGGACAGGCGAACCATTGGATCCAACTTCTTCTGGTAGAAATGCGGTTTTTTATGGTGATAAAGCCATAGATCGTTCTCCTTGCGGTACTGGAACATCGGCTAGAATCGCCCAGCTTCATGCCAAAGGAAAATTAAAAAAAGGAGAGGAGTTTATTCACGAAAGCTTTATTGGAAGCAAGTTTATTGGCAAAGTTGAAGAAGAAACTTCAATCGGCAATATTAAAGCTATAGTACCAAGCATTCAAGGCTGGGCAAAAGTTTACGGTTATAACAATATCATCATTGATGAGGAAGAAGATCCGTATGCATTTGGTTTTCAGGTAATTTAAAAACGATACTTAAAAAAAATCATTGGTAATTGATTGTCTTTATGCTAATGATTTTTTCAAATCTATATTCAAATGAAAAAAATAAGCATTGTAGGAGGAGGAATAATTGGATTGTGTTCCGCCTATTATCTGGCTAAAGAAGGTTATCAGGTAGTGGTTTTTGACAAATCAGATTTGAGTGATGGATGTTCATATGGTAATGCTGGAATGATTGTTCCTTCACATATTGTCCCTTTAGCACAACCAGGGATGATTGCCCAAGGGATAAAGTGGATGTTTGACAGTCATAGCCCTTTTTATGTAAAACCTCGATTGAGTTTCGATTTAATGAAATGGGGATTGCAATTTTATAAACATGCAAATGCCAAGCATGTTGAGAAAGCTATGCCCGCACTTCTCGATTTATCACTTTTGAGTAAGGAGTTATATCAGGATCTTGCTCGTGAAAACAATTCCTTTTTTTATGAAGAAAAAGGACTTCTAATGCTTTACAAAACCGATAAAGTAGCTGAAGAGATGCATCATGAAGCTAAGGAAGCAGCTCGTTTCGGATTGGAAGTAGATTATCTTTCAAAAGAAGAAGTTGGAAAGCTTGAAACTGGAACCAAAACAGATGTTATTGGAGGGGTTCATTACAAGAACGATGCACATCTGTATCCACAAAAATTCATGAAATTCATAAAAGAGGAGTTGAAAAGACTGAATGTGGAAATACATCCTAACACTCTGGTAAAAGATTTTATAATTAATAATAATAGCATTTCGTCTGTTATTACAGAAAAAGGAATCTTCACAACCGATGAGGTAGTATTAGCTTCGGGTTCATGGAGCCCAGAATTAGCAAAAAAATTGAATATAAACATTTCAATCCTACCGGGAAAAGGATATAGTTTTACACTAAAAAATAAACTTCAAAAACCATCAATTCCCTCCATTTTATGTGAAGGAAAAGTAGCTGTAACACCAATGAACGATGATATTCGTTTTGGAGGAACAATGGAAATAACCCATACCTCAGATACTGCAATCAATCAAAACAGACTTCAAGGAATTGTGAACAGCATCAACGAATTTTATCCTGATTTAAAAATAAATAAACCTCAAAAAGAAGAAACTTGGTATGGATTTAGGCCCTGTACTCCTTCCGGGATGCCAGTAATTTCCAAAGACAAAAGAATTAAAAATTTAACGTTAGCAACAGGACATGCCATGATGGGACTGAGTTTAGCTCCAGCTACAGGCAAGATCATTGCGGAACTGATTTCCGGGAAAGTTACTTCAATAACCACTACTATGTTTCAATTATAATATGAGATATTTATCAATACCTAGCTCTTTATTTAAAAAAAACAGAAATAATTTTAGCCGTAAAATGACTTCAAATGCCATTGCTATTCTTTCTTCAAATGATGTAATGCCTACAAATTGCGATGATGTAATGGGATTTGCACAGAACAATGATTTGTTCTATTTGTCTGGAATTGATCAAGACGAGACCATATTGATGTTATATCCTGATGCTTTTATACCGGAAAACAGAGTCATTCTATTTGTTAAAGAAGTCAGTGAATTAAGTAGACTATGGGATGGGGATTTTTTGACAAAGGAACAAATTACAGCAATTTCAGGTGTTAAAAATGTAAAATGGACTCATGAGTTCGAAAAAACGCTTCAATTTTTTGCCTTCGAAGCCGATGCGTTTTATTTAGGGCACAATGAGCATCTCAAGAGAGTTACTTCCGAAATGGTCACCAGACAAGACCGAATGATTCAATGGTGTAAAGAAAAATATCCTTTACACGAATACAAAAGAGCAGCTAAAATTACGGCTGAATTACGACCATTTAAGTCGGATGAGGAAATTGCACTCATTCAAAAAGCAGCAGCCATTAGTTTTAAAGGTTTTAACAGTTTATTAAAAGCAGTAAAGCCTAATATAATGGAATACGAGTTGGAAGCTGAACTCACCTACGAATTGATAAAAAACGGGGGGTTGCGCCATGCTTTCAAACCTATTATTGCTTCGGGTAAAAACGCTTGTGCTTTGCATTACAATTCTAATGATGCCATTTGTAAAGAGGGAGAAATGATTTTGGTGGATTTTGGTGTCTGCTATGCCAATTATAACTCAGACACCACCAGATGTATTCCTGTTAATGGTACTTTTTCAAGCAGACAGCGAGAAGTATATGAATCTGTTCTGTATTGCTTAAAAGAAGGCTCCAAATTATTGAAACCAGGAGTATTGTCAACTGATTATGAGGCTAAAATGGCAACTTTAATAGAAGTTGAACTTATAAAACTAAGATTGCTGACTCCTGAAATGATTACCAATCAAAACTCGGATACTCCAGCATATAAAAAGTATTTCATGCACCGAACTGCTCACCATTTGGGGCTCGATGTCCATGATGTAGGCTATTATTCCCGTCCGTTTGAAGAGGGAATGGTGCTTACCTGCGAACCTGGAATCTATATTCCGGAAGAAGGAATAGGGTGCCGTTTAGAGAATGATTATCTTCTTACAAAGGATGGAAATATAAATCTAACAGAAGCATTGCCCATTGAAATAGATGAAATTGAAAGGTTAATGCAAAAAAATATACTAATGTCGTTCTAAATACTATTGAATTCTATAAAACTAGATTATGAAAAAACTTAAAAAAATTCTATTTCTCCTGTTTGTTTTGGTTAGTACTCTTGAGAGTTCTGCCCAAACTGTTGCAGGAACTCAGGCCGGGTACGCGCGTCGTCTCCAATACGTTCGACATGGGAGATTGGAAGCCCGA
>JBDTNG010000049.1:0-24291 GCA_039933895.1 Flavobacterium sp. | reverse complement strand
AACCACCATTTCCAGCAGTTTCTGGACTTTGGGGGAATCCAACCGTGGTAAATAATGTAGAAACGATTTCGGCAGTGCCTTGGATTGTCAACAATTCTGGTACAGAATATGCGAAAATTGGTATCGAACGTTCTACAGGAACCAAATTAATTTCTGCTTCAGGAAATATCAAAAATCCTGGTGTTTACGAAATTGAAATGGGACTTAGTGTTTACGAATTCATGAATTCTGATGAATATTTGGGTGGAATGAGTACCGACAGACCTTTGAAAGCTTTAGTGCCTGGAGGTTCTTCTGTGCCAATTTTGCCAGCACATTTAATCTATAAAACTGCAGCAGGAACGGATCGTTTGATGACTTACGAATCGTTATCTGATGGTGGGTTTGCAACTGGTTCTATGTTAGGGTCTGGTGGATTTATCGTTTACGATGACACCGCTTGTATCGTTCGTAATACATGGAATTTTGCTCGTTTTTACCACCACGAATCTTGCGGACAATGTACGCCTTGCCGTGAAGGAACAGGTTGGTTGGAAAAAATATTACACAGAATCGAAAACGGTCAAGGTCGTGAAGAAGATATCGATTTGTTGTGGAGTATTCAAAGTAAAATTGAAGGAAACACCATTTGTCCATTAGGTGATGCAGCGTCTTGGCCAGTGGCTGCGGCAATTCGTCACTTTAGAGAAGAGTTCGAATACCACGTTCGTTTCCCGGAAAAAATTAAAAATAGAGATCACTTTGTTGCAGAACCTTTCGAGAAAGTAAAGCATTTGGTGACAAAAGTAACTGTATAACAATATGAAAAAATATTTTATTATCCTGTTTGTCTTACTTGGAATAAAAAATGTAAATGCTCAAATACTTGATGGATATATTGTAACAAACGCAAATGATACAATTAAAAGTAAGTTTGTTGTGCGTTCAAACGATGATAATGGGGCTTTTTATGCAAGTTCAGTTACTAAGTATGTTAAGGTAATAGATTCAAAAGGGATTACAACAAAATATTATCCAAATCAGTTAAAGTCATTTTTTATTAATTATAAGATTGTTGGAGACTACAAATTTGTAAGTTTAAAAGCGGACAATTATAAAAAATTTTACCAAGAGAAAATAAGCGGAAAAATTTCTTTTTATTTATCTTATTCTGATAATATTAGAGGGGGTTATCCACTTGTATTTGAACATTATTTAAAAAATGATGAATTGATAAATGATAGCCATGCCTATTTAAATTTTAGAAATGAGTTTGGAAAATTTCTTGAGGATTATCCTGAACTTCACGACAAGTGGATGAGCTCCAATGATTATTATAAAAAAAGGCAAGTTTCAGAGGTTATTGATTTATATAACGAACATTTCAAAAGTTAAGATTTACTATAAATTTTCAGATAAATATTTAAAGTTTAATTAAAAAGAGATTTTAGGTATTAAAAAAAAATAAGAATGAAAGTAACAATAGACGGTCAAAGTATAGAAGTAGAACCAGGAACAACCATCCTGCAAGCTGCGCGTATGATTGGTGGTGAATTAGTGCCACCAGCCATGTGTTATTACTCAAAATTAAAAGGTAGCGGTGGAAAATGCCGTTGTTGTTTAGTGGAAGTTGCCAAAGGAAGTGAAGCCGACCCAAGACCTATGCCAAAATTGATGGCGTCTTGTGTAACTGGCTGCATGGACGGAATGGAAGTAAACAGTAAATCTTCACCAAGAGTGGAAGAAGCAAGAAAATCGGTAACGGAATTTTTGTTAATCAATCACCCATTAGATTGCCCGGTTTGTGATCAGGCAGGTGAGTGTGATTTGCAAAATTTAAGTTTCGAACACGGAAATCCAAAATCGCGTTTCATTGAAGAAAAAAGAACATTTGAACCAGAAGATATTGGTCCAAATATTCAATTGCATATGAACCGTTGTATTTTATGCCAAAGATGTGTGCAAGTCGCAGATCAATTGACGGACAATCGTGTTCATGGTGTAATGGATCGTGGTGATCACGCTAACATTTCAACGTGTATTTCTAAAGCGATTGACAATGAGTTTTCTGGAAATATGATTGATGTTTGTCCTGTTGGTGCTTTGACTGACAAGACTTTCCGTTTCAAATCGAGAGTTTGGTTCAACAAACCATACAACGCTCATAGAGATTGCAATAAATGTTGCGGAAAAACAACCCTTTGGATGTTTGGTGGAGAAATTCAACGTGTTACAGGTCGTAAAGATGTGTACCATGAAGTAGAAGAATTCATCTGTAATGGCTGTCGTTTTGATCATAAAAATGTAGAAGACTGGACTATCGAAGGACCTCGTGAATTCGAAAAAGATTCAGTAATCAACCAAAATAATTATACTCAAAAATTAGAAAAAGTAGAAATTGCTACCGAAAAATTAATTTTAGAAGGAAGAGAAAGCGACCATAAGAAAATAAGTATGGCCGACATAGATTACAACGAAAAGATTGATGGCAACCTTATAGATTCAAAAAAAAATGGATAGTACATTTATTATAGAAAAAAGCGTTGTTATCGTAACTGTATTTGCTATAACTATGATTTTTGCCATGTATTCCACATGGGCAGAACGTAAAGTAGCAGCATTTCTTCAGGATAGAGTTGGACCAAACCGTGCCGGTTGGGGTGGCTTATTGCAACCGCTTGCTGATGGTTTGAAATTGTTTTCAAAAGAAGAATTTGAACCTAATACACCTAATAAATTTTTATTCGTTGTAGGACCAGCTGTTGCCATGAGCACCGCTTTAATGACCAGTGCCGTAATTCCTTGGGGAGATAAATTGCACCTTTTTGGTAAAGACATTATTTTACAAGCTACTGATATTGATGTGGCTTTATTATACATTTTCGGAGTAATTTCAGTTGGAGTTTACGGAATTATGATTGGTGGTTGGGCTTCGAATAACAAGTTCTCTTTGATGGGAGCGGTTCGTGCAGCTTCACAAATGGTATCTTACGAAGTAGCCATGGGATTATCAATGATTGCTTTATTGATGATGACGGGTACTTTGAGTTTAAGAGAAATTTCGGCACAACAGGCTGGGATGAACTGGAACGTGTTTTACCAACCGCTTTCGTTTCTAATATTTTTGATTTGTGCTTTCGCAGAAACCAACAGAACGCCTTTCGATTTAGCAGAATGTGAATCGGAGTTAATTGGGGGTTACCATACCGAATATTCTTCCATGAAAATGGGATTCTATTTGTTTGCGGAATACGCGAATATGTTTATTTCATCAGCAATTCTAGCTATTTTATTCTTCGGAGGATATAACTATCCTGGAATGCAATGGATAGCGGAAAATGTGGGTGCAAATACAGCAAACCTTATTGGAATGTTAGCTTTGTTTATTAAAATATGTGGATTCATATTCTTCTATATGTGGGTGCGTTGGACGATTCCACGTTTTAGATATGACCAATTGATGAATTTGGGTTGGAAAATTTTAATTCCACTAGCAATCGTAAATATTATGATTACTGGAGTTTGCCTTTTACTTTTTAAATAAAAAGATTTATGTCAGCGACGATACAAAATATATCATTATCAGGCAGAAAAAAACAAGTTTCTCACAAGGAAATGACTTTTTGGGAGAGCCTTTATTTAGTGGCAATTGTCAAAGGTTTGGCGATTACCATCAAACATTTTTTCAGAAAAAAAGTAACGATTCACTATCCAGAACAAGTTCGTGAAATGAGCCCAGTTTATCGCGGTCAGCATCAGCTGAAACGTGATGAGCAAGGACGTGAAAACTGTACTGCTTGTGGTTTGTGTGCACTTTCTTGCCCAGCCGAAGCCATTACAATGAAAGCAGCAGAACGCAAACCAGATGAAAAGCATTTGTACCGTGAGGAGAAATATGCTGAAATCTACGAAATCAATATGTTGCGTTGTATTTTCTGTGGATTGTGTGAGGAAGCTTGTCCGAAAGATGCTATTTACTTAACGACTTCAAAAGTTTTGGTGCCTTCAAATTACGAAAGAGAAGATTTTATTTTCGGAAAAGATAAATTAGTTATGCCATTAGATATGGCGATGAAAAACGCTCAACTTAAAAACGCTAACTAATGTCAACATTACTTATTATATTCTACTTTTTGTCGGCCATTACCATTGCGACGGCTTTTTTAACTATCATTAGTAAAAATCCAATTCACAGTGCTATTTATTTGGTCATCTGTTTTTTTACTATTGCAGGTCATTATTTATTATTCAATGCACAGTTCTTAGCAATTGTTCACATTATTGTGTATTCGGGCGCTATTATGGTTTTGTTTCTATTCACCATCATGTTGATGAATTTGAACAAAGAAGGAGAGCCACATAAAAAAATTGCTACAAAGTTAGCTGCAGTAGTTTCATTCTGCTTGATTTGTTTTGTAATGTTAGCTGTATTTATCAAAGCCATGCCGGTTATTGATGGTTACAAGCAAACTGGTCAGGATTACCAATCGATCAAAGTATTGGGGAAAGTATTGCTGAATGATAACCAGTTTATGGTTCCTTTCGAATTTGCTTCTGTTTTATTGTTAGTTGCTATGATTGGTGCGGTATTATTGTCTAAAAAAGAAAAATCAATTCAATAAAATGAATAATATATTAGAAGAAATAGGAATTCAAAATTACATTTATTTAAGTGTAATTTTATTCTGTATTGGAGTTTTTGGAGTTTTGTACAGAAGAAACGCCATCATCGTGTTTATGTCTATCGAAATTATGTTGAATGCGGTAAACTTGCTGTTTGTAGCTTTTTCAACCTACCATCAAGATGCTCAGGGACAAGTATTCGTATTTTTCTCTATGGCTGTGGCTGCTGCCGAAGTTGCTGTAGGGTTGGCGATATTAGTGTCGATATTTAGAAACTTGAATTCGATTGATATCGATAATTTAAAAAACTTAAAAGGATAAATACTAATGGAAAAAAATTTAGCTTTAGTATTATTGTTGGCTCCATTATGTGGATTCTTATTCAATGTTTTCTTCGGAAGAAAAGCAGGAAAATCTATTTCAGGAATTATAGGAACTCTGTCGGTTGTGATTTCATTTTTTGCAACAGCTTACTTCTTCACTTTAATTCAATCGAATCCAAAACCTATTCAAATTGATTTATTTGAGTGGATTTCTTTGGAAAGATTCAATGTAAACTTCTCATTTTTATTAGATCAATTGTCTATTCTTTGGTTGCTTTTCGTGACTGGAATTGGTTCATTGATTCATTTATACTCAATCAGCTATATGCATGATGACGAGAATATGCATAAGTTTTTTGCCTATTTGAATCTGTTCGTGTTTTTCATGATCACTTTGGTAATAGGAGGTAACTTATTGATTTTATTCATTGGTTGGGAAGGAGTAGGATTGTGTTCTTACTTGTTAATTGGTTTTTGGTATAAAAATCAAGAGTATAATGATGCGGCTAAAAAAGCTTTCATTATGAACAGAATAGGAGATTTAGGTTTACTAATTGGTTTGTTCATTTTAGGTTACTTATTTAATACTTTAGATTATGCTACATTAAAAAGTAGCATCATAATGAATAAAGAAATTTTATCAAATCCATTACTTTCAGTTGCAGCATTATGCTTGTTTATTGGAGCTTGTGGAAAATCAGCACAAATTCCATTGTATACTTGGTTGCCTGATGCGATGGCTGGTCCAACACCAGTTTCTGCATTAATCCACGCAGCGACGATGGTTACCGCGGGTATTTTTATGGTGACCAGAATGAATTTCTTATTTGATTTAACACCGTACATTCAAGATATTATTGCTGTTATAGGCGCTGTTACTGCTATTGTAGCTGCTTCAATTGGTTTGGTTCAAAACGACATCAAAAAAGTATTGGCGTATTCAACAGTTTCACAATTGGGATTAATGTTTTTAGCTTTAGGTCTTGGTGCTTATGAAGTGGCTGTTTTTCACGTAGTCACACATGCCTTTTTCAAAGCGTGCCTGTTCTTAGGTTCAGGTTCTGTAATTCACGCCTTGCATGGAGAACAGGATATGCGCAAAATGGGCGGATTGAAAAAAGCGATGCCAATTACTTTTTGGACGATGATGATTTCAACTTTGGCTATTTCTGGAATTTTTCCCTTTGCTGGATTTTGGTCGAAAGATGAAATTTTAATGAAAGCTTTCCACGGAAATATTGTGCTTTGGGTTATAGGTTCTATAGCTTCTATCATGACGGCTTTTTACATGTTTCGATTGATGTATCTGACTTTCTTTAAAGAATTCAGAGGAACAGAAGAGCAAAAACACCATTTACATGAAAGTCCAAGTTTAATTACTATACCATTAATCATTTTAGCATTTTTAGCTCTAATTGGAGGTGCTATCAATTTGCCAGGCAGCGAATGGTTGAACCATTATTTGGCGCCAATTGTTAGTAGAGTGGCTGAGGAAGAACATGCTTTGGGAACAATTGAATATATATTGATGGCTATTGCTACTGTTGGAGCATTGATTGGTATTGGAATGGCATATGCTAAATATATCAAACAAAATCAAGTACCGGAAGAAGATTCAGAAATTAAAGGGGTGGCTAAAGTTTTATACAACAAATATTATGTTGACGAAATATACGAAGCTGTTTTTGTAAACCCATTATATCAATTGTCACATTTCTTAAGAAAATATGTGGAAACTGCGGTTTCAGGATTGGTTTTTGGTTTAGGAAAAGTAACAAACGGAATTGGAAATCAAGGGAAATTAATTCAAAACGGAAACATTGGATTGTATCTTTTTGCTTTTGTATTGGGTGTTTCTTCGATTTTAATTTATTTATTTTTAGTTTAATAATTACACATAATGAACGTATCATTTATACTCATACTCTTATTATTCGGTGCTATAGCAACTTATTTTGCTGGAGATAAATTGGCTAAAACTGTCGCTTTAACTTTTAGTTTAGCGTCGGTTGTCGGTTCACTATATATATTGAATCAATACAATGCAGGAATCGATACCGGCTTTAAAGTGAATTGGATTTCAAATCTTAATTTGTTTATTGCTTTAAAAGTTGATGGATTGTCATTGGCGATGTTGCTTTTAACAACTGCATTGACTTCCATTATTATATTTTCTTCTTTTGGAAATCAATATAATAACAGCAAAAACTTCTATGCCTTGGTGTTGTTCATGTCGTTTGCGATGGTGGGAACATTTTTAAGTGCTGATGCCTTTTTGTATTATATTTTTTGGGAATTGTCATTAATACCAATTTATTTTATCGCTTTAATTTGGGGTAATGGTGATGTAGAAGAACGTAAAAAAGCAGTTATTAAATTCTTTATTTACACTTTAGCAGGATCATTGTTCATGTTGGTGGCCTTTATTTACTTGTTCAAAAAAGCAGGAAGTTTGTTGATTGGCGATTTGTATATGATTCATTTGAGTGATCAAGAACAGATTTGGATATTCTTAGGTTTATTTTTAGCATATGCAATAAAAATTCCAATCATTCCTTTTCATACTTGGCAGGCGAATGTGTACCAAAAGGCACCAGCTGTAGGTACAATGTTGCTTTCGGGAATCATGTTAAAAATGGGATTGTATAGTGTGATTCGTTGGCAATTGCCAATTGCACCAGTGGCAGCCAAAATGTACATGGCAATCTTCGTAGGATTGAGTGTTGCTGGAGTTGTTTACGGTTCGATTGTCGCTTTAAAACAAAGAAATATAAAGAAATTATTAGCGTATTCTTCTTTGGCACACGTTGGATTAATTGCGGCAGGAGCTTATACTTTAACGCTTGATGGATTGCGTGGTGCTGTTTTACAAATGATAGCACACGGTTTTGTTGTGGTTGGACTTTTCTTTGCTGTCGAAGTTATAGAAAGACGTTTCAAAACTCAGGAAATCTCAGAAATGGGAGGTATTAGAATTCAAGACAATAAGTTTGCTTCGATGTTTATGATTGTAATGTTGGCTTCAGTGGCGTTACCATCAACCTTTAACTTCGTTGGAGAATTTACTTTGTTATACAGTTTATACAGTGCTAATATTTGGTTTGCCGTTATTGCGGGAACAACAATCATTTTGGGAGCTGTTTATATGTTGAAAATGTTTCAACACGTAATGTTGGGTGAGGCGAATATTAAAGGTTTTACACCAATAACATTAAATGAAACTATTGTTTTTGTAGTTATTATTGCAGTATTGTTGTTCTTTGGATTATATCCAAAACCAATAACCGATTTGATTACACCAGCGTTACAGGGAATTGTTTTCGAGATTAATACGATTTAAGATTTAGGAATTAGAATTTTAGGTTCCTCTCAATATAAAAAGAAAATATAAAGAATGAATACTCTCATAGCTATATCAGGATTAGGAATATTATCACTTCTTGCGGAGATTTTTAATGCTAGAAAAATCATTGTACCGATGACCGTTATCGGGCTTTTAGCGATTTTAGGTCTTACAGTTTCAGAATTTACTTTGGCGAAAAGCTATTACAATAACATGATTGTAGTAGATCATTTTTCAACTGCCTTTTCGAGTTTGTTTATAATAGTTACTATTTTTCTAGTGGCAATGAGTCATGATTTTTATAAAAAGCAAGCTTCTAAAATTTCAGATTTTGTAGCTATAAAAGTATTTTTATTGGCTGGAGCTGTCGCGATGGTTTCTTTTGGAAACTTATCAATGTTCTTTTTAGGAATTGAGGTATTATCGATATCATTGTATATTCTTGCTGCTAGTAATCGATTAAGCCTTAAAAGTAACGAAGCTGGAATGAAATATTTCTTAATGGGTTCGTTTGCTTCAGGAATTATCCTTTTTGGGATATGTTTGATTTATGGTGCAACTGGAAGTTTCGATTTGATGACTATTGCTAATTATACACATACAAATAATTATCCTCAATGGTATTTTATTGGTATTGTGTTATTGGTTATTGGTATGTTGTTTAAAATTGCAACTGTACCTTTCCATTTTTGGGCAGCAGATGTATATGAAGGTTCTCCAACATTAGTTACAGCAACGATGAGTAGTTTGGCTAAAATAGTAGCTATGGCAACGTTGTTTAAATTGGTTACTTCTCTTTTGCCAGTGCCTTCTTATTCATTCAAAATGATTATTGTTTGTGTTGCTATTGCTTCGATGCTTTTAGGAAACATCATGGCTTTGCGTCAAAACAATGTAAAGCGTATGTTTGCTTTTTCGGGAGTTTCTCATGCTGGTTTTATGGTGATGACTTTATTGCTTACAAATAATGCAGCAAGTACTTTATTATATTATGCTTCTGCTTATGCTGTGGCTGGTATCGCTTTCTTTGCTGTGGTTTTATATGTAACATCAGCTAAAGAAAACGAAACAGTTGATAGTTTTAACGGTTTTGGGAAATCACATCCATTATTGGCTGGAATACTGACGGCATCATTATTGTCTATGGCTGGAATTCCTATTTTATCCGGGTTCTTCGCTAAATTCTTTTTGTTAAATCAATTGGTGCAAACTGGTTGGTTGGTTTTAGTAATTGTTGCTATCATAAGTTCTATCATAAGTGTAGGTTATTATTTCAAAATCATACTAGCAATGTACACTAAGGAAAGTGAAGAAAGTTTGCCAAGTGTTCCAGCGACATATCAAATAGTTGCTGTTGTAGCTTTGGTATTAAACATTGCTTTAGGTTTATTTCCTGATTATGTATTGAGTTTGTTAGCTTAATTTTAAGCGTTTAAATATTTGAAAAGAGCTCCATATGGAGCTCTTTTTTATAGGTAAAACTTTTTTATTGTAAGGTTTTTTTAAATTCTGCATTTTTGGCCATTAAAAAATCCATAACGAATAGGGTATTGCTATCTTCTTTAATGTCTTTTGATTTGGGATCCGCTTCGCAAAACGTTAAGAAAGGAACAATTTCGTTTTGTTTTAGATCTAGCGATTTGGCGAAAAATTCAGTATCGTAGTTGTTCAATATAAGTGTTTTAAAAGGAACTATTTTTGCAGCACTATTTTCTTCTTTATTTTTTCTGAAAGCTTTTACAATGTCTTTGTAAATTCGGACAAAATCTGTTCCGTTTTCAATAGTTCCATCATAAATCAATCTGTTTTTGGGTGACGATTGGCTATCGTCAAAATTTTTGCCATCTACTATCTTTTGAGAATCGAATTTTGGCTTTGTTTGGGAAGTAACTACTACTTCTTTCAGTTGTTCATTTTTCTGCGTTAATACTACGCTAAAATCGGTTTTATCGCTACTACTTTGTCCTAAGTACACTTTTTTGGTTTCGTAATTTTGGGAAACAAAAGCCAAAACGTCTCTTGCATTTGCTATAATTGAAAAACGACCATTCCGATCTGTATGTGTAATATTTTTAGTAGTTAAGTTGATAACTTCAGTTCCTGAGATGGGATTTTCATTATTTGTGACTTTCCCATGAACTGTCCTTCCAGTTTGTGAGAAAGCAATCTGAAATAGAAATAAGTAACACACTATGAGGAGTTTATATTTCATGATTTTTCAAGAGTGAATAACAAAGTTATGAAATCTTATCGATTTTGTTTTTTTTAAGGCGATAAAATATTGTTAAATTGATGTGAATGTGAATTTGGAAATGATTTTTTATAGTAATTATATAATTACTTTTGTAAAAATTTTTAACATGAGATTTCCTTTATATTGTATCCTCCTTTTTGTAACGAATACTCTTTTTTCGCAAAGCGGATCTACATTAACCAATAAAGAATATCTTGAACTGCAGAACAAAGCAAAAGCATTAATGAGTGCTGATGTTGACAGCTCTTTTATTGTGTGCAATAGGATTGAAAAATCGAACAGTTATACACATAAAGCATTTGCTGCTGGTGCTAAATCCTATTTGTTTCAAATAAAAGGAGACACTATAAGATCGAACCAATTTTACAAATTGGCTTTCGAGGACTTTAAAAAATTAACAGTATCAACAGAAAAAACACAGTTAAATGCCTGTTTGCTAAGTTTTGGTGGACTTATAGATTGGAAAAGAGGTCATTTTGCAAAAGCATTGGATAAATTTCATGAAGGAATAATACTTTCAGAAAAAATTAAAGACCAACTTCAAATACTAAAATTTAATAATAACATCGCTTTAATAAATGCTGAAGTTGGTAATTATAATCTAGCCATTAGCGCTACAAGACAGTCAGATAAGATATTAGACATAACTTCTAATTTGTATGAAAAATACATATTCACAGTAAATAAAAGCAATATTTATTTGAATTTAGGCCGATTTTATGAAAGGTATTATATTGAAAACACCAATAAAAAAATACTGTTAGATTCTTCTTTGTTTTTTTATAAAAAGGCAATCGCTTATTCAAAGGATTTTAATAGAATTAAAGCGCAAATGAGTTTGGGAAATATTTATTATTTTGAAAAAAACTATCTTGAAGCAGAAAAAATATACCAAAATATATTAATCGAAGTCAAACAAAACGATTTTAAAAACGAGCAATCAACCGCATTGTATAATTTGGGTGTGCTTTATTTTACAGTTGAAAAATACGATAAAGCCTTAGTCTATTTTAAAAATGTAGATTCGATCTATGCTTTGTATAAGGTAAATCATTCAGATTATACCATCTCTAATTATTGCCAGGCTAAAATTTATGAGGCTTATAAAGATTCTGATAAAGCGCTAAAACATTCTAAAATTTATTTGGATAATTTTGAATTGGATGAATCAAAATTAAACAAAGAAACAACAGAGGTTAATTTTAGATTAGGAAAAATGAACCTTACAAAAGAAATGGAAGGTGTTCAAGATGAATTTAAGAAAAAGGACTTGATTGAAAAAATTCTAGTTGCTTTTTTTGCTATTCTGATTCTAGTTTTAGTGGTATTTCTTGTGAAGAGTTCTAGAGAAAAGAAACAGAACAAAGAAAAAATAAATGCTTTAATTCAAGAGTTTACGGGTAGCATAGAAAAAAAGGACAAAGAACTGAATGACTTACTGAGTAGAAATAACAGTACTCAGGAAGGAAACATTGATCAAAGTAAAAAGATAGGGCTTGCCATAAGTATTGATGAAGAAAAGGAAAATGAAATCATTGAGAAACTCTTAACCTTAGAAAAAAAAGAATATTATTTAAGTCCAGATTTTACACTACAAAAAGTCGCAAAAAAAATTAAAACTAACACCACTTATTTGTCTTATGTAGTCAATAAGCGATTTGGAAAAACGTTCAGTGAATATTCTAACGAATTAAAAATTAACTACGTTATCAATGAATTGATTAGAAATCCTACTTATAGAAAGTATTCCACTCAGGCTATTGGGGAAAGCGTGGGTTTTAAAAATGCCGTTTCATTTACCAAATCTTTTAATAAAAGAGCAGGTATTACTCCTGCTCAGTTTATTAAAGGTTTTAGTGAAAAGATTAATGACTAAGGTTCTATTCCTGTATATGGACTTGGATCTAAAGGGCTACCTGGAATAGGTTGTTGAGGGACTTCTGGATCAGCTGGATATCCATTGCTCGGCAGTGGTGAAGGTGGAGTTGGTGCTGGTGCTGCCGGCGGATCACTAGGTACAGCGCTTAACTTCCCTCCTTTAATTGTTGAAGTCTGCTGTCTGTTCAGTTGGTTTTCTTTAAAATCTTCAAAATTTAGTTTAATTGTTGTCATAACTATACGGTTATTGGGTTACTTGCTTTACAAATTTATCATTAATTGATATACATTCTCTTTTCTTTTCTTGAACTCATTGTTTTTCGACGTCTTATTTTATAATTATTTGAATATCAGTTTTTTGTGTAAAAAAAATATAATGATAATTTATAAATTGTATACGGTACAATTTATAAATAGTTGAAATAGGACCGTTTTTGGAACAAAAAAAACCTGAATATTTGTCAAAACATTTTTGAAGTTTCACCCTTTGAAAAATTAAAGATTATGACAAGTTTAGTTAAAAAGTATTTAGCGTTAAGTCAGTTTTCAAATCAAAAAGAAAATTTTGAAGATCTCTTTTTATCCCATCCTAATTATCCAAGTGTATTCGCTATTACCGATTCTTTAGATACATTGTCTATTGAGAATTTAGCCATAAAAATCCCCAAAGAACAATTAGCAGAGTTGCCTGGTGCTTTTTTAGCTATTTATGACAATACGATTGCTTTAGTTCATAAAAATGAAAAAGAAATTTTTATAGTGAATGAAGAAGGATCAAAACTTAATTTGACCTATAATAACTTTTATGCTGGTTGGAATGGTGTAGTAATACTTATTGAACCCAATACAAACACCTTTAGTAAAAATGAAAAAGTCAATATAAAATGGATTCCTTATTTCCTATCTCTTTGTGCGCTAGCCGTTCTATCGATACTATACGGAAGTTATTCATTAAATAGTGTTTTATTGTTGTTAACCTCAGTTGTTGGTTTTGTAATTAGCATTTTTATTGTTCAAGAAAAGTTGGGAATTCAGAATGAAATGGTTTCTAAACTTTGTAATATCAATTCGAATGCTTCTTGTGATTTGGTAATTAAATCGAATGAAAGTGAAGGCAACAAATGGATTCATTTTTCCGATTTGCCTTTGTTGTATTTTGGTATTAGTTTTTTGTCTATCATACTTCAACCAAAAGATTCAAGTGTAATTGTAGGGTTTATTGGCTTGACTTCTCTTCCCATAATTATGTATTCGATTTGGCTTCAAAAAGTCCAATTAAAAAAATGGTGTGTATTGTGCTTGATTGTTTCTGCTGTTGTAATCAGTCAGAGCTTGATTTTTAGCTTTACGAGTCAATCCTTCCTAAATATTTTAACCATTAATTTCTTTGGATTTTTGTTTTCTACTGTGTTTTTTTCTGCTGCTTGGCTTTTTATAAAACCAATTTTAGAAAATAAAACCAAAGCAGAAAAGACAGTAAATGAATTCAAAAGATTCAAAAGAAACTATACACTATTTCAGTTTCTAACGAAAGAAATTTCAGTATTAAAAGGGTTTGATAGGCTGGAAGGATTGCACTTTGGAAATAAAAGCGCAGCCATCCAACTTACAATTATCATCAGTCCAAGTTGCAGACATTGCCATAAAACATTTGAAGAAGCATTTGAATTGGTTTCAAAATTCTCCAAAAAAGTTTTTTTAAATGTGTTGTTTAATATTAATCCTGAAAACAACAACAATCCTTATAAAACAATTGTTGAAGGCTTATTAACCTTGAATAATAGTAATCGAGAAAATATCGAATTGGCTATTTCTGATTGGCATATTAAAAAAATGAAATTGGAAGAATGGAAAGAAAAATGGCCAATTAGTATTATTGATATTAGAGCGAATCATCAAATACAAGAACAATACAATTGGTGTTTGGAAAATGAATTCAATTATACACCAGTAAAAATTATAAACAATAGGCTGTTCCCTAATGAATACAAAATAAGTGATTTGAAATATTTTCTCCATGACTTCTCAGAAGAATACGAATTAATGGAAAATAATGTCATTCAAATTTAAAAATATATAAAACATTCTTGGCCAAGGATAGACATAAAATCCAAATGTCTTTAAACGATTGGGTTATTAATCAATTATTAAATTTTATATCATGTTAAAAAACATTTTAAACTTAAAAGGTGCTCAAAAATTGACCAAAGATGAGCAAAAAATTATCTCAGGTGGTAGAAGTCAACCATTATCTTTATGTATGTACCCTGTGGAACTTTGTTCTGAAGGACGTGTATATGATCCTTGTGGTCCAATTACTGCTACTAATTATTATTGCTAATTTAAATTTTAGAAATCATGTTAAAAAACATTCTAAACTTAGAAGGAGCTCAACAATTAACCAAAACTGAGCAAAAAAATATTAAAGGCGGAGATTATGGTAAATGTCGTATTAATGGTGCGTGGTCCGCACAAATCTATGACTGCGATACTGCTTTATGCCCTAATGGGACTCAGCCAATCTGCTTTTAAGAATGAAAAACAAATTCAATTGTGTTGAAACAACTAAATTATTAATCAATTTTTAAAGAATAAATATAATGTTAAAGAATATTTTAAACTTAAAAGGTGCTCAGAAATTAACTAGAAGCGAACAAACAACAATTAATGGTGGTAGTATCCCTCAAGGATGCTTAAAATGGAATCCAATTACAAAGTTTTGTAGTTTGTGGGATCCTAATTACTAAAAAATATTTTGTTTAAAAAGAGGAAGAAGAGTTTACTTCTTCCTCTTTTATATAGGGGGAAATAAGTCGAACAGGAACCTGAAAATAGTAGGCAAATATTAAATACTAAGTGTAAATGAAAAAAATATTCTCTTTTTTACTTTTGATTGGCTGTTCTATAATGGCGCACTCAAAAGACATTTCGGATAAAGCTCCAATCGCAGATTGTATCTCCGGAAATATATATATTGTCCTAGGACAAACAGCTACTTTTACGTCAGTTCCAGTAGCACAATGTTCTTCTTGTTACGATTGGGATATTAATAACGATACAACATCTTCTGATAATTCTATTGTAGGGAATCTTCAAATAGTTGGATCTGACATGGGGCAGACAGTAAGTATAAAAGGAATAGCTCTCGGTGAAGGTTCATTACAGTTAACCTATTTTGATGATAAAGGTTGTCATCAATGCAACTTGATTATATACGTAATTAAACCAACCCCACCACCACCGCCATTACCTCGCATTACATGTTTTGGTTTCGATCCTGCAACTCCTAGTGTTAACGATCCTGTTTTAGGGATTTTAAATATGGGGTTTGTTAATAATCTGAGTTCGCCATTGCCTTACGTAGCAGGTATAACATATACTTGGTATATTAAATTTAAAAATGGTGATTTGCAAACTTACTACGTGCAAAATCCAACTTTTTATGTGAATTGTACTAATGATAGCTTCAGTAATCCAGTAAAGAGTTTTGGACTGATTGTGTCTAATGGCGTTACTTCAAACAGATATTATTGCAAAAGTCAATTACCATTGAATCAGTATGATATCCCGGGATTTACAGTTGAAACACAAACTTGTTTTTTTCATGAAGAGTGTCAAAGTGAAACTCAATCTCTCAAAAATGTAAGTCAGTCAACGTTCGAGAAGATTAAAGTATATCCAAATCCAACGAGTTCAGTAGTAAAATTTGAAGGAGCAGGATTGAAAAATTACACAGTTTCAATCTTCGACAGCAATGGAAATGAAGTAGTGAAAAATGCTGAAATTCAAAATGAAATCAATTTAGAAAAGCTAGATAAAGGAATATATATTTATAAAATATTAGAAATCAATAGATTAATACAAGAAGGTAAAGTTATTAAAAACTAAATTTTCTGAATTAACAATGCTTTTTAATTTTTAAAAAGAATAAATTAAAGCAGTTTTTGGTCCGTCCAAGAACTGCTTTTTCCTAAATTCGTAACAATTGCATTTAAAATAAAAACAGAACGTAAAGTAAATAGCGACTGATGTAAATAAGAAAAATTATCTTTTCCATCATAAATTTGTAGTAAAAAACACAAAAAATTTCTTTAATTTGCTTACAAAATAATAAAACACGAAATTGAAAAAATTCCCTAATTATATACAAGCTGACAGTAAAGATTGTGGACCTACATGTCTTAAAATTATTGCCAAACATTTTGGGAAAACAATTAATATTCAAGAGCTGCGTGATATGAGTGAAACTACTCGTGAAGGGAGTAATTTGCTTTTTTTAAGTGATGCCGCAGAAAAAATTGGATTCCGAACTTTAGGAGTTAAACTGAATTTAGAGCGTTTAGACGAAGCGCCTTTACCATGTATTTTGCACTGGAACAAAGAACATTATGTGGTGCTTTATAATATAAAAAAAGGAAAATATTTCGTTTCTGATCCAGCATTCGGTTTGATAGAATACAACCAGAAAGATTTTATTAAATTTTGGATTGGAAATAATGCAGACGAAACTACTCAAGAAGGGATTGCTTTATTGTTAGATTCAACTCCAAAATTTCATCAATCAGAATTTGATAAAGAAGATAAAAAAGGTTTAGGTTTTGGAATGCTTTCACAATATGTATTGCGATATAAATCCTTTTTAGTTCAATTGGTTTTCAATTTGTTGGCCGGAACTTTACTGGCACTTATTTCGCCATTTCTAACGCAAAGTATTGTGGATGTTGGTATTCAAAACCAAAATATTAGTTTTATTTACATGATTCTTTTTGCGCAATTGTTTCTTTTTGCAGGAAGAATGGGTTTAGAGCTTATAAGGGGCTGGATCATGCTTCATCTTACGACAAGGATAAACATATCGCTTATTTCCGATTTCTTTATTAAATTAATGAATCTTCCTATTTCTTTCTTTGACGTACGTATGACAGGAGATATCATGCAGCGAATTAATGACCACCATCGTATCGAAAAAATATTAACCACCTCTTCACTAAATGTGTTGTTTTCAGTGATTAATATGTTTGTTATGGGAGGCGTTCTGGCTTACTTTAATCTGCAGATATTCTTTGTCTTTTTTATAGGAAGTATCTTGTATTTTGGTTGGATTACTATGTTTTTAAAACGTAGAGAAGAACTAGATTACAAACGTTTTTCTGAGGTAAGTCAGGAGCAAAGTAAGGTAATGGAACTTATTAACGGGATGCAGGAAATAAAACTGCATAATGCCGAAAAACAAAAGCGCTGGAGTTGGGAGTATGTGCAGGCAAGACTGTTTCGTGTTTCTATCAAAGGATTGGTGTTAGAACAAACACAAACCACAGGTTCTTCAGTTATCAACGAATTGAAGAATATTTTCATTATCGTCCTTTCGGCTAAATTAGCCATCGATGGCTCTATAACTTTAGGGACAATGTTGGCGATAAGTTCTATTGTAGGTGGTTTGAATGGACCCATTACACAACTTATTAATTTTGTGAGAGAATTGCAAGACGCTAAAATTTCCTTAGCGCGGTTGTCTGAAATTCATGATAAAGAAGATGAAATTCAACAAGAAGAGCATCAAATGCATGATGTTCCTCTTAACGAAGACATTCACATCAAAGATCTTTCTTTTCGTTATTTAGGTTCCGATATTCCAGTTTTAGAAAATTTAGATTTGATTATTCCAGCCAATAAAGTTACAGCGATTGTTGGTGTTAGTGGAAGTGGAAAAACAACATTGATGAAACTTTTACTCAAATTTTATGAGCCTCAAAATGGAGAAGTTACTATTGGAAATGTCAAGTTGAAGAATATTTCCCAAAAAGCATGGAGAAATTCAATTGGGGCGGTAATGCAGGAAGGGTTTATTTTTAATGATTCCATTGCCAATAATATTGCCATAGGTGTTGATATCATTGATAAAAATCGACTAGTATATGCTGCTGATGTTGCCAATATAAAAGAATATGTTTCGGGCTTACCTTTGGGTTATAATACAAAAATTGGTTCCGAAGGTGTTGGAATGAGTACTGGGCAGAAGCAACGTTTGTTAATTGCCAGAGCAGTTTATAAAAATCCTGAAATGTTATTTTTTGACGAAGCTACTTCTGCTTTGGATGCCAATAATGAAAAGGAAATTATGAGAAAACTAGATCTCTTTTTTAAAGATAAAACCGTAGTGGTTATTGCACACCGATTAAGTACTGTAATGAATGCTGATCAAATTGTGGTGCTTGATAAAGGGAAAATCATTGAAATTGGAAATCACTCGGCTTTAGTAGAGCAAAAAGGAAATTATTTCGAATTGGTTAGAAATCAATTACAATTAGGAAATTAAAGTCATGGCAGAAAAAAATAATAAAACGTTCGAATTGCGCAGTGATGAAGTGCAAGATATATTAACCAAAGTGCCACATTGGATGATCCGATGGGGAACTCTTTTGATCTTTGGAATTATTATCATGTTGTTTTTTACTTCATGGTTTTTAAAATATCCGGATGTTGTAAATTCTGAAATTGTTATTACCACCAATATTCCGCCGGAAAAGCTTATTGCTAAAACTTCCGGAAGAATTGAAGCAATTTTGATTAAAGACAAAACAACCGTTCCGGAAAACATACCACTTGCTGTAATTGAAAACTCTGCCAATTATAAAGATGTTTTTCTTTTGAAAAAGTTGGTCGATAATTTAAAACCTGATAGTAAATTTCCTTTTGAATTGCTTCGTAATGCACAATTAGGTGAAATTGAAAGTGCTTTCGCGTTGTTTCAAAAAGATTATATTGTGAATAATCTGAACGCTGATTTACAACCGTTTCAGGTCGAAAGTCAAGCTCAAAAATTGGAATCTACTCAAATTAATGAAAGATTAACACTGTTGTTGCAACAAAAAGAAATTAATGAGCAGGAATTAAAACTTCAAAAAAACGAAATTAACAGGACGTCAACTTTGCATGATAAAGGTATTATTTCGGATCAGGAATTTGAAACCAAAAAATTAAATTACCTTCAAGCGGAAAAGAATTACAAAAATTTACTGACTTCTATTTCACAATTGCGATCATCGTTAATTGACAATACAAGATCTACGAAAGGGACGCAAATTAATGGTACGAAAGAAGAAATTAATTTAGACAGAAACGTGACACAATCGTTTTACCAACTTAAAAAAGCTATTCGTGACTGGGAATTGATGTATACTTTAAAATCATCTATTGCTGGTAAGGTTACTTTTTTGCAAGTTTGGACAGAAAATCAAACTATTACTTCAGGCGATAATGTATTCACTATTATTCCAACTATCGAAAAAGGTTATATTGGTAAGGTGAAAGCACCGGCTTTAAATTCGGGGAAAATAAAAATGGGACAATTGGTTAATATCCGTTTGGCTAATTTTCCAGATAGGGAATTTGGAGTGCTTAAAGGTAAAATCAATAATATTTCACAAGTTCCTGATAAAGATGGAAACTTGTTAATCGATGTGGTTTTGACACAAGGATTGGAAACTTCTTATAAGAAACAAATTCCTTTTCAACAGGAAATGAAAGGTACAGCCGAAATCATCACCGAAGATTTACGCTTACTAGAAAGAATATTGTATCAGTTTAGAAATATTTTTAAACCGAGTTAAATATTATCTATAGCAAACCATTCTGCAAAAGAAGTATCTGTTTCTTGTAATCGCAAAGAGTGCAATTTTATAGATTCCGGTAATCGTCTTCTTATTTTTTCAGAAAAATCAATAACCATGTTTTCACTTGTTGGTTGGTAGTCCACGAGGATAACGTGATGTCCTCTTGCTTTTAGTTCGTTAGCGAGCTCTAAATGGGGTGTAGTGGCATTGAAAACAGTAGCGTGATCAAAAATATCTACGATGTCTTCTTTTACTATTTTTTTTAAGTCAGAAAAATCAATTACCATTCCAAATTTTACGTTAGATCTGTCGGTAATTGGCGAACCAATAACAGTTACGGAAAGTTTGTAACTGTGTCCGTGAACGTTTTTACATTTTCCATCATAACCGAATAAGGCGTGTCCGGTTTCGAAACTAAATTGCTTGGTAATTCTTATTTTGCTCATAAAAAATAAATAAAGGTCAAAGGTATAAAATATCTCACTAGTGGTAGTGTCTTTCTGATTTTTAAACATAAAAAAACGCTCAATCACTTGAGCGTTTTTTATATTGTATAAGTTTTTAAAGACTTAAGCTTCAAATGGAACTACAGAAACATAAGATTTGTTTTCACCTTTTTTCTGGAATTTCACAACACCTGCTACTCTTGCATGTAATGTATGGTCTTTCCCCATATATACATTTTCACCTGGATTGTGTTTAGAACCTCTTTGTCTTACAATGATATTTCCAGCGATTGCCGCTTGACCACCATAAATCTTAACGCCTAAACGTTTTGATTCTGATTCTCTACCATTCTTCGAACTACCGACACCTTTCTTGTGAGCCATGACGTTTTGGTTTTATAAGTTATTATTCTTTCGTATCTTCTTTTTTAGCTTTAGCTACCTTTTTCTTTGGAGCTTCAACTTCTTCAGCTGCTACTGGAGCCGCTTCTTTTTTAGGAGCCGCTTCTTTTTTAGGAGCTGCTTTTTTTGCACCTGTTGCAGAAATACCTTCAATTACAATTTGAGTAAGATACTGTCTGTGACCGTTTCTTTTCTTGTAACCTTTTCTTCTTTTCTTTTTGAAAATGATTACTTTGTCTCCTTTTAAGTGTTGTAACACTTTGGCTTCTACTGAAGCACCTTCTACAGCCGGGGCGCCTAAAGTGATTGTTCCATTGTCATCCAATAAAAGAACTTTTGCAAATGAAATTGCATCTCCTTCTTTGTCTGCCAAACGGTGAACATAAACCTTTAAGTCTTTGCTTACTTTAAATTGTTGCCCTGCTATCTCTACGATTGCGTACATAACAATGATGTTTAATTAATTTTTAAGTGCGCAAATATACAACTATTTATCAAACCAGCAAGTTAGCTTCAAAAAAGTTTTATAAAGTGTATGAAAAAGGTCGTTTTTTATTAAATATAGGTTAAACAAAAAGCAGAAAAATATAAATAAAGTATATTTGGAGTAATAAAAAAGTAAATTACAGACTAAACGATAAACAAATTATTAATTAATTATGAAAAAACTATTAATGGCAATAAGTTCATTATCTATGCTAGGAGGAACAGCTACTGCCCAAAAAGTAGCGTTTCAAGAGTACAAACTCGATAACGGAATGCATGTTATTTTACATCAGGATAAATCGGCACCAGTAGTAATTACTTCAGTAATGTATCATGTGGGTTCCAAAGATGAAAATCCTGAGCGTACTGGTTTTGCTCACTTTTTTGAACATTTGTTGTTCGAAGGTACTAAAAATATTGCCCGTGGAGAATGGATGAAAATCGTTTCTTCTAATGGAGGTCAAAATAATGCTAATACTACCGATGACAGAACTTATTATTACGAAGTTTTCCCATCAAACAATCTTGAATTGGGATTGTGGATGGAATCGGAAAGATTAATGCATCCTGTAATCAATCAAATTGGAGTAGATACTCAAAATGAAGTTGTAAAAGAAGAAAAACGTCTTCGTTATGACAACAAACCTTATGGAGAAATGATTGCTCAGGTAAAGAAAAATATGTTTTTTAAACATCCTTATCGATGGACAACCATTGGTTCTATGGCACATCTTGATGCTGCAAAGCTGAAAGAATTCCAAGATTTTAACGCTAAGTTTTATATTCCAAATAATGCAGTTTTAGTTGTTGCGGGTGATTTTGAATACGATCAGGCTAAAAAATGGGTGCAACAATATTTCGGATCTATTAAAGCTGGAGCGGATATTAAAAGAGAAACTTTTGTAGAAGAGCCTATTACGCAAACTTTAAAAGCGACTCATGAAGATGCCAATATTAAAATTCCAATGATGGTAGCTTCTTACAGAACGCCTTCTATGAAGACTCGTGATGCAAGAGTTCTTGATATGATTTCGACTTACTTAAGTGATGGTAAAAGTTCAAAATTGTACAAAAAAATTGTTGACGACAAAAAAATGGCGTTGCAAGTTGGCGCTTTCAGTTATTCACAAGAAGATTATGGTTTGTATATTTTGTACGGATTGCCTCAAGGTGCTAATACTACAGAAAGCATATTGAAAGAAATCGATGAAGAAATTGTAAAAGTTCAAACGGATTTGATTTCTGAAAAAGATTTTCAAAAACTACAAAACAAATATGAGAACCAATTTGTAAACAATAATGCAAGTGTGGAAGGAATTGCCGAAAACTTAGCTTCTTTTTATTTGTTATATGGTGATGTGAATTTAATCAATACTGAACCAGACATTTACCGTTCTATCACTCGTGAAGAAATTAGGGAAATTGCAAAAAAATACCTTAATCCAAATCAAAGATTAATCTTAGATTATGTTCCAGCTAAAGATAAATCTCAAAATTAAGACCATGAAATCGAAGATTCACGACACGAGCGCCAGCGAATTGGCGAAGCAATTCCGACAAACAAAAACTATACTCATGAGTAAAAAAATAATTATACTTTCAAGCTTGTTTTTAACTTTTACTACTATGATGCAGGCACAAAACGATAGATTACAGCCGAAACCAGGACCAGCGCCAACAGTAAACGTTGGTAAGCCACAACGTTTTACGTTAGAAAATGGCCTAAAAGTAATGGTGGTTGAAAACAGCAAACTACCTAGAGTTTCCTTCAATCTTAAAATAGACAACAGTCCGTTTGCTGAAGGAAATAAAAAAGGGATAGATGACCTTACCGGAACTATGATGGGTAAAGGCACTCAGAAAATTACCAAAGAAGCATTCAACGAAGAGATTGATTTTCTAGGTGCTGATGTTAATTTTTCTTCTGACGGCGCTTATGCTACTGGCTTGTCTAAGTATGCAGGAAGAGTTTTAGAATTAATGGCGCAAGGTTGTTTGAGTCCAAATTTTACGCAAGAGGAATTAGACAAAGAGAAAACAAAATTAATTGAAGGGCTAAAATCGAATGAGAAGAATGTAGCAGTTACTGCAAGTCGTCTTGAAAACGTTTTGGCTTTTGGTAAAAATCACCCAAGTGGCGAATACCTAACAGAGGAAACGATCAATAATGTGACTTTGGCTGATTTAGTACATCATTATAATACATATTTTGTTCCTCAAAATGCTTATTTAGTTGTTATTGGAGATGTGAAGTTTGCTGATGTGAAAGCCAAAGTTGAAGCTGCCTTCGGAAGTTGGGCTAAGGCTGTAGCACCACAATTAAGCTACAATGATCCAAAAAATGTACAGTATACACAAATCAATTTGGTTGATATGCCAAACGCAGTACAATCAGTAATTTCATTTGTAAATACAGTTAATTTAAAAATGACCGATAAAGATTACTTCGCAACACTTTTGGCGAATCAAATTTTTGGTGGTGATTTCAACAGTTACCTAAACATGAACTTACGTGAAAAACATGGTTGGACCTATGGAGCTAGTTCAAGTATCAGAGGGAATAAATATGTTACAAAATTCAAAGCATCTTCTCAAGTTAGAAACGCCGTTACCGATAGTGCTGTTGTTGAATTGCTAAAAGAAGTAAAAAGAATCAGAAACGAAAGAGTAACGGATGAAGTGCTTAAAAATGTAAAAGCAAGCTACATTGGTAACTTTGTTATGCAAATTGAAAAGCCGGAAACGGTAGCTCGTTATGCTTTGGCTACCGAAATTCAGCATTTACCAGCCGATTTCTATGAAAACTACATTAAAAGTATCAATGCAGTGACCGCAGAAGAAGTAATGCAAGCGGCAAAAAAATATTTAATGGCTGATAATGGCAGAATCGTTGTCGTTGGAAAAGCAAGTGAAATTGCGTCAGGTTTAGAAAAAACAAAAATTC
>JBDTNG010000048.1:0-4949 GCA_039933895.1 Flavobacterium sp. | reverse complement strand
GTTTCTAAGAAATTAATCGCTTTTGAAATGCAAGAGCGCGCGGTGCCAAGGCATGATTATGAAATCGTGGATGTATCAGGAAATGCCATCGGAATTGTAACCTCTGGAACCATGTCACCATCTATGAACATTGGGATTGGTCTGGGTTATGTAACCACCGAAAACAGTGCAAATGACAGTGAGATTTTCATTAGAATACGAAAAAATGATGTTCCTGCTAAGGTCGTAAAATTACCTTTTTATAAAAAATAGGAAATGGCCTAATTAAAAAATATATGAAGAGAATTTCACTCGTATTGTTCTTGACAACCTTTACCCTATTTAGTCAGAATAGCGTTAAGACATGTGAAATACTTTCGAAAATTAATGCCTTAATCCAAAAAGAACATTTCAAACCAAAACCGATAGACGACAATCTATCGGTTTATGTTTTTGATACTTTTATGGATAATTTGGACATCAACAGAAATTTATTTACCAAAAAAGAATACACACAACTAAGCAAATACAGGCTACAACTGGATGATTATATCCTTCAAAACGATTGTTCGTTTATGAATGATTTTGTTGACGCTTATCAATTGGCATTAGAGAGAAAGAAAAAAACGCTAGAGAAAATTCAAAATGAAACTTTTGATTATAACTCAAAAGATACACTTCGGTTTTCAAAAAAAAACTTTCCCTTTGATTTAGAAGAATCAGACATTGAAAAAATTTGGATCAAGAGATTGAAATATGATATTTTGGAAGATATTTCTAAAATTAGTCCAAATTTAGATTCTTTAGAGCAGCATTTTTCTACAATAGAGAAAACCTCTAAAACCAAACTAGTAGAATCTAATTTATGTAAAGTAAGTAGTATTTTAAACAGTTCAAAAGGGATAGAATATGACCTTCAAAATGTTTTTTTGAATATTTTTTGCAATTATTTTGATCCACATTCTAATTATTTTTCTTTGGATGCCAAAACTAGTTTTATGTCTAGTTTGTCTTCAAGTGGATTATCAATAGGAATTGAAATCAATATAAACGACAAAGAGGAAGTAATTGTAGCTGATATTGTTCCGGGAAGTCCTGCTGCTCTTTCTAAAAAATTTGACAAAGACGATGTTATTTTAAAAATTTCGAATACAAAAGGAGATGAGTATTTGGTTTCGTGTACGCCAATAGAAAAAATTGCGGAACTAATTTATTCCGATTCCAATCTAGAAATTGAGCTAACCATTCAGAAAAAAAACGGAAGCATACAAAGTGTACGGCTCCGAAAAAGAATATTAAAAAGTACAGAAAACACGGTTTACAGCTATGTCGCCGAAAAGGAAACTAGGATTGGTTACATCAATATCCCTAGTTTTTATGCTGATTACGAAGGAATTAATGGACAAGGTTGTGCTTATGATGTTGTGGTGGAACTGGCAAAGTTAAAAGACGAAAACATACAAGGATTAGTAATTGACTTGCAGGATAATGGAGGTGGTTCGATGGAAGAAGCCGTTAAATTGGCTGGAATATTTATTGAAATGGGACCAGTTTCTATTTTAGTAAATAATAAAAACAAGCAAACTGTTCTTAAAAATCAAATTCCTGGAATTGCTTATAATGGACCAATTGTAATTTTAATTAATGGAAATTCCGCTTCGGCAAGCGAATTTTTTACCGCAGCCATGCAAGATTACAATAGAGCAATAGTCATTGGAAGCAATTCATTAGGAAAAGCTTCTATGCAAACCATACTTCCTTTAGACAAAAACCAACAGGAATTTGTAAAATTGACAATCGAAAAATTTTATAGAATAACTGGAGAAAGTAATCAGATAAATGGAATCACACCAGACGTGGCTCTCCCTATTTTATTCGATAGTTTAATTCCGCGGGAGAAAAGCTTCAAAACAGCACTAATAAGTGATGCTATTAATACAAAAGCAAAATACAAACCATTTCCCAAAGCTTTTTTACAAAAAACAATAGCATTGAGTAATTTAAGAACAAAAACAAATGCTCGATTCAACGAAATAGTTGCTGTAAACAAAGAAGTGAATGCAATTTACAACAATCCTAAAAAAATGCTTTTGATGTCATTCGAAAATATTTTTAATGATATGCACGGCATTGATTCTCTTTGGAAAAAAATAAAAAAAATTGCCACAACTGAAACTGATTGTACCATTTTGAATACTGCCTACGATTTAGAAAATATAAAATCAGACAAATTTTTGCAAGATATCAATACTATTAAAATGACAGACTTAAAGGCAAATCCTTACCTTGCAGAAGCAATTACAATATTGAATGATTTTAATTTATTGAACAATTAATTGATTTGTACAAGAAATAAAAAAATCAGTAAATCATGGTGTAATTGAGGTGTAAAATATTTGAAAAAATAACTAATAACTGTATTTTTGCAGTTCAAAATAATAATTAGAAATGGGAAGAGCGTTTGAGTTCAGAAAAGGAAGAAAAATGAAAAGATGGTCAGCAATGGCCAAAGCATTTACCAGAATTGGAAAAGATATAGTAATGGCCGTTAAAGAAGGTGGTCCAAATCCAGAAGCCAATTCAAGATTAAGAGCAGTAATACAGAACTCTAAGGCAGTAAATATGCCAAAAGAAAATGTAGAAAGAGCCATCAAAAAAGCGACAGATAAAGATACTGCCAACTACAAAGAGGTTTTATTTGAAGGATATGCACCACACGGAATTGCCATTTTAGTTGAAACAGCTACAGATAATAACAACAGAACAGTAGCTAATATTCGCAGTTATTTCAATAAATGCAATGGAACTTTTGGAACACAAGGTTCGGTAGAATTCATGTTTGACCATACCTGCAACTTCAGAATTCCTGCTACTGGAATTGATCCTGAAGAATTAGAATTAGAATTAATTGATTTTGGTGCCGAAGAGGTTTTTGAAGACGAAGATGGGATATTAATTTATGCTCCTTTCAATAGCTTTGGAACCATCCAAAAAGAATTAGAAAGCCGTGGTTTAGAAATCCTTTCTTCTGGTTTTGAGCGTATTCCTCAAATTACAAAAAAATTATCAGAAGCAGAAGTAGCAGATGTTGAAAAACTAATTGAAAAAATTGAGGAAGACGAAGATGTAATGAACGTTTACCATACAATGGAAGAATAATCTAAATTCAGATTTTAGATTTTAGAATATAGATTGCTGAATTAAATTTTAATCAAGGCCTTCAATTATATTGAAGGTTTTTTTTTTGTTTTCAAGTCAAAAAAAGTTATTAAATCATCACTTTAACAGATATCCATGTACTTCGTAGAAAATAAATATTGGTCTTAATTTAAATTCTTAATCTTACAGTATAAATTAACAAATAGCATATTTTCAAAGTATTTAAACAGTCATTTGTAATAATAAATAGCATTATAGCCTTAAATTTTACAAAATACTCATTCAGCATTATTGTAGAAATAATACATAATGATCAGAAATCGCATAAAAAAGAAGTATTACAAGTCCCATTTGTAAAAAATTAATATTATGAAAACAACCTTTGCTTTACTAACTATTTGTTTGCTTTCTTTGTGTTCAAATGCGCAAAGCAATAAGGCATTAGACACAAATATAAATAAGGTAGAAAATCTTAAAACTCCCATAACTTCCTCTCCTAAAACCATTAAATTTTATCGTGTAAAAGAAATTACTAATTCAAATTTTGGAGGATCTGTAATGACTTACAGTGTATCTGATATTAGCTTAATTAGTACGACTGATTTAGGTCCAAATAATAAAAGAATTGTTACTACAAATGATGGAGAAATAGTTGAAATTCCATCAAGCAAAAAAGAAAGTAATAAAAGTCCATTAACCCCTTCCTTTACAAATAATCAAGTTGCAATTAAAAATTCCATTGCAAGCAAAACTAAAATTGTTGCAGTAAATAATTTTATTGATAAAAAACAAATCATTACTAACAATGTAGGCAAAACAGCAATTTCAAAAGAAACCGAAAATCAAAAATCAAATGATAGTGCACTAACTATTTTAAATACTAATTTTGATAAAAAAGGAAATAGTTATGTGGATAAAAAGGAGAATCTTATAGCAAAAACAACGCCTATCATAACTAACAAAGTACTAAAAAACAATTTAGACTTTGCTACAACACCCAAAAAGGTAAATAACATAGCGTCAAAATACACTCCTAATCAACTAGAAAATTATAATAGTTCTTCGAGAATTTATGACGTAGCTGTAAATGAGGAATTAAGTAAAACCAATGATATTGATAAGAATAAAAACTTAGAAGTGTCAGAGAATTTTATTTTAGTAAATATTCTTAATACCTACGAAAAGGTTGCCGAGAAAGGATATAAATCAATAGATCTGTTTAAAAAACTTGGAAATCAATTTTATTTTGATGGTGAATATAAAAAAGCAGCCAAATGGTATGGCGAATTGTTTACTATGACAACTAATCTTGATTCAAAATATTATTACCATTTTGCGCATTCTTTGAAGGAAATTGGCAACGTAACAAAGTCGAATGAAATTATGCTAAAATTGAATAGATATAATAAAAGCATTGCTACAAACTAAAGAAAAAACTTCTTTTTTTAATTTTAAGGCAAAAAAAAACTGTTCCGAAGAACAGTTTCAAAAAAAAACTCAATTACTATATTTTGACAAAAATATTGGTATAATATTTTCTTCCATTTGAATCTACTCTTATTGAAATTCCAAAGTTTGTAAAATCTCCTTCTATATTTTCTTTATGTGTCGGACTATTCAACCAAGCTTTTAAGGCAGCTTCTGGAGAATCATAATTATAAGCAATATTTTCACTAACTTTTTTTGCACCTAAAACTTTCATAATATTTTCTGAACGAGCTACAAAATCATTGTGATTTACAACATTATTAACAATCATATAATTATCATGCTCTTCTGATTTGAAAGAGATATGTTTGATTTCCTTTAAA
>JBDTNG010000047.1:0-1859 GCA_039933895.1 Flavobacterium sp. | reverse complement strand
GCTTTTTTCAAAACAGCAGAAATTCCATTTTTATTAATCGTTTTAATTGTAGAAGCAGCTACTCTTAGAGTAATCCATCTGTCTTCTTCAGGAAGGTAAAAACGTTTTTTAACCAAGTTCACAGAGAATTTTCTCTTTGTCTTGTTCATAGCGTGAGAAACGTTATTTCCTACCATCGCTCTTTTACCAGTAAGGTCACAAACTCTTGACATTATGTTATCTTTTATCGTTATTCAAAATTCAGAGTGCAAAATAACAAAAAAGAAACGGTAGTTACAAACAATATTATATTTTTTTTGCGATTTCTTTGTAAATAATTTCCAAGCCTTTGATTACTGCTCTGTCAATAACCTTTTCTCTTGGCTGACCAAAGTTAAATTCTTCACTAAAAACGCCATCTGGAGTTGCAATTGCAATAAAAACCGTTCCAACTTCAGCATCAGCTTCTCCTTTATTCGGTCCTGCATTTCCTGTTGTCGAAATAGCATAATCTGTGTTTAAAATCTTTTTTGCCTGTACCGCCATCGCTTCTGCAACTTGTGCACTTACCACAGAATATTTTTCAATTATTTCGGGAGAAATTCCCAAAACATTTTCCTTAATTTCTGTCGCATAACTCACAATACTTCCCTTAAAATAATTAGAAGAACCTGACACTGAAGTTAATGTAGCCGCAATCTTCCCTCCCGTACAACTTTCGGCTGTACCAATTGTTAGTTTTTTTTGCGTCAATAATTTCCCTAAAACCACCTCAATTGTTTCACCATCGTCGTATCCAACAATGCAATCGGAGATAATTAATTGGAGTTTTTCGATTTGAGCTGCAATGCCCAAATGCAATTTATTTTCATCGGTTCCGCGAGCAGAAAGTCGCAATCGTACTCTTCCTGGACTTGGCAAATATGCTAGTTTTATAAACTCCGGAAGATTGTCTTCCCAAGATTCAATGCGCTCTGCCAATAAACTTTCACCCACACCGTAGGTTAAAATCGTTTTATGAATAATATAAGGTCTTTCGAATTTGGCAATCAATTTCGGAACAACCTCATTTTCTATCAAATATTTCATTTCAAAAGGAACGCCTGGCAAGGAAATAAAAACGGTATTTTCTTTTTCCATCCACATCCCTGGCGCAGTTCCAACTTGATTAAACAACACTTCGCATTTTGACGGCACAAGCGCTTGATCTTTGTTTATCTGCGTGATAGGACGCTTAAAAAAGCTTTCTATGAGTTGTGTTACGTGAGCCAAAACTTTAGCATCAGAAACCAATTCATCTTCAAAATAATCACAGAATGTTTTTTTGGTAATATCGTCTTTTGTTGGCCCTAAACCACCGGTAACAATCACGACATCAACTTTGTTTTGAAGTGCCGCAAGTGTGTTTAAAATATGCTGCTTGTCGTCGGTAATTGATAACATTTCATATACTTCAATACCAACTTTATCTAACGATTTGGCTATAAACGAGGAATTTGTATCGATAATTTGTCCAATAAGGATTTCATCGCCAACAGTAACTATGGTTGCTTTCATACTTTTTTAGGATACTTAAGGTTCTGAGAGAAGCTCTGGTTAAAAAAAGGAAACTATAAGTTAAAATCTTTTTTTATTTCAGCCAAAGCCGAATCGACTCTTTCTGACAAGCTTTTGTAGATTTCTTTTATTTCTTTTTTCTTTCCTTGGTTTTTGGTCCACTGCTCAATTTGAAGAATTTCTTCATGAGCCGCTTCCATACCAAGTAAGTCTAATGTAGGTTTTATTTTATGTGAAAAGCCATAAGCATGCGCATAATCTTTGGCTTTGATTCCAACTTTAATCTGCTGAACATCAGAAGGAACCTCTTCTACAAAAAGGTT
>JBDTNG010000046.1:0-6274 GCA_039933895.1 Flavobacterium sp. | reverse complement strand
CAACTGGATAGAATATCAGATTTCGGCTCTGAGGGTTGGGGGTTCGAACCCCTCCACGGTCACGAAAGTCACATACTATTGTGCTTTTCAAAGGTTTTAGTCAACATTTTGTCAACGAAAGTTGTAAATGAAGACTAAAACCTTTTTTTATGTTTTGATTAGATACTTGGATGAATTATATTTGGCATATTCGAGTATATGGATGTCTAACATTAAAAACAAATTTTATGGTTGAAAATTTAGCTATCATAATTGTATTTGTTTTTCTTATAGTAGTGGTTTTTTTCTTTTTTGGCGCTTTTTTCATGCTTTTAGAAGATACATATAGCAGTGTTTTTAATAAGCCTTTTTATATTCACTTTTACCCTTTCCCAAAAAAATTGACTTCAAGTCAAAGCCAAGTTCTTTCCGATCAATTTTATTTTTATAAAAAACTTTCACCAAAGAAGAAACAGTATTTTGAGCATCGTGTGGCTTCTTTTATTGATAAGTATTCCTTTTATGGTAAAGATAAATTAGTCGTTTCGGAAGAAATGAAAGTATTAATTGCCGCCACTTCAGCTATGCTGACCTTTGGTATGAGAACTTATTTGTATACTGTTTTCGATAAAGTTATTTTGTATCCGGATATTTATTTTTCACAAACGACTAAATTGTATCATAAAGGAGAGTTCAATCCCAGTGTAAAAGCATTGGTTTTTTCCTGGAAACATTTTCAGGAAGGTTACGAATTAGCCAACGACAATTTGAATTTAGGCTTACATGAGTTTTCCCATATTTTACAATACCAAAGTTTAAAAAGTATTGATGCTTCGGCAATTATTTATCGCAATAATTATGAAAAATTATTGAGAGAAGTGAAACATCCATCCAACAGTCAAAGGCTTATTAATTCAGATTATATAAGAAATTACGCGTTCACCAATGAGTTCGAATTTATGGCGGTAATCTTAGAGCATTTTTTTGAAACGCCAAACGAATTCAAACACTTATTCCCTGAGTTGTATCAAAATGTAAAAACGATGATTAATTATAAAGAGCTAGAGTAAATCAGATTTTTTAGTGTGTTTTTTTCTCAAATTAATGTTAAATAAAATTTAATCGTCTAGAGATAATAAATAATAACGAGTAGTTTTGTTACTTAAACTTAACAGATTGTAATAACATTACATATAAATCATTATGAAATTAAAAAATGTTATATTCCTATTATTAGCAATACTATTAGGCGGAATGATTTTTTACCGCATTTCAGAAAATAAAAGCAAAAACGACGAAGGAGGAAAAGGAAAAGGAGGTGGAGATAAAAAACCAGCCAAAGTAACTGGTATGGTTCTAAAACCTCAAGTTTTTTCCGATAATCTTTCACTTTCAGGTTCTATCGATGCCAATGAACAAATCGAAGTTCGCAGCGAAGTTTCAGGAATTGTCGAAAGTATTAACTTCAATGAAGGTACTTTTGTTAGTAAAGGGCAAATGCTTTTTAAAATCAATGATATCGAATTAAGAGCGCAACTTTCTCAAGCCAAAACCAAACAAAGCTTAGCTTCAGAAAATGAACGTAGAGCCAAACTGTTACTTCAAAAGGAAGCGATTAGCCAAGAAGAATACGATATTTCCAATGCTGATTATCGTTCAGCGCAAGCACAAACTCAATTGATTCAAGCGCAAATTGCTAAAACAACTGTTCGTGCTCCCTTTTCAGGGGAAATAGGCTTGCGTTCTATTTCTAAAGGAACCTATGTGACTTCTACCACTGTTGTTGCAAATTTGGTCAACACCAATCAAGTAAAAATCACGTTCTCTATTCCTGAAAAATATGCGACCAAAATGAAGGTCAATTCGGCATTGTCATTTACAGTTGCAGGTTCAAAAGAAAATTATACCGCGAAAATTTATGCCATCGAACCTCAAATTGATATAGCCACTCGAACATTACAAATGCGTGCCATTGCTCAAAATGGAGAAGGGAAATTAATACCTGGGACTTTCGCCAATGTAGTATTGCCTTTAGACAACATTAATAATGCATTGTTGATTCCAACAGAAGCGCTTATTCCAATTCAAAACGGTAAAAAAGTGTTTACTTCTGTTCATGGCAAAGCCAAAGAAATAATGGTAGAAACTGGAGCAAGAACCGATAAAAATATTCTAATTACATCAGGATTAAAAGTTGGTGATACCGTTTTAACGAGCGGCGTAATGACTTTAAAAGATGATTCACCAGTAAAAGTCAGCATAAAAAAAGATAAACTTTAAATTCCCAAAAACTATGAGTTTATCCACATTAAGTATAAAAAGACCTGTCCTAACAATTGTACTCAATTTGTTGTTGATCCTTTTCGGAATCATCGGTTATACCTATTTGGGTGTTCGTGAATTTCCGTCAATTGATCCTGCTCAAATTTCGGTTCAAACCAGTTATTCAGGCGCCAATTCTGATATTATCGAATCTCAGATTACGGAACCTTTAGAAAAAGCAGTCAATTCTATCGATGGTATTAAAAACATAACATCTTCCAGTACTCAGGGAAGAAGTAATATTTCTATTGAATTTAATTTGGATAAAAACCTGGAAGCTGCGGCAAATGATGTTCGTGATAAAGTATCTCAGGCGGTTCGAAGCTTGCCTCAGGATATTGATGCGCCTCCAGTAGTTTCAAAAGCGGATGCCGATTCAGAACCAATTATTACTATGACGGTTCAGAGTGATACCAAAAACGTTCTGGAACTTTCAGATTATGCTGATAATGTCATTGCACAACGATTGCAAACCATTCCTGGTGTAAGTAGCGTCCAAATTTGGGGCCAAAGAAAATATGCCATGCGCTTGTGGATTGATCCTGTGAAATTGGCTTCTTATGGCTGTACTGTTTCCGATGTTCGTGATGCTTTAAATAAGCAAAATGTAGAATTGCCTTCGGGAAAATTAACGGGTGCCAATACAGAACTAATGGTTAAAACCATTGGAAATATCTCTACAGAAGAAGGGTTTAATGACATCATCATCAAAGCGGAAGGGGACAAAATTGTTCGTTTGAGCGATGTGGGAAAAGCTTCTTTGGAAGCAGAAAATCTAGAAACAAAACTTTCTGATTCAGGACAGCCTATGGTGGGTATGGCGATTATTCCACAACCTGGAACCAATTATTTGGATATTGCTGATGCTTTTTACAAGCAATACGACCAATTAAAAAAAGATTTGCCCAAAGATTTCAAACTAAATGTTGCCATTGATAACACGGTTTTTGTAAAGAAAGCAGTATTGGAAGTTGCAGAAACCTTACTGTTGTCTATTTTTTTGGTAGTGCTTATTATCTATCTTTTCTTTAGGGATTGGGCTATCGCGTTCCGTCCTTTAATTGATATTCCGGTTTCATTAGTGGCCACGTTTTTTATCATGTATTTGTGTGGTTTCTCTGTAAATGTATTGACACTCCTAGCCATCGTTCTTGCGACTGGTTTGGTTGTGGATGACGGAATTGTAGTTACCGAAAATATTTTCAAAAAAGTAGAAGAAGGTATGTCGCCAATTGAAGCAGCAATCAAAGGGTCAAACGAGATTTTCTTTGCTGTTATCTCGATTTCTATCACCTTAGCAGCTGTTTTCTTGCCTGTAATCTTCTTGGAAGGTTTCGTTGGAAGATTGTTCCGAGAATTTGGGGTTGTCATTGGTGCTGCAGTATTAATTTCGGCATTCGTATCCTTGACCTTAACGCCAATGTTGAATGCTTATTTGATGAAAGGCGGCGAACAGAAAAAGTCGAAATTCTACAACTTTACAGAGCCTATTTTTCAGAAAATGAACTCATCCTATGCGGAAGCATTAACAAGTTTCATGAAAAGAAAATGGTTGAGTTTTCCAATTTTAATTGGTTGTTTTGGATTAATTTATCTATTTTTTGGTGTTATCCAAAAAGAAACAGCACCCTACGATGACCGAAGTTTTGTTAGTGTAAATGTGACTACTGCCGAAGGTTCTACTTATGATTACACGGATCGTTTTATGGCTGAATTGACACAATTAATTAATGATTCCATTCCGGAGAAGAAAGTGAGTCTAATTATCACTGCTCCTGGTTCCGGTTCGGTAAATAGCGGCCGTGCTAGAATTGCTTTGGTAGATCCAGATAAAAGGGAAAAGTCTCAAAAAGAGATTGCCGATAAACTAACGAAATGGACTAAAAAATATTCTCAAGCTAAAGTTTCAGTTTCTGAATCACCAACAATTGCTGTAAATAAAAGAGGAGGAATGCCGATTCAGTTCGTGATTCAGGCGCCAAATTTTAAAAAATTAGAAGAAAAAATTCCACAATTTATGGATGAAGTTTCTAATGATCCTACTTTCTCGAATTCGGATGTGAATTTAAAATTCAACAAACCTGAGATTGATGTTTCTATCGATAGAGAAAAAGCACAAAGTTTGGGTGTTTCTATCATTGATGTGGCGCAGACTTTGCAACTTTCCTTTAGTGGACAACGTTTCGGTTATTTTATGATGAATGGAAAGCAATATCAGGTGATGGGACAATTTGATAAAAAAGACAGAAGCGCCCCAATTGACTTGACTTCTATTTTTGTAAAAAGTAAATCGGGACAATTAATCCAATTGGACAATCTTGTGACAATTAAGGAAGAAAGTAGTCCGCCACAATTGTATCACAACAATCGTTATATGTCGGCCACAGTTTCTGCAGGTTTGTCTCCTGGGAAAAGTATTGGTGACGGAATTGATGCTATGGAGCGTGTTAAAACAAAAGTACTTGACGATAGTTTTACCACCGATTTGGGTGGTGAATCTAGAGATTTTGTAGAAAGTAGTTCCAATACTTCTTTCGCATTCGGATTGGCTTTGTTGTTAATTTATTTGATTCTAGCGGCGCAGTTTGAAAGTTTTATCGATCCGTTTATTATCATTTTAACAGTGCCAATGGCAGTTGCAGGAGCCTTATTTTCATTATGGCTTTTTGGACAAACATGGAATATCTTTAGTCAAATTGGAACGATCATGTTAATTGGGTTGGTGACCAAAAACGGTATTTTGATTGTTGAATTTGCCAATCAGTTGCGAGAACAAGGAAGGCCTAAGTTTGAAGCAATTATTGAAGCTGCGGAATCCCGATTAAGACCTATTTTGATGACGAGTTTGGCTATTGCATTAGGTGCTTTGCCTATTGCACTTTCGCTTGGTGCGGCTTCGACCAGTAGAATAGGAATGGGAGTTGTTATTGTTGGAGGAACATTATTTTCATTGATGTTAACGCTATTTGTAATTCCATCTATTTATTTGATGTGGTCTAAAGCGCGCAAACACCGACCAGAATTTGACCATATTAATGAGTATGAAAAAGAATAAATATATGAACTATAAAATCTTTTTTCAGTTGTTGATCTTGCTTGTTGTTCCCGTTGCAATTCAGGCGCAACAGGTCTTGAAGCTTGAAGATGCAGTGGGAATTGCGTTGAAAAATAATTACGATATTAGAATTGCTTCGAATGCCGGAAAAGTTGATTCGATAGGAGTGAGTATTGCAAATGCTGGAATGTTGCCGAAGTTGGATGCTACTTTAACTCAAAACAAACAAGATCCACTGGCGAAATTCAGGAGTCAAATAATGCGAAAAATAATAGTTTGAATTATGGTGTGACTTTGGGTTGGACTGTTTTTGATGGTTTCAAAATGTTTGCACGTTACGATCAGTTGAAAGAACTTCGGAAACAAGGTGATGCCGAATTAAAAATGACCATTTTAACCAAAGTTGGTGATGTCATGACCACTTATTACGATTTGGTGCAACAACAACAATTATTGAAAGCCTTGGATACTACAATAGTCATTTCTAAACAACGTTTGAATACCGCTGAAAATAGATTTACAATTGGTAAAGCATCGAAGCTGGAAGTATTGAATGCACAGGTGGATATGAATACAGATACTTCTACTTTTTTGCGTCAGAAGGAATTGTATGAAAACACAAAAATTCAGTTCAATCAAATTTTGGCAAGAGATGTTTCGACCAATTTTGCTGTGGTAGAAACGGTTGTTATTGATGATAAATTAGTGCTTTCAGATTTGAATGATTTGGCAACAAAACAAAATCCACAATTGCAATTGACTTTAATTAATAAAAGAATAGCGGAATTGGATTTGAAGCAAATTCGTGCCACGCGTTATCCGACTATCAAATTGAATACAGGATATATATTTAATGAAACCCAATCGAGTTTAGGCTTTACATCGCAAACATCGAGTAGAGGTTTTAATTATGGTGTT
>JBDTNG010000045.1:0-4653 GCA_039933895.1 Flavobacterium sp. | reverse complement strand
CAGATGGGAAAATTTCGCTATCCGGTACTAAAGCCAAGGTCTTTTTTTGCGTAAAAGGATTTGTGGCACAAGAAATTACAAGTGCTGCTACGCCAATTGTTGAAATTATTAAACCTTTTTTCATCTTTTTTTGTATTTATAAATGTGTAGTAAAATTAAAGCATTTTTTTAAAATCTACTTTATAAAACGTAAAGTATTTATGATTATTTTATGATTCAAAAATTAAACCAAATTTTAAAAAACCCTAAATTGCAGGATATTTATAATACTCATTATTTTGAAAACAAAACACCAAGAAGGAATACAAGTTCCAAAAATAATTTTATACAGCGTAAAGTTTATTCAATTTATATCAATTGATTTAGTCACCAAAATAGCCTCAAGAATATTTACAAGTCCAATTAAACATAAAATTCCAAAAAGAGAATTTGAAATGGAAGGAAAAACAAAACAGGAAACTGTTTTTATTCCAACAATTGACAAAAACATAGTGGTATATCATTATGGTGAAAGTTCAAAAAAAGTACTGTTGGTTCATGGTTGGTCAGGCCGAGGTACACAACTCGTTAAGTTTGCAGATGAATTGCTTCGTTTAAGCTATTCGACAATAAGTTTTGATGCCCCCGCTCATGGAAAATCGGCTGGAAAAACAACATTAATGCCCGAATTTATTGCTTCCATCCTCGAACTAGAAAAATTATACGGTCCTTTTGAATATGCTATAGGTCATTCGCTTGGTGGAATATCTTTATTAAACTCAGTCAAACAAGGGCTAAAAATTAAAAAGTTAGTGGTTATTGGTAGTGCGGATAAAATCAGAGATATTTTTGATGAATTTGTCAAAAAATTAGAATTAAAACCTATCGTATCTAACAAAATGATTGATGGTTTCGAAAAGAAATTTGGTGTTTCCATGGATAATTATTCGGCACATCTTGCAGCAAAAGAAGTGCCAATTCCAACACTAGTCATTCACGATGAAAACGATCATGAAGTTCCTGTTTTCTGTGGAAAAAACATTTTCAAACACCTTCCAGATGGAGAATTGTTTTTAACTACAAAATTAGGACATCGAAAAATCCTTGGAGATAAAAATGTGATTAATAAAACCATGAATTTCCTTCAAAATTAAAAAACATGAAATATCCAGTAGAAAAAACCGAAGCGCAATGGAAAGAAGAACTTGGAGAAGAAAAATATAAAATTCTTCGTCAAAAAGGCACCGAATTTCCACATTCAGGTGAATACAATTTGCATTTTGAAAACGGAACTTATGTTTGTGGTGCTTGTCAGGAACCATTGTTTGAAAGCAGTGCAAAATTTAACGCTCATTGTGGTTGGCCTTCTTTTGATGAGTCAATTCCTGGCAAAGTAGAATACATTAAAGATCATACACACGGCATGATGCGTACCGAAATTTTATGTGCTAATTGTGGTGGTCATTTAGGCCATGTTTTCGATGATGGTCCAACAGAAACCGGAGTTCGATATTGCGTAAATTCACTTTCTATAGACTTTAAATAAGCGTCACTCTTGCTCGTCTTATTTAATTTGTTTAATTTGCAATCAATTAACACCTATTTTCAGAATGACCAAAATTACTAGACTATTTGATTTCCCTTATTATCAATTAGATACACAAAACCTACAAGATGCTTTGGTAACAAAGCAAAATGGAGAATGGATTAAAACTTCTACACAAGAATACATAAACAAAGCAAATACCGTTTCAAGAGCCTTACTTAAAATGGGGATTCAAAAAGACGACAAAATTGCCATCATTTCATCCAATAATAGAACCGAATGGCATATTATGGATATTGGTGTGCTACAAACAGGAGCGCAAACTGTGCCTATTTATCCTACCATTTCTGAAGAAGATTACGAATACATTTTAAATCACTCAGGCGCAAAATTTTGTTTTGTTTCGGATACTGAAGTATTAAGAAAACTAAACCTGATTAAAAAGAATGTTCCTTCATTGACTGAAGTATTTTCTTTCAATGAAATTGAAGATTGTAAAAATTGGAAAGAGTTATTGGTTCTTGGTGAAGATACTTCAAATCAAAATGAAGTTGAAAAAAGAAAAAATGCAGTAGTTACAACCGATTTAGCTACAATAATATATACCTCAGGAACAACAGGAAGACCAAAAGGCGTTATGCTTTCACATCAAAATATTGTTTCTAATGTTTTAGATAGTTCTAGCAGAATTCCTTTTGCCGCAGGAAATAGTCGTGCCTTAAGCTTCTTACCTATTTGTCATATTTTTGAAAGAATGATTTTATACTTATACCAATATTATGGTGTATCTGTTTATTTTGGAGAATCTATTGAGAAAATCAGCGATAACATTAAGGAAGTAAAACCGAATGTGATTACAGCAGTTCCAAGACTTCTAGAAAAAGTATACGATAAAATTTACGCAACCGGAAGCGAACTTACCGGAATCAAGAGAAAACTTTTCTTTTGGGCTATCGATTTAGGTTTAAAATATGAGCCTTATGGAGCCAATGGTTTTTGGTATGAATTCCAACTTAAAATTGCCAGAAAATTAATTTTCAGTAAATGGAAACAAGGTTTGGGCGGTAATCTAGATTTGATGGTTTCGGGAAGTGCTGCTTTACAACCAAGATTAACAAGAGTTTTTGCCGCAGCTGGAATTCCAGTTATGGAAGGTTACGGATTAAGCGAAACTTCTCCTGTAATTTCTGTAAATGACATGAGAAACAGAGGTTTCAAAGTAGGAACTGTTGGTAAAGTGATCGATAATGTGGAAGTAAAAATTGCTCAAGATGGAGAAATCCTTTGCAAAGGACCAAACGTAATGTTAGGTTACTATAAAGACAAAGAAAAAACAGACGAAGCGATTATTGATGGTTATTTCCATACTGGTGATATTGGAGAATTTGACAGCGAAGGTTTCCTTAGAATTACAGATCGTAAAAAAGAAATGTTCAAAACGTCAGGCGGAAAATACATTGCCCCTCAAATGTTGGAAAACACGATGAAACAATCTCGTTTTATAGAACAAATCATGGTAATTGGTGACGGACAGAAAATGCCAGCCGCTTTTATCCAACCAAGCTTCGAATTTGTTAAAGGATGGGCTTCTTCACATAATGTTACTTTAGGAAGTACAAACGAAGAAATTATTGCTAATCCAAAAGTGATTGAACGCATCCAACAAGAAGTTGATACTTTAAATGAGAAATTTGGAAATTGGGAAAAAATCAAACGCTTCGAATTGACTCCAGATATTTGGTCTATTGATGGTGGCCAGCTAACACCTACCTTAAAACTAAAACGCAAAGTGGTGTTGGAAAAATATAAAGATTTATACGATAAAATATACAACTAAACCTTTTTGATATGAAATCATCTAAATATCTTTTTTTCTTTTCGTTATTCCTACTACTCTTCATGGGTTGTAAAAAAAATGAAGATACCGTAAAAGATCATTATTTAGATTTCTCAAAACGTGACGATCAAGCTACTGGTGGAATTAAAATGATTCCTATTACAACACCAATTGGTCAATTTAAAGTCTGGACAAAAACCGTAGGAAACAATCCTAAAATTAAAGTATTGTTACTTCATGGAGGTCCAACACACGAGTTATACGAAAGTTGTGATGGCTATTTTCCCAACGAAAGCATCGAGTATATTTATTATGACCAATTGGGCTCTTATTATAGCGACCAACCCAATGACAATAGTTTGTGGACCAACGAGCGATTTGTGGAAGAAGTTGAACAAGTTCGTATTGCACTTCGCCTGAATAAAGACAATTTCTATTTGATGGGTCAGTCTTGGGGTGGAATTTTAGCCATGGAATATGCTTTAAAATACCAGAAAAACTTAAAAGGACTTATTATATCTAATATGATGGCCAGCGCCAAAGATTATAATAAGTATGCTGAAGATGTACTTGGACCAAAATTACCTCCAGATGTTTTCAAACAAATTAAAACGTTTGAAGCGAACAAAGATTATAAAAATCCGAAGTACGAAGAATTATTATTCAAATATTACTACACTGAACACATTCTTAGAAAACCATTAGAAGAATGGCCAGAATCTATCAACCGATGCTTCAAACATATCAATCCTAATGTATATGTATACATGCAAGGCCCGAGTGAATTTGGAATTACTGGAAATGCTACTCTAAAAGATTGGGATATCAAATCTAAATTAAAAACCATTTCTGTTCCTACCTTAACTATTGGTGCAAAATATGACACCATGGATCCAAAACACATGGAATGGATTTCAAAAGAAGTGCAAAACGGACGATTTTTATTCTGTCCAAACGGAAGTCATCTTTCACAATATGATGACCAAAAAAATTATTTTACTGGTGTTATACAATTTTTAAATGATGTTAATAATGGCACTTTTAAAAAATCTTAAACAATAATCCTCTCAAAACTCCTTGCCACTAGGGAGTTTTTTTATTTCCAAAAAAATAACATAAAAAATCTTTAATTTATTATGCGTGCATAGTATTTTTTATTATCTTTGGGTTTCAAATTAAATCTATGAAAGATAAAACGATAGATTATGTACTGCGCGCAACCTGGCAGGCAGTCTCAAGAATGTATAATGAAGAAGCTTCAAAATATGGTGCCACAATGGCTACTGGATTT
>JBDTNG010000044.1:0-2871 GCA_039933895.1 Flavobacterium sp. | reverse complement strand
TTTTGATGAATTAATTAATCATTAAATTTAGTAATTTGTTTTACATCCAATTACTGTCGGATGTTTCTATTTCGTACAACCAAAGGTTGACATATTGTTTTATTGTTGTAAAATCCCCCAGCTGAAAAGCAACGTTTCCACCGGCAGTATGTATGGTCAGATAACCAATATCGGCACTTTTATGCCAAAACAATTGCGAAGTAGTTAAAGCTTGAATTTTCATAGGTTCAATAATTTCATTTGAAATATCCCAAGCACCACTTTGCTTTATAATAAAATCCTCATGGATAAACAGTCGGTAATTTCTAAATCCGAAATAATGTATCAATCCTAAAAACAAAGCATAAAAAGGCGCCAAATAAGCGAACTCTAAAAGTTCAGGAAAATGATTGCCAACTAGAAAAAAACCAATTAAAGGTAAAACAATTGTTAGAAATATCGAAAAAACCAACTTGCGAAAATTAGGTTTTAGCATGATTCCTTTTTCAGGAATTTTTCGGAAAAGTAATTTCAGAATTTCGTCACGTTCAAATTCGTTACAACCTGGAATTTCAATGACTGATTTTCGTTCTTCTTTTTCGCCACTGGTTGCTTGTTTGATTTTAAGTTCTAAAATATTCATTTTCTTCTGAAAATAATTTCGGGAAACTGTAGTGATTTGAACCTTTTCTGGTTTTATAATGGTGCTTTTGGTATTTAATAGCCCGAAAGAAAGCAACAACGAACCACTTTGTCTGGAAATTTTATAATCAAAATAACGCACAATAACGCGAAAAAGATTAATAACCAAAATGGAACAAAATAGCAGGAAAACTACCAATAATGCCGATTGCACGGCTAAACTTTTGTCAATATTTCTATCAATATAATGGTCAATTTCAGACTTATCAAACTTAGCATGTTCCGCAAAATTATTGACATTCTCGTACATCGTGGCGAAAAATGCCAAAATCAAACCTAAACTTTTAACGTAATTTGACGTAATACCTACTTTTAACAAGCTTAAAAAACTAATTTGAATAAAGGGATGTGTTTCCGCTATTGGCGTTTCTGCAGATTCATTTTCTAAAGTCGAAATACCTCTTTTTCGTTCATTATGCAGCAAACGTGTTTTTAATTCTAGTGCCAAAGCATGAGAAATAGCTTTAATTTCGCCTTCTTTTTTAGCGCTTCCAGCAGTATCGACATCTAATGAATAAACTCCTATAATTCGTTGAATCAGTGATTGATTAATGTTAACCTGTTGGATTTTATGTAATTGAACTGTGGTTTTGGTTTTATTAAAAACGCCTTCATTAATAATGAACTCTTCGTTTTCATAATCTAAGAAAAAAGTAAAATTTAGGTATTTTAAATATGCAACTACACCAATTATGATAAAAATAATTATCGCGCCCAAGAAAAAATAAGTTTTATTCAGTTCATTGAATTTGAAAATCCAAATCACCAAAAATGGCCACAATCCTCTAGCCCAATGACGAATCGTATCAAAGAACATTACCAAAACACCAATGGAAGATTGTCTTTGTGGCTGACTAAAGTTGGTTTCCATTACAGTTGTTTTTGGATTTTGCCCATTAAGAGCTGTTTGATGTTTTCGGCTTGTTCTTTAGCTATTCCAGGAATTTCGATATCACTTGAATTTCCGCCAGCAGTAAAAATTTCGATTTTGGCCAATCCAAAATATCTTGAAATTAATCCTTCATGCAAAGCCACATGTTGTACTCTGTTATAAGGAATAACAATCGTATTTGTCGCAATAATTCCATGTCTGAAAAGCACATCGTGGGTTCTAAAGGCAAATCCTTTCTTTTTAAAACTGATTCTTGAAAAGAAAATAACCAGAAACAATAAAACAATATAAGCAATGCTAATTGCAGATTGAAATTGAAACAGTTCTGGTATAGAATATAGCGCAGCTCCTGCTCCAATTCCAATAACTAAAAAGATAATAAACCAATTGATTAATGTTACTTTCCAATAATTGGGATGCAAAAGATTAAATTGAACTTCCTCAAACTTAGGAAGTGTGGCAACATCGATAGTGGTGTTAATAAAGTTCTCCATTTTGCAAGATGATTTGGTGTTTTGTAAACTCGATTAATTGAAATTCTTTTCTTTTAACAAATTCTCAAAATTATGGCAACCATTTTTTTTCAAAGTTAGGCTTACGCTTCTCAAGGAAAGCATCACGACCTTCTTTTGCTTCATCTGTCATATAAGCCAATCTCGTTGCTTCGCCAGCAAAAACTTGTTGCCCTACCATACCATCATCAGTTAAATTCATGGCGAATTTCAACATTTTTATAGAGGTTGGTGATTTTGCTAAAATTTCCTGTGCCCATTCGTAAGCAGTATCTTCTAATTCAGCGTGAGGAATTACGGCATTCACCATTCCCATTTCGTAAGCCTCCTGAGCAGAGTAATTTCGGCCTAAAAAGAAAATCTCACGTGCTTTTTTCTGTCCGACCATTTTGGCCAAATAAGCAGAACCATAACCCCCGTCAAAACTGGTAACATCGGCATCTGTTTGTTTAAAAATAGCATGTTCTTTACTGGCAAGTGTCAAATCGCAAACTACGTGTAAACTATGACCTCCACCAACAGCCCAACCTGGAACAACACAAATGACCGCTTTTGGCATAAAACGGATTAATCGTTGTACATCTAGAATATTTAATCTGTGGTATCCATCATCACCAACATAGCCTTGGTGTCCACGTGCTTTTTGATCTCCACCGCTGCAAAATGACCAAACACCATCTTTTGATGATGGGCCTTCAGCCGAAAGCAACACTACGCCTATTGAAGTATCTTCCTGAGCATCGTGAAACGCTTGTAATAATTCGGCAGTTGTTTTGGGACGGAAAG
>JBDTNG010000043.1:0-15641 GCA_039933895.1 Flavobacterium sp. | reverse complement strand
ATCAGGTGCTCACTTTAAATTGGAATTAGGTGGTCAATATAACTGGAATTTGCATATTAGGTAATTGTCCGTATAAGTTTGACGCAAAAGAACGTCTGCAAGTATGTGAGGTGATTAATTCGTATTTTGCATATGTCCCAAATATTTTACGGCTCTTATTCTTTGAAATAACTGAAATGTCAGGAAAAAAATCATCTTCTTCAGTTTGAACAACCATTTTTGCTCCTTCTATCATTTCATTAAAACCTACTTCTTGACAAACTTCTTTTATATACTCGTTAAACTTCGCATCAGATATTTGATTTGGTAAATTTCCGTTTCTTTTTTCTAAAATACTTTTAATTTGCTCGTGCATAGGAATAACAACAGGATGGGTAGTTTTCTTTGTTATGATTTCTATATAATCGCCAACAAAATTATATTTCTCTAAACTTAGAAAGTCTGAAATTCTTAAACCAGTTCTTAAACCAAAAATGAAATTATCTTTCGCATTGTCTAAACGTTCAGAATTGCTAAAGTCATGGTTGTAAATTTTGTTAATTTCATTTTCAGTAAGATAAACATCTTTAGTAACATTTGAGATTGTAGAAAACTCGGAATGTCTATATTGTGGGTTTATCGGCAATCCTTCAATGTCTATGATTTTGCACCATTTTTTAAAATTTGTAACGTAACCACCAATTGTATTATTGTTTATTTTTTCAATGTTTTGACAGTAAAATAAAAAATTACGATAAAATTCTAATCCAATATCTTGAAATCGCAATTTTGTATTAAAATGTTTTTCGTATGCTTCAAGTTTATATTTCGTAGTGGTATAATGTTGAATTGTTCTTTTCTTTACTGGTTCTCCTTTATAAAGCCTTGTGGGTGATTCTTCAATAAATTTTTGAACCCAATCAGTAAAATAAACTTTGTGTAATTCTGTTTTGTCAGCTTTGCCAAAGAAATCCTTAATTCTATCTTTAAGCCAAACTTTATTAATATATTGTTGATTAATATGATCGGTATTATATCTCTCAATAAGATAGTTTTCAATTTTTCGTAATGTATTATTGATTAAATCTTTTTCAGGAGTTAATACGTTGTTTTTTACTTGTTCTTTTGTTTCACTCCAATTGCTGAATTTTACTGTTAATCCTGTCTTGGTTTTTTGGTCAATTCTTTTGCTGTCCCAAAATCTTACATATATACTTGATAATTCACTTTTAGATTTAATGGTAAAAAAACGTACTTTCATTTGGATTTATTTTCAACTGCTAATATAAATATTTTGCCGATATTTTGCCGAAAAAAAGTTAATTTATTTGAATTGAACCTAATTTTGTTTAATCTCAAGTTTTTCAATAAGTTTCTTTATGTCTTAATTTTATTGATATTTTTATTATTTTATTGGTTTTTAAATTATTCAAGATTAAGCAGGTTGCAAACCTATTATCCGCACAAAAAAAGCTTCTCAATTTTGAGAAGCTTTTTTTATTGTATCAAATTAATAAGAAATCTTTTCGTGAAGGAAAGTATGCAAATATTTTAAAGCATTAATTTTTAACTAATGCGTCTTTTGTCCATTTTTTCACGTCGGCAACACGGCTGTCTGCATAATCAACTTCGCTTAATGTGTTTTCATTCCAGAAAAACCATTTCCCAGTTTTTTCTCCTTTGTTGAATTCTCCTATAGCTGTTTTCTTGCCAACTTCATTATACGAGATCCATTTTCCTTGTACTTTTCCGTCTTTGTAAAAACCTACTTGCTGCACCTGACCATTTTCATAAAAATAAGTCGCTTTTATCAAGTCTCCTTGAATTTCATATTTCGGCTGAATAGTTTGTGCAAAAACAACTCCAGAGAATACTAATGCACTTAAGATCATATACTTTTTCATAGTTTGAGGTTTTAAAGTTTTACAATTACATAACAAATATATTTAATAATTTACAATTAAAAAACTTTTACTTAACAATTTCGTAACATTGGATGAAAACTTAACATTGGAAATTTTAAAGACGATGCTAAATTTTATTTTTTTATGATAAAACATTAAACCTTAAACCTAAAACTTGAAACAAAATAGTATTTTTGCAGTCTAAAATTTTGATCATGTACAGAAGTCATAATTGTGGAGAATTAAACGCTACACATATTAATAAAGAAGTTACGCTTGCGGGTTGGGTTCAAAAATCACGCGATAAAGGATTTATGATTTGGGTCGATTTGCGAGACCGTTACGGAATTACGCAATTGATTTTCGACGAAAGTCGTACAGAAAAAGTCGTTTTTGACTTGGCTAAAACCTTAGGTCGCGAATTTGTTGTTCAAGTAAAAGGAACAGTAATCGAGCGTGAGTCTAAAAATGCGAATATGACAACTGGTGATATCGAAATTTTAGTTTCAGAACTTACTGTTTTAAATGCAGCCCTAACGCCACCATTTACTATTGAAGATGAAACTGATGGAGGTGAAGACATTCGAATGAAATACCGTTATTTGGATATTAGGAGAAATCCAGTAAAAAACAGTTTGTTATTCCGTCACAAAGTGGCGCAAGAAGTTCGTAATTTCCTTTCAGCTCAGGATTTTTGTGAAGTGGAAACGCCTTACTTAATTAAATCTACACCAGAAGGAGCGAGGGATTTTGTGGTTCCAAGCAGAATGAATGCAGGACAGTTTTATGCTTTGCCACAATCACCACAAACTTTCAAGCAATTATTGATGGTGGGTGGAATGGATAAATATTTCCAAATCGTGAAATGTTTCCGTGATGAGGATTTGCGTGCCGACCGTCAGCCGGAGTTTACACAAATAGATTGCGAAATGGCATTCGTAGAACAAGAAGATATTTTGAATGTCTTCGAAGGACTAACACGTCATTTATTAAAAGAAATTAAAGGTATTGAAGTAGATAAATTCCCAAGAATGACCTACGAACATGCTATGAAAACATACGGTAACGATAAACCGGATATTCGTTTTGGAATGGAGTTTGGTGAATTGAACCAATTTTCAAAACACAAAGATTTCCCTGTTTTTAATGCAGCAGAATTGGTTGTAGGTATTGCTGTTCCTGGCGCTGGAGAATACACGCGTAAGGAAATTGACGCCTTAATTGACTGGGTAAAACGTCCTCAAGTTGGTGCTTCAGGTATGGTGTATGTAAAATGCAACGAAGATGGAACATACAAATCTTCAGTAGATAAGTTTTACGATCAGGACGATTTGTCTAATTGGGCAAAAACAACTGGAGCAACCGCAGGTGATATGATTTTCGTGCTTTCTGGTCCAGCCAATAAAACAAGAACACAATTAAGTGCGCTTCGTATGGAAGTAGCTACGAGATTAGGTTTGAGAAAATCGGAAGAATTTGCCCCGCTTTGGGTTGTAGATTTCCCTTTATTGGAGTTTGATGAAGAAAGTGGTCGTTATCACGCTATGCACCACCCATTTACGTCTCCAAAACCGGAAGATATGCATCTGTTGCCAACAGATCCAGGAAAAGTTCGTGCAAACGCTTACGATATGGTGTTGAATGGAAACGAAATTGGAGGAGGTTCTATTCGTATTCACGATAAAGAAACACAACAATTAATGTTCAAATATTTAGGCTTCACCGATGAAGAAGCCAAAAACCAATTTGGGTTCTTAATGGATGCTTTCCAATTTGGCGCACCACCTCATGGAGGGTTAGCTTTTGGATTGGATCGATTGGTAGCTATTTTGGGCGGACAAGAAACAATTAGAGATTTTATCGCCTTCCCAAAAAACAATTCTGGTCGTGATGTGATGATTGATGCCCCATCGGCAATCGATAATCAGCAATTAGAAGAGTTGTCAATAATGGTCAACATAAAAGCATAATACAAAGCGGATTAGTTTCCGCTTTTTTTATTTAGCTTCTGAAACAGAACCAATTACAATCACATTTAACTTTTTGTGCAAAAACTTGTTTGTTTCGCAAAAAAGTATATCTTTGACTATTATTAATTATTTTTTATTAAAAGAATGCGCACAGGTAAAGTAAAATTTTTTAATGAATCTAAAGGTTATGGATTCATTACAGACGATGAAACAGGAAAAGACATCTTCGTTCACGCTACAGGTATTAAAGCTGAAGAGTTACGCGAAGGAGACAGTGTTTCATACGAAGAAGAAGAAGGAAGAAAAGGTAAAGTAGCTGCTCAAGTAGCGGTTATCGAAGGATAATAAAATATTTTTTGCCTACCTAGAAGGTTTAAACCGTTTCGATTCATCGAGACGGTTTTGTTGTTTACACTAATTTCTATTTTTTTCTGTAGCTTTTTCCCGCTATCCACTCTATCTTTTTATCCCGTTAAAAAAACGAGATAAAAAAGGATGCCGTTTTTATCGGGGCTAATTACGTCTTTTAGACAAAAAGAACATCTTCATTAAATTTCCACATTCGTTTTCTAAAACACCACTTACCACCACCGTTTTAGGATGCAATTGTGTTCCCATTTTCATATAGCCACGTTGTTCATCGCGTGCGCCAATCACAATTTTAGAAATCTGACTCCAATACAAAGCCCCGGCACACATCTGGCAAGGCTCGAGGGTGACGTATAAAGTACAATCTTTCAGGTATTTTCCACCTAAAAAATTTGATGAAGCGGTAATAGCCTGCATTTCAGCATGAGCGGTAACATCGTTTAATAATTCCGTCAGATTATGACTTCTGGCAATCACCCGATTGTCAATCACAACAATGGCTCCCACAGGAATTTCACCTTTCTCAAAAGCCATTTCTGCCTCCTGTAAAGCCTTCCTCATGAAATATTCGTCGGTAAAAATATTTTCCATGGTGTAAAAGTACAATTTTGGTACAGTTTTAGCTACATCAAAGAAACTAAACTAATCAATTATGGAAGCAAAATTTAAAATTACAATTCCTAAACCTTGCCACGAAGATTGGAATGCAATGTCTCCTGACGAAACCGGAAAATTTTGTGGAAGTTGTGTAAAAAGTGTTGTTGATTTTACGAATATGAATGTTTCCGAAATCCAAGATTATTTTATTATAAATGATGGAAAAAATGTTTGCGGTAGATTTAAAAACACGCAAGTCAATAAATTCAACCTTGAAATTCCTCAAAGTGTTCTGAACCAAAAAATGCCATTTCGCAAAGCATTCCTTCTGATGCTTTTTGTTGTTATGGGCAGTACATTGTTTAGTTGTAAAAATAATGACGGAAGTACTTTGGGAGAGGTTGCGGTTGTTAATGATTCAATTGTTGAGGACTCTAGAGCTAATAATGATAATACAACTACGGGAGCTCCTATATTTCACAAGAATTCTCAAAAGGAGAATCAACCTCCAAAAGCAAAAATAGATGAGGTTAAGTTTGTTAAAGAACCACTTTCAAAAAGAAAAGTCAAATATCAGGTCGCAAAATCAATTCCGAATGAAACACCTACTTTTACTTTAGGAATAGTTAGGTCACACATAGTAGGAGATACTATTCCAATCGAAAAAAAATAGAAATACAATTTTAATAATGTAAATTTGCTTTTTATTCAAAATGGAAAGCAACCTACTTCAACACATCAACAACCCAGCTGATTTACGTCAATTAGAGGAATCGCAATTGCCCTTTTTGGCGAAAGAGTTACGTGACTTCATTATCGATATTGTTTCCAGAAAAGAAGGCCATTTGGGTGCTAGTTTGGGTGTTGTTGAATTGACTATTGCTTTGCATTATGTTTTTAATACTCCTGAAGATTTGTTGGTTTGGGATGTTGGACATCAAGCATATGTACATAAAATTTTAACAGAAAGAAGAACTGTTTTTCATACCAACCGTGAACTTCACGGTATTTCGGGTTTTCCAAAAAGAAGCGAAAGCAAATACGATACTTTTGGCGTAGGTCATTCGTCAACGGCGATTTCAGCCGCTTTAGGAATGGCTATTGCTTCCAATTTAAAAGGAGAAGTCGAAAAACAGCATATTGCAGTTGTTGGAGATGCTTCAATTGCTTCAGGAATGGCTTTTGAAGGATTGAATCATGCAGGCGTTACTGATGCTAATTTATTAGTGATTTTAAATGATAACGCTATCGGAATCGACCCAAGTGTTGGCGCTCTAAAAGACTATTTGACTTCGGTTAAAGAAGGTAAAAATCCGAAAGACAACAACATGATTAAGTCCTTGAATTTTGATTATTCGGGCCCTTTCGACGGACACGATATCTTTGGTTTAATAAAGGAATTGAAACGATTGCAAAAGGTTAAAGGGCCAAAATTCCTTCACATTATTACAACAAAAGGTAAGGGGTTGCAACTTGCCGAAGAAGATCAAGTAAAATACCATGCGCCAGGAAAATTTGATGCTTTAACGGGTAAGATTCATCAAGTGTCTTCGGAAAATTTACCACCAAAATTCCAAGATGTTTTTGGTCTGACTTTGGTAGAATTGGCCGAACAAAATGAAACTATTATCGGTATCACGCCAGCCATGCCTTCTGGTTCTTCTATGAAATTTATGATGGAAGCATTCCCAAAACGTGCTTTTGATGTGGGTATCGCCGAACAACATGCTGTAACTTTGGCGGCTGGAATGGCAACTCAAGGGATGGTGGTTTTTTGCAATGTTTATTCTACTTTTTTACAAAGAGCTTATGATCAAGTAATTCATGATGTGGCTTTACAAAATCTACCTGTGGTTTTCTGTTTGGATAGAGCAGGATTGGTTGGAGAAGATGGTGCTACACACCACGGCGTTTTCGACATTGCTTATTTGTGTTGTATTCCTAATATGATTTTGTATGCACCAATTAACGAAATCGAGTTACGCAATGTGATGTACACTGCACAATTGGGTCTAAATCATCCGATTGCGATTCGGTATCCGCGCGGACGAGGTGTTATTCAAGATTGGAAACAGCCTTTCGAAAAAATTGAAATTGGAAAAGCTAAAACACTTCAAAAAGGTTCTGAAATTGCTATTTTATCTACTGGAACCATTGGGAATAATGTTATTAAAGCACTTTCGGATATAGAAAATTCTAATTTATTTTCACATTATCATTTTCCTTTTATAAAGCCTTTAGACAAAATTTTACTTCATGAAATTTGTCAGAACCACAAACAAATCATTAGTATTGAAGACGGAGTGGTTACTGGAGGTTTAGGAAGTTTAATTGCTTCGTTTTGTGCAGAAAATGAATATGCTATAACAATAAAAAAATGGGGTGTTCCAGATTATTTTATTGAGCACGGAACAGTTAATGAGTTGCAAAAAATGTGTGAAATTGATGTGACTAGTTTGATTCAAAAATTAAATACAGTGCAATAAAAAAAGCGTCTCAATATCTGAGACGCTTTTTAAATATAGATAGAATTGGGTTAGTTTAGGATGATTTTCTTAGTGTAATTTAATTCACTTCCGTCAATTTTAACGATATACATTCCAGATTGTAAATGGTTTAAGTTGATCGTTTTTTCAACATTAAAATCAGTATTGTTTAATGAATAAACCAAACGACCATTTAAGTCAACTACTTGCAGGTTTACTTTGCCTGTGAATTGATTTATTTTGATGTTGATTTCACCATTTGATGGATTAGGATAAATTTTTATCATATCCTCATTTTCGAAATAGTTAACCCCTAAAGTAGTACAGTTTGGACCTGGAGCTGGTTCTTGAAAATCTTCTACTTGGTCTGTAATTGCGGTTGTTCCTGATGACGCACCTGTACCAACACCTCTTCTGGCAAATGCTTTCCAAATCATACAGAAATCTTTACCTCCAGTTGTTACCTGATCAGCTGCAATAATGGCATCACGACCAGTAATAAAAGTTGGGTTACATCCGTCGATTTTTATCGCGTCTAATACCAATTTCATTATCTTATTGTTACCGCCAGTACCAGTGTATATATTTGAATCGTACCCGTATTTATCAATATAATCCCAAGTTAAATCCCATAAAATTGTTGCCCATATTGAACCAACTCCGTGTGGAACAGCAGCTGTATTAGTACTTTCATAAGTTTGAGGATTTACCGCCATATCTGTTGAATACTTGTATGGTCTAATGCCACCGCCTGCTGGGCTTTGTCCATATGCAAATGTTGCCATTCCTTTTGCATTGTATCTAGTATCTCCAGGCTTGATTTGCATCATAAACCAAAACCAATCTGACCATCCTTCTCCCATTTGTTCATTACCTCCTAAACAATTTCCAGATAATCTAGTAGAAATTCCATGACCATATTCGTGAGCGACGATACTGTTGTCAAAATCACCATCAATATTTACAAATCCTGCAGCAGGACCTTGTAAGTTAGCGTTTACAGTTCCTAAACCCATTGCCGTTATCAATGCTTCACCATCAATTTGCGTCATAGCTACAGTAGGAATTGTAACTGTTGCGTCTGCACCACCCATGCCAGGAGCTGCACCACCAGTATTGTTTACAATAATTACCGCTACAGCTCCTGCGTTTTGTGCAGCTTTTGCTTTTAGAATAAAAGTACAGGTACCTCTTCTGATAACAGCAATTTTACCATTCAATGCAGCAGCATTTGTAGCAGCAGTACAAGCATCTGAATTATCAGGAGTTCCGTCATTAAATAAAACCAAATTTTGTGTTATTCCTGGGGCCGCTGGTGGAGCTACGTGTCCAGGACTAAATGAATTATCCAATATTCCATAACCTCCAGCAACCGAAGCTGGTGAGTTTACAGTAAATGTTAGCCCAGGAGCTAAATCCCATAAAAACATTTGCATTCTTCCTGCACCACCGTCAGAAGGTGTTCCAAAGTTAGAATTGTCATAAGTTTGAGCTGTTGGTGCTGCAACACCCCTGTCTTGAGATTGAGCGATTACTGCGTCACCTCCAGCACCACCTCTTCCATAGTTTGCCGTCTGAAAGTTTTTATTTACTTCATTAAAACCATATTGGTACCATAAATCATGCATAACATTATTCATGTAAAATAAATTTGTTGTTGAAGCTGAAAGATAAGTACTGGCTACTACATTGTTTCCAGGATAAGGAAAATCGAAAGTCAAATTTGGATACGCCCCACCATTAGGGCTTAATCCTGCATCATCATCGTTTCCGTTAATATCATCCATTGCAAAAACATTGTTACCTCTAGTTATCGCGTAAGTTGTTGTTGCACCACCAATGGTAGTACTCGCATTATGCCATCCGTTTGGTGAAGCATTTGCGGTATATTCAGGATTTGTTACTAATTGTCTAGGGCTGTGATTCGGACTTTCATAATTAAATGGAATAACTCTGTAGTTAGTTGTACCAGGATTAAATGCAGCTAATGTCTGATTGTTGTCTTTTAGGAAATTTTGTGTAAATCTATCAGAATTTGTAATTGATTCTTTGTGGGTTTCTCTACCGCCAAAATTACAAGAAATCACTAAGTCTTGTTTGTCTAAAATTTTGCCATCAACAGCATCAATCATGATATTCCAGATATGTTGTCTGTCTTGAGTGTAAAATTCATAATTCCAAGCTAATCTTAAAGTTGTTGCGTCCGTAAGGTAGTATACCAATTTAGCATTAATAGGGCTATCTGTTAACGCTCCATTACTTAATTTGTATTTGTTTTGACTTGATTCTAAAACCTGAACATTGTCAACTGTCATTGCTTGAAGTTGTGTTATGGCAGACCCTAGTCCATTAATAATACTTAAAGTTGGAGTTGCAGTGTTCACTTTTTGGTTAAGGCTCGAAACAAAGTTTTTTCCTCCTTGATTGATTAATTTATCATTTTGGATTAAAAAATTAGAATCTGAATTCGAAACTTCAATACCATTTATCCGTTGTTTTACGTGGTAAATAAAAACAGTATTGTCAGCCGTAACAAAATCATTGGTGATAACTAAATCTGAGACATCGGCTTGTGTTAATCCAAATTTGGCTCTATTTTCAGTCATGTAATTTTGTATTTTCTCAATTGGGGTCTGGGAGAACCCTAGAAGTGGAATGAGAAAAAATAATAAAGAGGTAATTTTTTTCATTAGTTAAGTTGATTATGATTAGTTAGCGAAAATATATTGTTTTTACACTATTAAAAAATCATAAGTAAACCATAAACCACCACAAGTTGAGTTTAATTTTAAAACCTTATTTTACTGAATAACAAAGCGTTGCTGTTTGTTTCAAATAAAAAATATTAATGTAAGTTGATTCTTTCAAAAAGGCGTTTTCACTAGAAATGTAAAATAATAATTCAGCTTTTATCAAATTTTGAAACAAACCATTTTCTTGGTTTAATACTTTGGATAAAAGTAAAATTGATGATTTGTAATAAAAAAAGCGTCTCAATTTTGAGACGCTTTTTGAATATATTCAGAATGAAATTAGTTTAAGATAATTTTCTTAGTATAATTTAATTCACTTCCGTCAATTTTAACAATATACATTCCAGATTGTAAATGGCTTAAGTTGATTGTTTTTTCAACATTAAAATCAGTATTGTTTAATGAATAAACCACACGACCATTTAAGTCAACTATTTGTAAGTTTACTTTGCCTGAGAATTGATTTATTTTGATATTGATTTGACCATTTGATGGATTAGGATAAATTTTTATCATATCCTCATTTTCGAAATAGTTAACTGCTAAAGTACAGTTTGGCCCTGGAGCTGGTTCTACGAAACTTGCTGTTTGATCTTGAATGTCAGAAGCGCTAGCAGAATTGGCTCCAGAAGAAGCTCCAACACCAACACCTCTTCTAGCGAAAGTTTTCCAAATCATACAGTAATTTTGACCTCCGGTTGTTGCTTGATCTGCTGCAATAAGAGCATCACGACCAGTTACAATTGTTGGATCACATCCGTCGATTTTTATGGCATCCAATACCAATTTCATTACTTTATTGTTACCGCCTGTTCCATTATAAATATTTGGATCATAACCATATTTATCGATATAATTCCAAGCTAAATCCCATAGCATAACACACCAAATTGAACCAAGACCGTGAACATCAATTACATCAAGACCTGATGTAGTATCTGTATACCATTGGTTATTTGAATCTGTATAAGTATGTGGATTAACAGCCATATCTGTAGAGTATCTATATTGTCTAATACCAGGGCCAGTAGTTGCTTGGTTTTCTACGAATGTACCAATACCTCTTGCGTCATTTCTTGTATCACCTGGTTTGATTTGCATCATTAACCATGCCCAATCAGACCATCCTTCACCCATTTGTTCAGCACCACCTAAGCAGTTTCCAGATAATCTTGTTGAAATACCGTGAGTATATTCGTGAGAAATAACCCCATTGTCAAAATCACCATCAGCATTAACAAAAACTTCGGGAGAAGAAATACTAACACTAACTGTTCCTGAAGACATTGCTGTAATCAAAGCTTCTCCGTCCGCTTGAGTCATACTCACTGCAGGAATAGTGATTGTAGCATCTGCTCCAGCCATTGAAATACCTCCAGCAGCATTGTTTACTACAATTGCACCGATAGCTCCAGCTGTTTGTGCAGCTTTTACTTTAATAGCAAAAGTACAAGTACCTCTTCTTATAACTGCAATTTTCCCGTTTAAGGCAGCCGCATTGGTAGCAGCGGTACAAGCATCAGAAGTATCAGGAGTACCATCATTAAATAAAACTAAATTATTAGTTAATGATGCAGGTGCAATAGGTAAATTAACGTGTCCTGGGCTAAAAGCATTATCATTAACATTATAGTTTGTTCCAGCTAAAGTTCCATTATTTACTAGTAAGTTAGAAGGTTTTCTAATGTTCCAAAGATACATTTGCATTCTTGGTTTAGAACCGTCACCAGGAGTTGAGAAATTAGCATTGTTAAAAGCAGGTGTTGTAGCTTGAGAAGCATCTTGAGCTTCAGCATTTACAGCGTCATTACCATTTCCACCTCTTCCAAAATTCGCAACTTGGAAATTTTTATTAGCCTCATTGAAACCATACTGATACCATAAATCGTGCATGATATTATTTTGGTAGAATAAGTTTGTTGTTGCTGCAGCAATATAAGTTGTAGCTACCGCACTATTGCCAGGATAAGTGAAGTCAAAAGTTAAACTAGGATAAGCTCCTGCTGAAGCTGTAGTATACGTAGTAGGTGCAGCAGGATTAGCATTTGTGTAATCTGAATATGCAAATGCATTGTTTCCTCTTGTGTAGTTATAAGTAGTTGTTGAAGCGCCTATTGTCGTACTCGCATTGTGCCATCCATTAGGAGACGCTGCAACTAATAGAGGAGCTAACGCAACAGTAGATTCTGGATTTGTAATTAACTGTCTTGCAGAATGGATTGGACTTTCATAGTTCCATGGAATAACTCTATAATTTGTAGTTCCAGGGTTAAACGCAAGCGCTTGTTGATTCTCACTTTTTAAGAAAGTATTTGTGAATTTATCAGAATTAGTAAGAGCTTTTCCAGCGTGATTATGATTATCTCTAGGGCCAAAGTTGCAAGAAATAACTAAATCTTTTTTATCTAAAATTTTACCATCAACTGCATCTATTTTTACACTCCATAAATGGTTAGAATCTTGAGAATAAAACTCATAATCCCAAGCTAACTTTAAAGTTGTAGCATTTGTAAGATAATATACTAATTGAGCATTGATAGGACTGTCTGTTAAAACACCATTGCTTAATTTGTATTTGTTCTGACCTGATTCTAAAATTTGAACATTGTTAACAGCCATTTCATGAAGTCCTGTTATAGCAGAACTTAATCCGTCAGTAACGCTAAGAGTTGAGGTAGCAGTGTTAACTTTTTGGTTAATGTTCGAGATAAAGTTTTTTCCTCCTTGATTGATTAATTTATCATTCTGTATCAAAAAGTTAGAATCTGAATTTAAAACCTCAATTCCATTGATACGTTGTTTTACGTGGTAGATGAAAACATTGTTATCAGCAGTAACAAAATCATTGGTGATAACCAAATCCGAAACGTCCGCTTGCGTTAAGTTTAGTTTGGCTCGATTCTCGACCATGTAATTTTGTATTTTCTCAAGAGCCGTCTGGGAAAATCCTAGAACGGGTAAGAGAAAAAATAAAAAAAGGGTAGTTTTTTTCATTGTTATATAATTAATTAGTTTAGTATCCGCGAATATAAATAATTTATTAAGACAATAACAATTTTTTAATGTTATATCGCTAATATTAACAGTTAAGTTAAGAAATTATCTTGTTATACAGTAGTGCGTTGCCATCAGTTAGCATAGAAACAAAATGACAAATGTGTAGTAGTCGTTCGTATAAACTGTCTTTTTCCAAATGGTGTTTTTCAGGTAAAATTTTCAATAATAAGCTATCGAAATTTGATATTTTGCCTTCGTGTTTGTTGTTGTAAGCGGTTATGAATTTATCCAATAAATTATTGATAATTTGATATCCTGTTAGTTCTTTTTCGATAACCTCACGACTTTGATAGATTTTCTTTACACTCAATTTGATGATGTCATCCATTTGTGCTTTGTATTTACTTTTATCGGTTAAAGCATAAGGGAAATTGCCTTGTAAAATGGCTTCTTCGTTTTCGATAAATACTTTTACAGCATCATTGATCAGACTTCCAATTGCCAAAGCACGCAAATAACTAATTCGGTCTTCTTTTGTAGTTAATGAGTTGTATTTGGTTGAATCGATTGAGTCTTTAACCAATTTGATCAAATATTCCAAAGCAAAATCTTCAGATACCAATCCCAAATTAATTCCGTCTTCAAAATCGATAATGGTGTAACAAATGTCATCGGCAGCTTCAACCAAATAGGCGAGTGGATGTCTTTCAAAACCCATGTCATTGCCTGTTTTGTTTGGAATTAATCCCAACTCATTGGCCACATCTTTGAAGAACTTTTTGTCTTGTTGGAAGAAACCGTATTTTTTATCGGCAATATTGGAAGTTGGTTTTTTAGGCAAACTTTCTTTAGGATATTTCATAAAAGCACCCAAAGTAGCATAAGTAACGCGCAAGCCACCTTCAACCCCTGGTCGTGAAGCAGTGAGCACTGAAAAACCATTCGCATTTCCTTCAAAATCAATTAAATCCTGCCATTCTTTATCGGTTAATTTGTCTTTAAATTGTTGTCCTTTTCCAATGGAAAAATATTCACCAATTGCTTTTTCTCCAGAATGTCCAAATGGTGGATTTCCAATATCATGTGCCAACGAAGCAGCAGCAACGATGGCTCCAAAATCATTCATATGGTAACCGTGAGCTTCTTTGAGGTGCGGGTATTTTTCCAATATTTTTTTACCTACTAATCGGCCCAAAGAACGTCCTACAACAGAAACTTCCAAACTGTGTGTCAATCGTGTGTGTACGAAATCGGTTTTAGAGAGTGGAATAACTTGGGTTTTATCTTGTAAACTTCGAAAGGCTGACGAAAAAATAATTCGGTCATAATCGACTTCAAAGCCCAAACGGGTATCGTCTTGTTCGATACGTAATCGTTTATTTGTATCGCCTTGACGTTTTAAAGATAAAAGTTGTTCCCAGTTCATCATAATGATTTCTGATTTTTAAGTATAGGTTCTAGAAGTTTCGAATATAATTCTTTTTTCATACAAATGCTGTTTTCCACACCAACGTATTGTCCGAAGTTAGGTATGATTTGGTAGCCCATTTTTTTGTACATGGAAATGGCATTTTCTAGTTTTGGGGAAGTTTCCAAAATGTAATTTGTGTAACCACATTCTTTTGCCCAATTTTCCAATTCGGTTAAAATCAAACTGGCAATGCCTTTTTTTCGATGGTCAGGATGTACAAACATGCGTTTGATTTCGGCAGTTTCTGCATCAAATTCTTTAAAACCACCACAGCCTATGGCTTCTTCGTTTTCATAACAAATTAAAGCATGCTCTAAATATTTATTATTATGAAATGCAAAAAAATCTCTTTCTTCACCGTCAATGTCAATAAGATATTCATCAAAAATTGCAATGAGTTTTTGAAAATCTGTATGATCGGAAGTGGTTTTTTGAATCGTAATCATGCTGAAAGCTATTCTTTTAAATTAGATAAAAAGAAATTTCTTGATTTCTTCGGATACTTTTCATAGCTCTTATCACTTGGGTTTTCAATAATGGTTTTGATGTTGATTTCGTCACCAAGTTTGAAACTTTTCTCTGTGTATTGGTAATCCAAAAGATATTCACCACAGAAATAATTTCCGTCGCTATCCTTTTCTATAATCCCTGTATAAACTCCTTTTTTTTCCTTTGACATTTTGATTGTATTTTGATTACAAATGTACGAAGACATTGCTTTATATTTTTATAAAAAAACAGCCCTCAAAATAAAGGCTGTGGATATTAATTATCGTTATTTCCAATCTCTTCAAAAGAATAAAACAACTCTTTTTCGCGTTCAAATTCTTCTTTTTTCACAACCCAAGTATCTGAAATTGAATCATGCCAACCTCTTGAGGGAGTTCCAAAATAGGAGAGTCCGTCAAATGGTATAAATCGACATAAAGTTCTTTTTATAATCGTTGCGGTATCTGGTTTGGAGCCATCTTCCATGACAACTATGGTTTTGGTAATGTACTTTCCTAAAGTTCGGGAGAATGTTACTTCCATTACGATAAAATAAAGTAGCATAAAGATGATGCCTATTAAAAACTCTTCAAATTTTCCTACGTGTGTTACCCAATCCATCAGAC